>JAFRLA010000028.1 GCA_017431465.1 Candidatus Saccharimonadota bacterium
AGCGCTGCCTTTGCAAGGCAGAGGTCCAGGGTTTGAATCCCTGTTGCTCCACCACGAACATTAAGGGGATATAGCTCAGCTGGTTAGAGCGCTAAACTGATAATTTAGAGGTCTGTGGTTCAAGTCCACATATCCCCACCACGAAGAAGAAAACAGGCGTAGCCTGTTTTTTGTTGTATAATATATACAGGTGGCGCTCTTTAAAAGGAGGTGATAATGTGCCGAATGCAAACTTTTTAATAATCCCCGCGGAGGGAGACTCCCCGGAGACCGAGTACTGGTATGCGGCTAAATTGCAGAGGTATTATGATTGCAATAGCATCTCAGTCTTATCTCATAGCAACAACTACGATATCGGATCGGGCATTTTTGAGTCAATAAGGCAATTCTTCAATGAAGACAGAGCCCGCAGGAATTCCGTTTTCGAAGTTCATGCTCAAGGTGGCCTTGGCGCCGCCTGTGCCTACTTTATGGCAAGAAGATACCCCGAAAATATTGAGCGCATATTCTTTATCGGCGGTGCACCGGCGAACGCTATGACAACACCCGCAAAACTGTTTCATCGCTACGTTTCCCTGGCTTGGTATTATAGTAAAATTCCCTATTTTGCCGACGACCCTAACCCGGAAAACGACAAAACGATTGCCAAAATCAAAGCATCGTCCACAAAAACCATGCGCCGCGACCCGAAACTCTACTGCAACCAACTCCGTTTCATTGGCGAATGGAATCCGATGAGTAGGTGGCGAGTGCCAAAAAATATCGAGGCCTTCTTTGTCCCCAACGGAGATACGGTTCGTCCAAAATGGTGGGACAATACTTACGACAACAAAAAGGCCAAATCCATCTGGAGTAAGTATGGAGTCAAGTCTACGCAAAAGCCAGCATATAACTTTAGCTTCTATAGTATGATGCCAGCCGAAGCACTCTTCGAAGTTATGGACATTGCACGAGAAAACCTCTGAAGGGCGCTACTAGCGCCCTTTTTTATTAACTGTGCTATAATAGGCTTATGGATTGGAATTTTAGCATCGGATGGTTCTTCCTTGGCCTACTTATCCTTATCGCGGGTAGCGCCATGGTATTTTTCTATAAACCGATTTCCGACAACATGGCCAGCGGTATTAACTCTTATCAGCGCGTCAAATTCTGGGGCATGATCATCGCCGGCGTCGGCCTGCTCATCATGGCAAACCTTCATACGCTCATTCTCTCCGCCTTCGTCAGCCTCGTCTTCAAACGCTAAAAAGTAGGGGCGCCAAAATCAGCACGCCTGACTAGTCAGCCTTAATTAGGCACTGCCTTGCCCACTCATACATCGCAATCCCCGACGCAACCCCGACGTTAACCGACCGCGTCGAGCCAAAGCTTTCGATCTCCCGAATATCATCGCATCCAGAGAGAAGCTCGGGGGAAATCCCATCGCTCTCCGACCCAAAAACCAGGGTCGTATCCGGCGCAAATTTTTTAGTCCCAAGCGGCAAAACCGCTGGCAAATCAATCTCAACTAACTCTCCATCTCCAGTCGTTATACTAACCCTCGCAGGCACATTATTTTCAATCGCCACTACTTCCCTGCCCCGCGCCTTCTGATCCGCTAAAAACTCAGAAATGTCAGCCCAATATAAAACCGAGAGATATTTATCCGTACACATCGCCCCGCGCCGATTATATTTCCGCCGCCCAACGATATGAACCTTAGAAACATTAAAATTATTTGCATTTCGAACAATCGTCCCCGCGTTAAAATCGTGCGAAACATTGAAAATCGCCACCTCGAGCGCCGACCGCCTGACGTCAAGCCGAGAAACCACCTCTTCGTTAGAAAGTCCTTTAAGTTCATCAATCAAATTTCGCGTATCTTCTTCCACAGAGTCAAATCTCCAATCCATTTTTCGCTAGCTTAATCATAAACTCCACCGCTGGACTCGCATTCCGATATTCGACAGATATCCGTGGGTGCGCCAACTTGTATACCCGAAAAACCTCATCCGCAAACGCCTGCCCAATATCTTCCACGCCAGAAAAATCTAAAACAATCTTTTTAAACTTATCTAGCCGAAGAAGCATCGCTCGCGCCTGTGACCGCGAAACATAAATCGTCCCATATTTATATAGTTTTACCAAAATTTCTGTCCTATCAAAATCCCCCTCTTCCGGGTCAATCGAAAAACTCTGAAAAATTTCTCGTATACTTTTCTTGCTATCTATCCCTATCTCAAAAACCACTTCTGTTCCCTGAACTTCCCCATCAATACTACGCACAAATGTGTCTGGGAGTGTATTATCTACCAAAAAATTTACAGCATAGCTTCTAATCTCAAATCGATCTGCAATTTTCGACGTGAAAAAAATTCCCATCCCACTATGCGCCTTCGGCGCAGTCGTATTCCGCCCCTTCATAATTTCTGCTATTGCGTCCATCTCCGTGTTAAGCTTAAACTCCTCTTTCACATTCCTAAATACGCCAATACCGTAATCTCTAACCATAAAACATAGCCGATCATCAATAATTTCTACCTTTACCCAAATCTTTTTCGACCGCGAATGCTCAATCGCATTATTCAGCATTTCTGGAAAAGCATACTCGAAAATCGATCGCGCAGCTTCTCCGACGTCTCCATTAAATAGCCTGTTTCTCCGCACCCTCATCAGCAACTCATCCTCGCCGAACTCCGTCGACTCAAATACTAAATTCAGCAATGTCTCCCCATTTCTAAGAGAATAGATCATCTTCTTCCCATCCCTCTGTCGCTCGATAACCCCATCCGCCAGCATCATGCTCAACTGTTTACTCACGTATGAACGCGAAGCCACCCCTAATGCAGACACTAACTCTGCTACGGACAGCGGCGACTGTGCCAGTTTCTCTTTTATTCTATATTGCATATTCATATCTGTATTATACTCAATATGTCCACTAAAGTCAAGACATGTCCACCAACACGTCCACTAAAATCAGCATTCGTCCACCAATGTATACACAAAAACCCCGGGGCAGAACCCCGAGGCCTTCAAAAAACTTGTCAAAATTCCAAATGAACCGCAATCGGATTCGCAGCCTGACCCTTGGCACCCGTCGGAGTAATCACGACATCAATCGCCGCGTCGAGAATCTCAACTTTCTCCTGAACCTTCGTAACAAACTCGGTTAAAGCCTGGTTTATCACCACTACCGGTATAGTACCGTCCTTAGTAACGGCAACCGGCTCAACCTTCTTTGTTCTCTTGGACTTCTTAGGTTTCTCATGAGGCTTCGCATCCGCGACCTTCTGCAAGGCATCCACTTTTTCATCAGTCAGTATCTGCTCGGTAAATTCATCCGGAGAAGGCATCTGCGATTCGGAAGATTCAACGCCCAGCATCTCTGGCCACTTGACTTTCGGTCCTAACCGATTAAAAAGCGTATTCCAACACGGAAGGTCCTTGCCCTCGATGAACGTGCGCCACTCCTTTTGTGTCGGCAACTTCCCATATACATTATAAAATCGCCGAACCCCTGCCAACATTTCTTCCTTCGAATAAGTCTTACCTCTCACTTTTTTCACCTCACCTTCCATACTCTTCCGTTCGTCACGGAGTGTCTCACCGAAAGTCTTGATAACCGTCTTCGGCTTAAGTCTCTCGAATCCGTCTCGCTGTGCCGCCGCCGAACTATATGCTCCAATTTGCATTTCAGGGGACTTAACTTCATGAATTTCACCTCCATTATCTCGTTCTAACTGTACCTTGCGAAAAGCTTCTTTCGCCGCATCCGTAAAAGACCTGAAACCAGCCACCGCCGCATAATCATTCGGCTTTGGCATCTCCGGCTCCGCTGCTGCTTGCTCAAAGGTCAGCGGCTCGCTGGCCCCTAAATCTCGCGTCAGCTCAACCAACCGATCCATATAATATCTCCTAACAGACTTATATCCATCGGTCAGAGAGTCAACTTCGCCGTTATTTAAGACAACTCTGGTCATCTCGCGCACCTCCCTTCAAAAAATTGGAATCAAAACAAGTTAACGTACCTCCACCCACTCTTGGAACTACTCCTATTATATCACAAAAAACCGCCTTATCCGGCGGCCTTTCGTAGTCTAACGTTTAACACCTTAGTTGTGCAATCTAAAGCTTGAAAGCCTAAAGCTTATTGTCGTGTCCTCAAAGAGGCAAAATTGTGTTTCAAGCTTGGAATAAACACAATCACGACCGACCTAGCTACTTTGCATCCTTGCGGATTCAAAGCGCATCAATTCCTTCTCAAGAAAGGAGGTAATCCATCGACACGTTCTCGTACCGATGCCTTGTTACGACTTAACCCCAATCATCTCCCCCACCTTAGGCGGTCGAAACCGACTTCGGGTGTTGGTGACTCTCATGGTTTGACGGGCGGTGTGTACAAGACCCGGGAACGTATTCACC
>JAFRLA010000029.1 GCA_017431465.1 Candidatus Saccharimonadota bacterium
AATAGCACGTTGAAATACCAACTAGCCACCAACTTAAAACTTGTCTTGGTGCGAGCGAAGAGATTCAAACTCTCGACCTCTTCCTTGGCAAGGAAGCGCTCTAATCAGCTGAGCTACGCTCGCACGTACTTCAATTATACTCGATTTTCGTTTCTTTTTCAAGGGTTTTGTGCTAGAATTATTATATATGGCGCTGTGGCGGAGTGGTTACGCAGAGGTCTGCAAAACCTTGTACACCGGTTCAATTCCGGTCGGCGCCTCCAAAAATCAATTTTGTCGGCACCGATGCGTCCCAAGGGGCAAACGGCGCCTCCAAAAATCAAGTATGCCCGAGTGGCGGAATTGGTATACGCGTTCGACTTAAAATCGAATGGAGCAATCCATATGGGTTCAAGTCCCATCTCGGGCACCAAGGGATTCGGCATATAAAAGAGCCTTACTAGAGGCTCTTTTTAGCTACTTATAGCTAGAGATAAAGAAAGATGCACTAGACAGCGCATCTTTCAAGTTCTTTCTAGGCTCTTAACAACCTAGCCAGAAACACTCCTTACTCAGGATCGGGCGGCTCTCAACTTCGTCCGATTCCTTAACTTTATTTTAGTACACCATTATATATATGTCAACATTGATTTTTAAGTTTTTCTGTGTTTTTGCTAGAAAGTTTTCCACAAGGCTTAGCACAAGGTTCTAACAGAGAAAAACCGAACACCTTCTTCTTGACTTTCTGCAATATTATGTTCTATTAATGTAGACATTCTTGAGTAAATTTGCTAAAATTAGCTTAATGAAACGTGGAGGAAAAAAGTTTTCGTTCCGAAAGTGGTGCGACGATTGGGCGCTATCGTTAAAAGGCGTACTTCTGGCAACAAAATCGCCGAGGTTTTGGGCATTTTTTGTGCCGGTTTTTATCATTTTTGGCACACTCTTAGATTTATTGTCCGGAGGGTTAGCG
Source organism: Candidatus Saccharimonadota bacterium (assembly GCA_017431465.1). Taxonomy (GTDB): domain Bacteria; phylum Patescibacteriota; class Saccharimonadia; order Saccharimonadales; family Saccharimonadaceae; genus Nanosyncoccus. The sequence continues at coordinate 953 of JAFRLA010000029.1, forward strand.
GCATTTTCGTTAATGGGCGCATCGGATCTTGGCGGGGTGCTGAAGATTATCTTTGACAGTTTCCTGGGGCTTTTCGGGATAAACAAAAACTTTTTAGACTGGCTGCTGATTTTTGGCATTGCGATTCTGCAAGCTGCGCTGATTGGCATAATCGCGATCATCTGGAGACATAATAAAGATCAGGCGGCGAAACGGAAGCGTCAGCGTCAAACGGAAAAACTAGACAACGTGGCAGGATCTGAAGCCGCGACTGGGCTGCAAAATTCTGGGATTATCGCTGGTTTGGCAATTTTAGGCAGTGGCTGCCCAACTTGCGGTACGGCGCTTTTGACTCCGATCATTGGGGCGGTATTTTCTGGTGGTAGCGTAGCGATTGCTGGGACAGTATCCGGCATTATAACTGCACTTGCGATCATCATAGCAATTTTTGCCCTTAGAAGAGTCGGGCTGGACGTGTATGCTATAATAGTGTCTAAGAGAATGGAGGAGAAAAATGACAGAAACTAAACCGACAAAGGATACCGCGAAAATTTTCAGAATTATTGGGCTGGTCGTGGTCGGAGTGCTATTTCTAGCCGTAATTATTGGAGCAATTATTAGCAGTTCGGATACTTCGCATGACAGTAAGGTCTGGGATTCGCGAACGACTATTGGAAATATGGATGCAAAAAATTATTATATTATGTATACCGACATGGCCTGCCCATATTGTAGCGTATTTTCGCGAGAGATTATGAACCATCAAGAAGAGTTTGAGAGAGATTACATCAAGGGTCAGGATATTCTGTTTGAGGTGCGCGTAACTGATTATCTTTACGAGTATGGCGAGAAAAGTATTGGTATGTCGCGCTGGGGAGCGACTGGGACTTATTGCGCTACGCAAAAAGATAAATTCTGGGATTATTACCATCAGGCGCTGAAATCGCTCTGGGAGGATTATCATTCAAAGGGTATCGGCGTATCTAAAACTTCGCCGCAAATTCAGGATATGACCGAAGACTACTGGGTAGAAATCGGCAAGGCAGTCGGGATGGACGGCGATGAGCTGGCAAGTTGCATGGACTCTGACGAAACGATTACGGCCATCGAGGAGAATACGGCGAAAGCGCTGAAAGAGTCGGAGGGGATGCCGTCGTTTGCGTTTGGAAAATTTAAGACTAGTGGATTTAACGATACTTGGGGCTGGGACTACGTCAAGAAGTATCTTAATGCAGGGCTGAAGAAATAATTTTCTTGCATGGTTAGTCAGATAGCGAGCGAGGGATTTTCTTGGCCTCAAAAAGCACCGTTGGGACGGCTGGCGGCGGAGTAAAATCAGTCGGTTTTAAAGGATACTTGATTTTTGTTTCGTAACTTTGGATTAGCTCTTTACCAAGCTGAGAAGTATAGTGGCGGTCGGTATTTAGAAGTTTCAAAGCAAACTGTTTCTGTAGAATTAAATAAAAACTTTCTGGTGGGTTCTCGGCTTCAATCAATTTATGGACAATTTTTGAGCTGAGGTGAAACGGCGGGTTGGCGAAAATTTTATAAGAGCCGGTTTTTGGAAGTTCTAAATCGAGGAAATCGCCTTCAACGATTTTGATGTTGCCTCTGGAATTTTCGAGATTTCTCCGAAGTTTCTCGGCGGTAGCATGATCTTTTTCTATGGCGATCACAGCCTTAGCGCGCTTCGAAAGAGCACTAGTGATTACACCAGAGCCGGCGCCGATATCAATGACGACGTCGCGTTTTTTGATATTAGAATGACCGATTAATTTCAGAGCGAGGCTTGGGCTTCTTAGAAAATGCTGGGATAGTTGGTATTTTCTGGACGGCATTTTAGCTGTTTAGAGACGAGAGTGGCTTTTCTTCCCCAGTCTCGAAATTCTTAATTTTTAGCTCACTGGTCTTGGCTTCGTTTTCACCAATAACGATGCCGAATTTCGCAATTTTCGCGGCATGAGTTAATTTTGCTCCGAGTTTTTTGTCAGTCAAGATTGTGTCGGTAGAGAAGCCTTTTGTGCGAAGGAGCTTTGCGAGCTTCAAAGAGTATTCATTCTCGTTTTCGGAGATCGGAACAATGGCGATATCAATCGGCTTTTCTAGCGCGACTGCAGGTTTTCCGTCTTCGGTTTCATTACTGAGTAAATTATTCTCGTCTAGAACCGAGAATAGCCGAGTCAACCCGATTGAGCCGCCAACACCAGGGAAATTTTGATCAGTATAATTTCTGGCAAGATTTTCGTAGCGGCCGCCAGAACAGATCGAACCGAGTTTCTGATAGTCTGGCAGGAAAGTTTCAAAAACTGTACCGGTATAATAGTCGAGGCCACGGACGATTAGCATGTCACCAATCGCTTCGGCATCCTGAGCATCCAATAATTTTAGAACTTCGTCGAGCTCTTTTATTCCCTGCTTTGTCGTCTCATTTTCGATATTCAGAGCAGCTAGCTTCTCAATAACTTCGGCGCGTGGACCCTTAATACTCATAAATGAGTTCATTAGATCCTTTTGATCTTGATTTAACCCGATTTCATCGAGGGCTTCCGCAGTTTTTTCGGGCGAGACTTTTTCAGCATGATCAATGATGCTAAAGAGCTGTGCTGATTTTTCTTGAAGATTTTGAGCTTCGATTAGACCGCTTAAGATTTTACGGTTCGAGACACGAATCAGCATTTTCGGCTTCAAGAAAGATTTTAGCGCATCATATAGCGTCGCTATGACCTCGGCATCATAGGCAATAGGTAAAGTCTCGCGGCCAACAACGTCAATGTCAAGCTGATAAAATTCACGAAAGCGACCTTTTTGAGCACGCTCACCACGAAAGTTTTTTCCAATCTGTGTAACTCTGAACGGAAAGTTTAGGCTCGATTCATGCTCAACGACATAGCGCGCAAGCGGTACGGTATGGTCGAACCTCAAGGCCTGGTCCGCATCTTCGGCGGTTTCGGCAGTTTTTACAACTTTATAAATCTGCTTTTCGGTATCGCCACCAGCTTTAGCAAATAAAATCTCGGAGCGATCGATGGTCGGGGTCTCAATTTTCTGAAAGCCGTGGCTTTTATAAGTTTCTTCAATTTTATTTTTGATGTCGTCGAAAATAATTTGTTTTTCTGGCAAGAGTTCTTGCATGCCCGAAATCGGAGTCGTGTTTAGCTTTTTCATAAGTATATTATAATACAGTTTTCAGATATTCGCCAGTCGGGGTGTTGGCGTTTTTCGCAAGTTCTTCGGGAGTTCCGGTCGCGACAACTTGGCCGCCGTTTTGGCCGCCTTCTGGGCCCATGTCGATAATATAATCTGCTGACTTAATGACATGTAGATTATGTTCGATGATGATCATTGAATTCCCGCCATCGACGAGTTTGTTCAGAATCTCAAGCAGGCGTTTCACATCCGCAGTATGAAGACCGGTCGTCGGCTCGTCTAGGATGTAGAGAGTTTTTCCGGTCGAACGACGCGATAATTCAGTTGCGAGTTTAATGCGCTGAGCTTCGCCACCAGAAAAAGTAGTAGCCGGTTGGCCGAGCCGAATGTAGCCGAGGCCGACTTCTTGAATCGTTTTTAGCTTCGTCGCAATTTTTGGAATGTTCTCAAAAAACTCAACCGCTTCGTCGATTGTCATTTCGAGAACGTCGCTGATGCTTTTTCCTTTATACTTAATTTCCAGAGCCTCACGATTATAGCGTTTGCCATGACAAGCCGGACAAGTCACGTAAACATCTGGCAGAAAATGCATTTCGATTTTGTTCACGCCGTCG
>JAFRLA010000030.1 GCA_017431465.1 Candidatus Saccharimonadota bacterium
AAAGCCAGACTATCGTGGATTCTTCCGCGCCGTTCGCAAAAATCGCAATTTTCGCTCGCTAATGCTTCAGCAATTTCTCGGCGGATTGAGCTATCAGGGCGTAATGAGCCTTCTAGTCTCAGTTTTGATTTTCCAAGCCGTCGGAAATGAGCTTTCGCTTGGCGGTTGGTCTTCGATTTTTAGCGCCATCTGCATTATCACAATGTTCCTTTTTGCAAAACTGTTTAAGAAAAAAGCCCAAAAGCCGACGCAGCTTTTTGCCACGCTGGTAATTATCGTTTGTTGTGTGCCACTGCTTCTAGAAGTCAATTTCGTAAATATCTTGATCTATAATCTTGGTTTTTATACTGCAGTACGAATTATGCGCGAAATAATCTATACGGACGTAATCATGTTCTCAAAAATTAAACCATACAACGATAAATACAACGTGGAATTTTTTGCCGTACGCGAAATTCTATTAAATACTGGCCGCGCACTTGGATATGCTGCGCTTGCTTTTGCCGCATTGCCGACCCTTGGGCTAGCTAGCGGCCTTAAATTAGTATTCATCATTGTTATTGCTGCGATTACACTGATGGGCTTACTTTCGGCAAATTTCCGCGTATACCGCCGAAAATAAAAACGAGCCTTCCGGCTCGGTTTCGTGGTACCGCCAGCTGGAATCGAACCAGCATTGTACCCTTAGAGGGGGTATGTCCTATCCGTTGAACGATGGCGGCAACTTACTTTTATGATATAATAAAACTATGAGATCAGTCAAGCATAAGCTCTTTGCACCAATCGCTCGGAAGATTTCTATCGGCGTAGTTATTATCTCGGTTTTAGCCGTAGCAGGGAACTTGGCTGCGAGTGCTTACTTTTCGCCTGAGAAAATTGTCGAACGCGAGATGACAAAAATCGCGAAAGACTATTATGAGAACTATTTCTATGAAAATTACACCGAAAAATATCTTTCCCAGAAGGATAAGCTAGAACGACTAGAAAAAAATGGTTTTCCGTATGTCTACCTTCGCCAACTTTTGCATTATGATAACGGCAAACACGCAGATTCTGCGCCAAACTTCCGCTACGAGGGTTATACCTGCGATACGAATAAAACCCATGTGATTTTTTACCCAACAGTACCATACGGCCGCACAGATTACCGCGCCGAGTACCACTACGAATGTAAGTAGCTCGAGAGGGCTTTACTTTTCCTAGATTTTTGGTATAATTTTAAGAGTACATTTTGTTTTTATGGTCTCGTAGTATAACGGTTAGTACATCGGGTTTTCATCCCGACAACGCGGGTTCGACTCCCGCCGAGATCACCAGTATTGACATTCACCCCTATCTGTGATATAATAGAACAGATGGGGGCGTTTTTTATTTAAGAACGCTCGTTGTAGCAATTTTCAGCGAAATTCACTTCAGGAGGTGGTTTGTATGTTCGACATGGAGAATGTCAAAAAGCCCATTCGCCCCAGGCAGATTATCTGGGACGCATCCAATGTCTCACGAGTAAAGTTGGGAGCAGTACTCGGCGCCGGATCGTTGCCGCCGGGCACGTTTATCAAACTCAATAGAACTTTCTTCGATGCGGATGATGACATGGAGGATATTAAAGCTTTCGTAGATTTCTGCGAAGAGCAGGGCTACCTAATAATTCTCGAGGTTAATCTTCCAGAGATAGACCCAGACGCTATCACGCCGAACGAGGCATTCGAAGCTGGCGCAGCTAGCATTATGGTCAGCGAAGCCTTGACTGGCGACGACCCTCAGGGAGCGCTCACCGAATGCATCGGTGCGAACTACGGCAGAATCATTGAGAATATCCAAATGGGGAAGTAAGTAGTGAGTTTTTTTGAAAGACCCGGCGTATGTCGGGTCTTTTTTTATTGTCTTTATGGTATAATTATAACAATATGAGTAAACAACTATTTAAGAGAACCAAAATTTTGGCTACGATTGGCCCGTCTGTTTTTACAGAAGAAAAAATCAACGAATTAATCATGGCAGGCGTAAATGGCTGCCGCCTAAACTTTTCCCACGGCGATTATGTCGAGCGTGATCAACAGATCGCTTGGATCAGAAAAGCCGCCGAGAACAAAGGTCGCTCCGTCGCGATTTTACAGGATCTCCAAGGTCCAAAAATCCGTCTCGGCGTCCTTAAAAACGACAAAATGGATGTCAAAAAAGGCGACATCTTAATCCTTGACCACTCGGTCGAAGAACACGATGGCAGTAAGCGTCTCCCGGTCCAGTACAACCTTGCTGATAAAGCGAAACCGGGCGAGCCGATTTACATTTTCGACGGCAAAATTAAAACGAAAGTCCTAGAAATCGAAAGTCCATCTGCGGTTAAAGTTGAGGTCGAAAACGACGGTTTCATCATGAGCCGTAAAGGTTTGAACCTGCCGGATACCGACTTTGGTGGCGATATTATTACCGAGAAAGATATGGCCGATATTGAGTTCGGCGCGAGTCGCGATTTCGATTACGTTGCTTTGAGCTTCGTTCAGTCCGCTGAAGATATTAATAAGTTGCGTCAGATTCTACTTTCCCACGGTTCGACCGCTCGCATCGTTGCGAAAATCGAAACCAAAAAAGCGATTGAGAGCGACGAAACTATGGAAGCTATCGTCGAGGCGACCGATGGTATTATGGTCGCGCGTGGCGATATGGCCGTCGAGGCTGGCGCCGAAGTTGTGCCGATTGTTCAGAGAAAGTTAATCGCGCTTTGTCGCAAACATTCGAAGATGTGTATCGTCGCGACCCAGATGATGGGCTCGATGGTTGATAATCCGGAGCCTTCCCGCGCGGAAGTTTCCGACGTAGCGAACGCCGTGATTCAGGGCGCCGACGCCGTCATGCTTTCCGATGAGACCGCGAACGGTAAATATCCAGTCGAGGCGGTTCTCGCGATGAAAAACACGATTTTATATACCCAAAATCATTCGCACGTTCGCGAGGTCGACGATGTTTCCGGCGACTTCAAGAGCTACGATGCGATTTCCGAAGCTGCGGCCAGACTTGCCGAGAAAATCGAGGCGGATATTATTATTTGTCAGACCGCGACCGGCACAACCGCTTCGGCGATTGCCGCCCAGCGTCCAAATGTCCCGATTATTACCGTGACTTCTAATCCGCGCGTGGCTGGTCAGCTCGCTTTGACCTACGCGAACTCGGCCTTTGTCCGCCCATATTCCGACACTTATGGTCTTGACCTTGCGCAAGAATTGAAGGCGAACGGTTATCTCCAAATGGAAGATGGCCAGACCGAGCTTACAGGTGTTATTGTTTCCGGTGGCAAGGATAAAATCGGTAGTACCGACACCATCCAAATCGTAACAGTATAATATATAGGAGGTTTTGCATGGTAGCGACCATAAAAGATGTAGATTTTAAAGGACAAAACGTCCTCGTTCGGGTGGATTATAATGTGCCCATGCAGGATGGGAAAATCACCGACGATCTTCGCATCGTCGCCAGTCTCCCAACCATTAAATATTTGCGCGAGCATGGTGCACGCCGAATCGTCTTAATATCGCACTTCGGTCGGCCGGAAGGGAAACGCGCTCCAGAACTATCGCTCAAGCCGATCGCAGAGCATCTCCAAAAATTAATACCAGACACAAAGGTGGAATTTGTTGACGAGGTCTCTGGACCAGAAGTCGAGGAAGCTGTTGAGAATCTTCCAGATGGCGGAATTTTAGTTCTCGAAAATCTAAGATTTTTCCCAGGCGAAGAGGCGGATTCGGACGAATTTGCTCGCGAGATTGTTGATGCTACTCATGCTGATCTGTTCGTACAAGACGGATTTGCAGTCATCCACCGAGCCCATGCTTCTACTGACGCAGTTGCGCGTGAATTGCCAAGTGTTGCCGGATTGTTGCTAGGAAAAGAGATTGCGAATTTATCGAAGGTTGCCGACAACCCGAAACATCCGTTTCTTGTCGTAATTGGTGGCGCAAAAGTTGAAGACAAACAGCCGCTGATCGACAAATTTCTACCAGTTGCGGACCAGATTTTTGTAGGTGGAAAAATTGCCGCAGACGGATATAAATCGGATAATCTAAAAATCGTCGTTGCTAGTGATTTTTCCGACGACCAAAAATTTGACATCGGCGAGGAATCTACGGCAAAGGTCCTAGAACTAGCCAGTCGCGCGAAGACCGTCCTCTGGAATGGCGCGCTCGGCAAGGCCGAAGATAAGGAGTATGAAAAAGCCTCGAAAGCTCTTGCTGAATTTCTCGGCCAGCATCCGGAAATCACTTCTGTAATTTGCGGCGGTGACACGACTAGCTTTGTCGAAAACTTGCAAAAACAAGAGCCTAATCTAGAATATATGCTCGTTTCTACCGGTGGCGGCGCGGCGTTGGAACTCCTTACCGGCGAAGACCTACCTGGACTAGAGGCGCTAGAAGGCGAGAATTAGCACTCTTGACCTACGAGTGCTAATTTGCTATAATGAGAGTATGAACGAAGAATTCAATGACATCATGAATCACCTCTCTGAAAATGCACGCTTTGTGCTGCAAAAGGCTGATTTTTTCAGCAAACAGTATAACAAGGGGTATATGGGAACGGAGCATCTGCTTCTCGGTATTCTGGAGCAGGATACCTGTTCTGCGGCGCAACTTCTCCATGAGGAGGGGATTACCTTTGAAGACATTGATAAAATGATGAACAAAAACAGCTCGGTTGATCCAAAAACCGGCGGAGCAATGGCCATGATGTCTCTTTCTGAAGCGACAGTTTTAACTTTGCGGATGGCTTCGACCTTCGCTCGCGAGCAGGGCTCAGACACTATCGGTACAGAACATATTCTCCTGGCTTTGATTTCCCAGCCAAACTCGCGCGCAACCAAGCTATTAGAAGCGAAAAAAATTGATTTAGATGCGCTGGCTGATAAATTGGAAAATTTCGCTGAAGAACAAGCGAAGATGTATGAGCGAGAAAAAGAGCGTGAAAAATACTTGAAGCCGAAGTTGAAATGGCTAGCGAAATTTGGGCAAGATCTAACGGAAATGGCAAGGAATGGCGAACTCGATACAGTCATTGGCCGCGATTCGGAAATCGAGCGCGCAGTTACGGTGCTGTGTCGTCGAACAAAATCAAACCCGGTTTTGATTGGCGAAGCTGGCGTTGGTAAAACTGCGATTGTCGAAGGCATCGCCGAGCGAATTGCAAAAGACGAAGTTCCAGGTGCTTTGATCGGCAAACATATTTATCAAGTTGATCTTTCCGCCATGGTTGCCGGCACAAAGTTTCGTGGCGAATTTGAAGAACGGATCAAAGGCGTAATTGATGAAGCGGTTGAAGATCCTTCGGTCATTCTATTTATCGACGAGCTACACCTTTTGACTGGCGCTGGGTCTTCCGAAGGTTCGATGGACGCCGCGAATATCTTAAAACCAGCGCTCGCGCGCGGTAAAATCCATCTGATTGGTGCGACTACTAACGACGAATACCGTAAGAATATCGAAAAGGACAAGGCCCTTTCTCGTCGCTTCCAGACCGTCGTAGTTGAAGAGCCGAGTCCAAAAGTTACGCTTCAAATTTTAAAGGGCGTAAAAAAGCATTATGAGAAACACCATGGCGTAGAGATCCCAGATAACATTTTGGAAACTGCCGTGAATATGTCTCGCCGCTATATCAATGATCGCTATATGCCAGATAAAGTAATTGATGTGATTGACGAGGCCTCTGCTATTGCTAAAGTTGAAGCAGACAAAAAAGACGGCGGGAAATACAAGAAGTTGAAAATTGAAGAGAAGTCTCTAAATGAAAAAATTGAAGAGGCTGCCGATAACGAAGACTATGAAAAGGCGGCAGAGTATAAAACGAAACTCGCGCAAATTGAAGATGAATTAAAAGCGCTCCAGAAGTCTGGCGCGGATAAAGTCCCAAGATTGACCGAAGATCATCTCGCGAAGGCCGTTTCGCTAAAAACTGGCATTCCAGTTTCTAAAGTGCATGGCGATGAATTAGAACTGCTGACTAAGTTGGAAGATCATATTGACAAAGCGATTATCGGGCAAGACGAAGCAGTCCATACTGTCGCAAAGGCAATTCGTCGCGGTCGTTCAGGGATTGCTAATCCGAATCGTCCGATCGGCTCCTTCTTATTTATGGGTCCGACCGGCGTTGGTAAAACTGAACTTGCCCGCGTGATTGCGCGCGAAGTTTTTGGCGGAGAAAATGCTCTCTTTAAAATCGATATGTCCGAATTTGGCGAAAAGCACAATGTTTCACGTCTCGTCGGTGCGCCGGCCGGCTATGTTGGCTATGATGATGGTGGGAAGTTGACCGAAGCAATTCGCCGCCGCCCATATTCAGTTGTTTTGTTTGATGAAATTGAGAAAGCCCATCCAGACGTATTTAATTTACTTCTCCAGATTTTAGAGGACGGCGTTTTGACCGATGGGCAAGGCAACAAAGTAAAATTCAACAACACTGTTGTAATTTTGACATCAAACCTTGGGTCCGAAGCGATGTACGAAGAGGACAATTTTGGTTTTTCTGCCTCTAAGAAAAAAGACAAAAAGGCTCGAGAAGCTGAATATGCGCTCCAAAAGTCCGCCGCAATGAGGGCTCTGAGAAAGCAAATGCGTCCAGAGCTCATCAACCGGCTTGACGCTATCTTGGTCTTCCACCCGCTAACCGAAAAACAAGTCGAGCAAATTTTTGACACGATGTTAGAAGACCTTAAGAAGCGCATTGCGACAAAGAGTGTTGGTTTGAAAATTACGCCGGAGGTCAAGGCCCATATCATTAAAATTGGCTACGATCCAAAGAATGGCGCGCGGCCACTCCGTCGTGCTATCGAAGACAACTTGGAATCCTTAATTTCCGATGCAATTATCTCCGGTGAGATTAAAAAAGGCGACATCGCCGTCATAAAAATGGTCAAGAATGAGCTGAAATTATCGGTGGGGAAGGAGTAGGTTTTGAGAAGCGCTTACCATAATAAGAGACCGCATAAAATTACTGGAGCAATTATCCTTGTCGTTGTAGTCGGTTTGCTCATTTTTGGCGGAATCTATGCGGATAAATTGGAGCACTTTATGAGCGATTTGATCTCCAATATGCGCTATTCTGGGTCGCCAGAAATTACTGAAATTGCCGACAAACTACAACTTACTAGCCGCGGCCGTTTTGTCTTCGGCTCGACGAACCCGGCCATTGAGGATTACAATGAGTTCAACGCACACTGCAATAGTCACGATAGAGACACATCGATGCTCGGTTGCTACGGAAACAACAAAATGTATATCTATAATGTGACTGCTGAAGAATTAGCCGGCATTAAAGAGTCTACTGCCGCACACGAACTTATGCATGCGGTTTGGGATCGGATGCCCGAAAGCGAAAAAGCGGAACTATCGGGAATTATACTGGACGAATATAATAATGGCGAAGCGCACGAACGGTTACAGAAAGAGCTGAAAAATTATGATGAAGACGAGATTGTCGACGAGCTTCATTCTCGCTTTGCTACAGAAGTGAAAAAGTTGCCCGAGAAATTAGAGGAGCATTATGCTGAATATTTTGCTGATCAGGATGCGGTCGTAACATTTTATGAAAATTACCGCGCGCCGTTCGAGAAGTTAGAGTCTAAATTCCAGGAGCTATCCGACGAGATGGAAGAGATCAAAAATGAATACGATGAAAAAGAAGCTGAGTACGCGACGCGCGCCGAAAAATTTTCGCGTGCCGCTGATGAATTTAACAGTTGTGCCGCGGAGCTAGACTGTTTCCCTAGCAAAGCTGCTTTCGACGCCCGCCACAATGAATTACTTGCTGAACAAAACGCTCTGGATGAGATCTATGATGAGCTCTCGGCGATTGTCGATCGATATAATAGTAAAGTAGACGAGTATAATAGTAATGTATTAAGTGGCGAAAAATTAGATAATATGATGAATAGTAATAAGGTTGAAGAAATAAAGTAGAAAGGAGATATATGAAAAACTATTTAGTTCCAACCGTAGTCGAAGAAACCAACAAAGGCGAACGCGCCTATGACATCTACTCGCGTCTTTTAAACGACCGAATTGTGTTCCTCGGCGAGGATGTTAACCCGCATACCGCAAACCTCGTAATTGCACAGCTGTTGTTTCTAGCCCATGAGGACCCGAAGAAAGATATTAAATTATATATTAACTCTCCGGGTGGCAGTGTTTATGATGGCCTTGCAATTATCGACACGATGAATTACATTGAGCCGGATGTTCAGACGATCGGTATCGGTCTTCAGGCTTCGATGGGCGCGATGCTACTTTCTTGTGGCGCAAAAGGCAAACGCTCGGTTCTCGAGAACTCGCGTATTATGATCCACCAGCCATCTTCTGGCACAGAAGGAAAAATTACCGACCAAGAAATTATGCTAAAAGAGGGCATTTTCTTGAAAAAGCGTCTTGCTGAAATTTTTGCGAAGAATACCGGAAAGAGCATTGAACAAGTAGAAAAAGACATGGATCGGGACAACTGGATGTCTGCTGAAGAGGCAAAGAAATACGGAATCATAGACGAGATTATTAAATAATGACGGCTGCTAAAAGATCGACTTCGAATTTCGTTTGCCAAAATTGCGGGGCGACTTATGCGAAGTGGCTCGGCAAATGCGAGAACTGCGGCGAATGGAATTCCCTAGTCGAGCAAGTCGTAAATGAGGCGGAACTTAATTCTGCGAAGTCAGCCATTGCGCGAGGCGCAGTCTCCGGCAAGAAGCTGAGCGCTTCGTCAATTCGTGAGATTACTCCGCCGGACGATAAAACTCGATTGAAGACCGAGTTCAAAGATCTAAATACGGTACTCGGCGGCGGAATTTTAGAGGGGTCTGTCTCGTTACTTTCTGGTCAACCTGGCATTGGAAAATCAACATTACTCATGCAGATTTGTGCGGAAATTTCTAAATCCAAACCAGTTCTTTATGTTTCTGGCGAGGAGTCCGCAGGGCAGGTAAAACTGCGCGCGAAAAGACTTGGAGCAGATTCTGACAAGTTATTTTTTGCAAGCTCGACTTCCGGGAATGACATTGCTAAAACGATTGAAACAGGGGAATACGCGTTAGTAATAGTCGATTCAATTCAAACCTTGACGCTCGCAGAAATTTCCTCTGCGCCGGGGACAGTCTCGCAGGTTAATAATTGCGGGAATTTAATTATTCGCGCCGCAAAAGCGACCGGCACGGCCGTAGTAATTGTTGGGCATGTGACGAAAGACGGCTCGCTCGCTGGTCCGAAAGTTCTAGAACATTTAGTTGATGTGGTTTTGAATTTTGAAGGCGATCGTTATGGCGGATTTAAAACCGTTCGTGCAGTGAAAAATCGTTTTGGCAGTACATCCGAGGTTGCGATTTTCGAAATGAATGACAAGGGCCTAGCTGAAGTTCAGAATCCATCAGCTGCTTTGCTGGCTGAACGCCAGAATACGGACGGTTCAATTATCCTTGCGACTCTAGAAGGCACGCGTCCAATTTTAGTAGAAATCCAGGCGCTCGTTACAAAATCCAATTTTGGCTACCCAAAACGCACGGCTTCCGGATTTGATATTAATCGCCTGAACCTTCTGATCGCCGTAATCGAGCGGCGCACTAAATTAAAACTTGATGACAAAGACATTTTCGTGAATGTTGTTGGTGGAATGAAGCTGCAGGATTCTGCCGCGGATCTTGCGGTCTGTATGGCGATCGCTTCGGCTGCTGCTGGCAGAAAACTGTCGGAAGACTATGTCGTGTTTGGCGAGGTCGGGCTTGGTGGCGAAATTCGCTCGGCTTTCCGCCCAGATCAAAGAATCGCCGAGGCGAAAAAACTTGGGTTTAAACATGCGCTAGCGCCAAGCACGACTAAAGATCCTTTCGTTACCCCGGCAAAAGATTTGCGCACAACTTTGATTAAATACGTAAATAAATAGTATAATATAACAAAGGAGGAAATTATGGCGACTGATTTTAATAATTCGCAAACTAAGAAAAACTTAGAGGCTGCGTTTACTGGCGAATCCCAAGCACATACTAAATATTTATACTATGCTTCAAGGGCTAAAAAAGATGGCTATGAACAAATTGCAGACATCTTTACTGAAACTGCCCTGAACTAAAAAGAGCATGCAAAAATTTGGTTCAAAATGCTACATGACGGATCCGTTCCAGACACTCGCGTAAATTTAAACGACGCAATCGCTGGCGAAGAATACGAATGGACCGATATGTATAAAAAGTTCGCCGAGGAAGCTCGTGCTGAAGGGTTTGAAGAAATTGCCCAAAAATTTGAAAGTGTCGGCGCGATCGAAAAAGAACACGAAGAACGCTACCGCAAATTATTGAAAAATGTTGACGATGACGTTGTCTTTAAGTCAGACCAAGTTACGGTCTGGAAATGTCGCAACTGTGGCTATGTCTTTGTCGGCGACGAAGCTCCAGAAGTCTGCCCGGTCTGCGACCACCCTCGCGCCTACTTTGAAATCCGTGCCGAGAATTATTAAAGTAACAATCTTTATTGTTTTAGCGCTTCGCGAACGCGCTCTTCTACGGAGAGATTTTTATCGACGTTCGCAAGCGCGGCTGTGGCTTCTTTTAGCGGGAAGCCAAGCGAAATTAGAGCTTCTAGCGCCTCGTCTTTTTCATTATCGTCAACACTTGTTGGTTGGCTTTCGGTTCGCCCGTATCTAGAAGGTATTCCGACTTTATCTTTCAAATCAACAATTACGCGTTCGGCCGATTTTTTACCAACTCCAGTCGCTCTAGCGATAAAGCCAGAGTCTGCGTTAGCAATAGCATTCCGGACTTCTTCTGCTGGAGCCAAAGACAAGATTGCTATCGCGGCCTTCGGGCCAATTCCTTGCACCGAAATTAAGAGCTCAAAAATCTTTTTCGCGGCTAGCGAAGAAAACCCGTAAAGTTCCTCTGAATTTTCACGCACCGCATGATAAGTATAGAACTTAGTTTTATCGCCAAGGTTAACCGACTCAAAGTCGATCGAAGACAGGGCAATTTCGTATCCAACGCCATTCACGTCGACAATCACTGAATTAGCAAATTTTTCGGCAATTTCGCCTCGAATGTGTGCAATCATAATATAATTATATCATTTTTTAGCTAAGCCTGCGTGCTATAATAATTGTATGAGGATTTTAGGCATTGACCCCGGTACTGGCATCTGCGGTTTTGGTGTAATTGAAATTAGCAATGATAATCGACCAAAAATGTTAGACAACGGCGTGATTACCACGCCCGCCCATACTCCTTTGCCGGAGCGGCTTGAAGACATCTATAATTCAATGCACGAAATTATCAAATTAAACAAACCCGATGTCGTTTCGATTGAAAAACTATTTTTTACCAAGAATATCACAACCGGCATCTCCGTTGCTGAGGCTCGAGGGATTTGTTTGCTCGTTGCGAAACAAAACGGCCTGCCAATTTTCGAGTATACACCTAATGAGATTAAGAAAACCATGACTGGCTACGGTAATGCTGACAAAAAACAAATGCAGGAAATGGTAAAAATTCGTCTAGGACTTAAGAGCGTGCCGAAGCCCGACGATGCCGCCGATGCGCTTGCTGCGGCGCTAACCCACCTATACGTCTCTAAAACTCTTGCAAAAGTTACCGACTAATAGCGCGGATACCCGCGGTAGATCAAAATATCTACATATGCCGAAACGATACCGACAATCACTACCCAGCCCTCGTAATTGGCGATTATTCCAGCGATTTGGTCGGAAAGGGAATCAAACGGGAAAAATCTAGCGAGCACCGGCGATAATAGCGCGGTTAAAACTAACGCAAATACCGCTGCGTCGATAATATGGAAGATCCCGCCGAGTCCGCCGCGTGGCGAGCGTAAGTATAACAGAAGAGGAAAAAGCGCCACCAACGCGACGAAAACTCCAGTTTCGATTAGCTCTAGCGATACGACTGAAGTCAGACTAGAAAGCCAATTCGCGAACTCTTTCCCGCACAATTCATAAACCGATAACCCGGCTATAACTGCGAGATGAGCCGGCCCGCCATGCTTCTTCGTTAAGAAAAATAGGGCGAACAATGCGGCAAGAGTAAGCAAGATTACCATAAGCATATTATAACATAAAATTATGCTATAATAAATATATGGGAATTGAACGAGTTATAGAACCGACTACACCCGACGAAGATGGATCGAAATCCGAAGAGGAGATTTTTGAGCAGACCTTGCGGCCACTAACTTTCAATGACTATATCGGCCAAGACCGGATGAAAAATAATTTAAAATTAGCGATTGATGCGGTAAAAAAACGTCAGAAAACAACTGGTAAAAAAATTGCCCAAACTACGCTTGACCATATCCTATTGTACGGTCCGCCGGGGCTAGGAAAGACCACGATGGCAAATGTTATTGCGCATGAATTAGGAGCGAATATTAAAGTTACTTCTGGCCCAGCAATCGAACGAGCCGGTGACCTAGCGAGCATCTTGACAAATCTCCAGGAAGGTGATGTGCTATTTATTGACGAGATCCATCGTTTGCGCCGTGCAGTCGAAGAGGTTCTGTACTCTGCAATGGAAGATTTTAAACTAGATATTGTTATCGGCAAGGGCCCGGCAGCTTCGTCAGTCAGGTTAGATTTGCCGAAATTTACAGTTATTGGGGCGACGACCAGAACTGGCTCACTTGCAGGGCCTTTAAGGGATCGTTTTGGAATTTTGCACCGCCTAGAATATTATAAGACCGAGGATATTGAAAAAATTATCGCTAGAACGGCGAAATTGCTAGACACAAAGATTGAGCCAGAGGCAGTAAAATTATTAGCCACACGCTCAAGAAGAACTCCGCGTATCGCAAACCGCCTCGTAAAGCGAGTGAGAGACTACGCTGATGTGAACGGCGATGGCATTATTGATACTGAAATTGCCAAGAAGTCGCTAGAGTTAATGGAAATTGACGAGCTAGGGCTCGATCCCGCAGATCGGAATATGCTAAATCTGATGCTAGAAAATTATGAAGATCGACCAGTTGGCCTAGCGACCATCGCCGCCTTAACAGGGGACGAGGCCTCAACAATCGAAGATTATTACGAGCCGTATCTTCTACAACTTGGCTTGATCGAGCGTACTCCGCGCGGCCGAAAAGTGACTAAAAAAGCTGAGAAACATTTAAAACACTAGCATTTTTATTTTGACGACTTTTGTGCTATAATCAAGAAAAGTAGGAGTTTAGGCTATGAAAGAAGACCTAGTTAAACTACATCACGCCCGCAGTCAGAAAGACTTTCCAGGGCTGAATCTTGAGGATGGAGAATATGTTGAGCTAGTAATTCATCGTGCCCCGATCGGCGTAACTGCGATTTGGGTTTTAGCTTTTGCGGTTATTCTCGTCTTAACAGTCTCGCTGGGGTTACTTTTGACGGACAATAATGCCGCTGCGACTTTGAATATTAACCAGGCGGCTGTTTCGTACCTCTACTTTATCATCTTTATTCTTTACGGTATTACCGCTGTCGCCGCCTTTGTCGCGACTCGCGTTTATCGTAGCAACCGCCTCGTCGTCTCGAATAATCGCTTGTTTCATTATCAAAGTCTCTCGCTCTTTTCGCGTTCGACTAATGTTATCGACCTCTCTTCGATCGAAGATGTTAGCTATCGCCAAACCGGCTTAGTCGATCATCTCCTCCATATGGGCACGATTCGCCTTTCTACCGTCGGCGATGAGACTACTTATACTTTTAAATATGCGGCGATTCCGAAAGCAAACCTAGACGAGATCACGCATCTTGTCCACGTTGCTAAAAAAGACAAGAAATCTACTTAATCGGATTAAAAAATAACGCCCGAAAAGGGCGTTATTTTTTAACTCTAACTGCTGCGATTCTTCTTGATGTAATCTTCTTCTTTTTCTAGCACTGCGCGCAAGGTGTATTCACGACATTTTCCATCTTCGCAGTTTGCTGGCTGGTATGAGTAAGAACTCCCGTCCTCGCCCAAGTTTATCCCGGAAGGGTCGGTAAACAGCGCCGGGTCCATCGTCGTTAGGTTATCTTCGGAAATCTCTTCCGGATAGTAACCATTTTTCGTGAAGAATCCTTCCTCAAGCGAATAGTACATGGCATTTATCGCAGTTTTGCGTTGGTCGTCTCGGCTCATCGCATCGATGTTCATTTTCTGAACAAAGAACAACACAACCGCAAGCGATACAAACAAAATCACGATTACGAGTTCAAGTACTGTGAAACCAGATTTACTTTTCCGCATACCCGATCCTTAACGCTTTGTGCAGGTATAAGTAACGTCGTCAGAACTCAAAGTGACAGTCGCCTCTTTTAGTTCGCTATCAACGGAAACATTGAAATCTTTGATTTCAAAATCGTCGAAATCAATAACTTCATTGTCGATATTGTAGCCATTCGTGCCAATGCCAATAGTCGTAATCTCGCCATCACTAGTCATACAAGACCAGTCGCCAAGCATACCGCTAAAAACAATTTTCAGCACGGTACCAACTACGAAAACCAGGATCGCGGTCATAAAAATCGAAATTGCAGAGCCAACGATGGTTAAGACTAGACCACTAGATCTCTCACCACCCTTCGCCTTATAAATAATGGCTAGAATTAGCCCAATAATACCGAGAAAAAGTCCTAGCGGGGCGCTTATAAAAATTGCCGCGAAGACAATTGACAGAATTCCAAGTACTTTGCCCGCCGTGTTTAAGCCGTGCGAAGCTTCTTTCGTTTTTGCTACTTTTTTCTCGTTTGCCATATTTCCTCCTTAAAATTATATGGTAGCACAGACTGGGATCGAACCAGTGACCTTAGGCTTATGAGTCCTACGCTCTAACCAACTGAGCTACTGTGCCAAGTGAGGGGATACTCCCATTATACCATATAAAATGGCGGAAAGGACAGGATTCGAACCTGCGGATGTTTCCATCTCTGGTTTTCAAGACCAGTGCCTTCAACCACTCGGCCACCTTTCCAGGGACAATTATACCACGACTTGACAAAATTACCAAGATATGATACAATAAGAATAACCCCGCGAAATCGGGCCAGTCTTTTCGTTATTCAAGATTAGTATGAACAGCGGTCACGTCATCGAGATCGTCAACTGCTTCAAGCAATTTTTCGGCTTTTTCCAGATCTTCGCCATCTAGCTCAATGCGTGCACCAGAGGGTAGATATTTCAATTCCGCCGAAGTCACGGTCAAGCCCCCATCAACCAATGCTTGGCGAACTTTCATTAGATCCGAAGGTGCAGTAATAATTTCGATTCCATCCTCTTCCTCAGAAGCATCTTCCGCACCCGCGTCGAGCGCCGCCATCAAAGCATCCTCACCCTTATCAGAAATAAAGATTACGCCTTTTCTTTCAAACTGAAACATCACAGAACCCGGGTCGGCCATGCGTCCGCCATTTTTCTGCAGAGTATTGCGCACGTCCGGCATTGTGCGATTTTTGTTGTCAGTGGCAACCTCGATAATCACGCCAATTCCGCCAGGGCCATAGGCCTCGTAAGTTTCCTCAATCAGCGCGGCGCCTTCTTTCGATGCGGCGCGCGCGATTGCTCGCTCGATATTCGCTTTCGGCATGTTCGCGTGCTTGGCTTTTTCTAGCACCATCGCCAGCGATGGGTTCATCGCTGGATCTGCGCCTGCACGTGCCGCGATAGCGATCTGATTTCCGATCTTTGTAAACAACGCTCCGCGCTTCGCATCTACGACCGCTTTTTGGCGTTTCGTCGTTTCCCACTTACTATGTCCAGACATTTTTTGCTCCTTAAAAATTAAACTGATAAAACTCTTAATACTATTATAACACTTTTCATCCTGTCGGGAAACCCGTGCTATAATATATATATGGTATTATGGATTGCATTAGTGCTAGGTCTAGTTCAGGGCTTAACTGAATTCATCCCGGTATCAAGTTCCGGACATCTCGAAATTTTTGAGCAGCTACTCGGCACTCGTCCAGAAAACTTCCACTTTTTCCTAGAGCTGATTAACATCGGTACGCTCCTTGCGCTGATCATTTTCTTCCGGAAACGTATTGCGAAAATCCTAAACGACATCTTCAAAAAACACAACTATAAACTCGCTTTAAACGTCATTATCACTTGTATTCCAGCCGGGCTTGCTGGGCTGCTTCTCGGCGATTTTATCGAAGAAAACGGGTTTTTCTCTTCTTTATACACGGTCGCGATCGCGATGGGCGCGGTCGGCATTTTAATGGTTTTATCAGACAAATTGCCGCATTTCTCAAAACTTAAGAATGAAGATTCCCTAACTAAGCCCCGCGCGCTCGGTATCGGTTTCGCTCAGGTTTTTGCACTAATTCCAGGCGTCTCACGCTCTGGCTCGACGATCGTTGCGGGTCGGGTTGCTGGGCTAAACTCTGAATCGGCGGCTGAATATTCGTTCCTAGTCTCTATCCCGCTCATGACCGCGGTCTGTCTGAAAACACTAATCTCAAGTTCTGCTCGCGAATACCTGCTCGCCAATGCCGGAATGCTGGCTTTATCAAATTTAGTCGCCTTCGTCGCCGGGCTATTTGCGATAAAATTCGTTCTAAAATACTTGAAACGTCCAGGTTCGCTCAAAACTTTCGGTTGGTATCGTATCGTTTTAGCCTCAATTGTTCTAATTTTCGTGCTACTTGCTTAAAACCCTTGTAAAAATCCAAAAAATAGTGTAAAATAATAAGAAGTTATTAGAAAAAAAGGAATATTTTTATGTCAGAAATCAAATTATCTCTAGACAAGCGTACTCTGACGGGTAAAAAACTCGCTAGTTTGCGCAAGGATGGCTTTATCCCTTCTGTCGTTTATGGCGGCGAAGGCGAGCCGAAGTTGGCCCAATCGACCTACAACGATACCGAAAAAGTTTTGAAAGCTGCCGGTTATCACTCTACTATCGATCTAACCGTCGACGGCAAAACACAGATGGCGATCGTAAAGAATATCGACATCGATCCAGTTTCGCGTCGTATTATTAACGTTGAGTTTCAAGCCGTTTCTGCCGATAGGGCGATTGAAGCGACTACTCCGATCAAACTTGTTGGCTATGAGAATTCTGAAGCAACAAAACTTCACTATACCTTGTCCCAGGTCATGGAAGAAATCGAAGTCAAAGCGAAACCGTCCGATCTTCCGAAAGAACTCGAGGTCGACGCTTCGAAGCTTGCGACTACCGACGATAAGATTACTGTCGCTGATATTGTTCTGCCGAAGGGTGTCGAACTTGCTGACAAGGAGATGAAGCCGGAGCAGGTTATTGCTACCGTCTACGATCCTGCAGTTGAAGCAGCGCAACGTGAAGCTGAAGAGAAAGCCGCAGTCGAAGCAGCCGCAGCCGCTGAAGGTGGTGAATCCGCCGAGGGCGAAGCAGCTCCAGCCGCTGAAGGTGGTGAATCCGCCGGAGGCGAGAAGCCGGCCGAAGAAAAAGCTGAATAAAATATTCCAAACGAAAAACCCCGCGAAAAAAGCGGGGTTTTTCGTGATATAATATAACCATGAACGTATTGATTATTGGGAATATCTTAAAAGATGTCTATCTTAAATTAGACGAAACTAAGAATAATTTCGAGATTGACGAGAACGGCACTCCTTGGCTCGACCTCGCGTTTAACGGCTCTACGCATAATTTTTTTCGGCGCAGCTCAATTTACGGCGGGGCGACCGTCTCCCTTGAGGTTCTGAATAAATTTGGGCACGATGCCAAAGTTGTCGGTTCGCGCTTGCAGTGCGAAAATGGGGAAGTCTCCCCGAACGGTCAAATGCCGGCCGGCTATCGTTATATTTTGTGCCACGAGAATAAAATTGCCTATTTTTCGCCGAACGAACACGAAAAAACTGTTTGGGAAAATCCAACCGAGCCGATCGATTGGCTATTTATCGACCGTTCAGCGGGAGTAACTAAGGATTTATTAGATAATATAAACAGTTTTTTGTCAATGTCATCAAGTACGCGCGTGGCGATGTATGCTAGAGAAAATATGAACGAGTTCGACCGTGAATTGGCGAGTCGAGCCGATCTGATATTTTCAGAAGGAGAGTACCACGACACAAAGGGCGCCGAAAGCTCAGTTTGCGAAATCTTTAAGGACAGAATCAAACTCGGCGAAGTGGAAGAAACTTGGCAAAGTGAACGGCTAGAATTGATGACTAGGCTGACGCTCTATTCGATTATTTCCGCTTCAATTTTTGGCGCGCTATTAAACGGCCGCTCGGTACGCGAAGCGGTCAAGTTCGCAAAGCTAAATGCGGAAGGTTCGAGCTTAAAAGGGACTTTGACTATGAAAAAATTGGAGGAAATGCTATCCGATAATCACGATAATATGCTAGCCGATACTGATATGATTGCGGCTCAAATGGTAGCGCCAAAAAAAGGCATTCTAGCGGCCGATGAATCTGGTGGCTCGATTCAGAAAAAATTTGCCCAGCTAGATATTCCAGACGACGAGCAACATCGCCGCGACTATCGTAACATCTTCCTGTCCACAGAAGATTTAGAAAAATATGTAAACGGGGTAATCCTTTTCGACGAAACAACCCGCCAAAAAGCTGATAACGGCCAAGACTTTGTCTCGTTTCTGACTACGAAGGGAATCATCCCAGGGATAAAAGTCGACCAAGGTTTAGAAGATCTAGAGGGCGCAGTTGCCGGCGAAAAGTATACGAAAGGCCTAGAGGGGCTGCCAGAACGTCTAAACGCGTATTATGACCAAGGTTTGAGATTCGCAAAGTGGCGCGCGGCCTTTGAAATTACTTCTAAGACTCCGAGCGATCTCGCAATCGATAAAAATTGCGAAATCTTAGCACAATATGCTAAATATTGTCAGGCCGCCGGCATCGTCCCAATTGTTGAGCCGGAAGTTGTGCACGACGGCAACTATACAATTGAAAAATGCGCCGAAGTCACCGGCAAAATCTTAAAGCGTCTTTTTGAAGAATTGGATCGTGCTGGGGTCCGACTTGAAGCCTGTATCCTAAAATGCAACATGGTTCTTGCCGGCAAAAAGTACCCAATAAGCAGCACCCCAGAAGAGGTCGGCCGTGCGACCGCAGAAATTTTGAAGGCGAATGTCCCAGAAGCTCTGGCTGGCGTTGTCTTTCTGTCTGGCGGACAGACAGTCGAGCAGGCGACGGACAATCTTCGCGCCGTGGAGAAGAACGGCCCATTCCCTTGGCCGGTTACTTTCTCGTTTGCGCGCGCTCTCCAAGACCCAGCATTATACGCTTGGAAAGGGAATAATGCTAACTGCGCCGCCGCCAGTGAAGCCTTCAAGAAACGCTTAATCGCTAACACAGAAGCCCTGGAAGGCTAATTAGACTTTTTAAACCCACTTATGCTATAATATACTCATGAAAACTAAAGTGGGCGACTTAACTATTAAAGATATTAAAGCGCGGCAAATTCTCGACAGCCGCGGCAATCCAACGGTAGAGACTGACGTTATTTTGTCATCTGGTCATATTGGCCGTGCAGCAGTGCCGTCGGGTGCATCAACTGGCGCTGGCGAGGCTTTAGAGCTCCGCGACAAAGATGACCATTATTATAATGGCAAGGGAGTTTTGAAGGCTGTTTGGAATGTCAACGAAAAAATTCGTGATGTATTAGTCGGCAATTCAGCAGAGCAAAAAACCGTGGACCAGTTAATGCTCGATTTAGACGGGACGGATAATAAATCTAACCTTGGCGCGAATGCGATTCTTTCCGTCTCGCTCGCGATCGCGAAAGCCGTTGCAGCAGCTAAAGAACAGCCGTTATATAAATATATCGCGGAGCTTGCCGGCACAACTGACCAGATTTCCATGCCGATGCCAATGATGAACGTGATGAATGGTGGCGCTCACGCTGACTGGTCGACCGATTTCCAGGAGTATATGATCATGCCACTTTCGGCTACGAATATTTCCGAAGCGGTTCGTATGGGCGCAGAAGTTTTCCATGCGCTCCACGACATTCTACGCGAACGTGGTTACCCAACAACTGTCGGTGACGAGGGCGGTTATGCGCCGAATATGCGCGAAGGCGACAATGAACCTTTGGAATGCATTCGTTTGGCGATCGAGCGCGCTGGCTATACCCCAGGAACGGATTTCTTCATTGCTATGGATATCGCTGCCTCTGAATTTTACAACGAAGATCATTATGAACTAAAGACTAATGGCGACTGGAAATGGTCAGACAACCTAATCGATTGGTATACTTGGATTCTAGATAATTATCCAGTTGCTTCTATTGAGGACGGGCTATCGGAAACTGACTGGGAGGGCTGGAAGGCCATGACAGATCGGCTAGGGAATCGGACTCAGTTGGTTGGCGATGATTTATTTGTAACAAATGTCAAACTTCTAGAGCACGGTATTTCCGAAAAAGCCGGAAATGCAATTTTGGTAAAACCAAATCAGATCGGCTCTTTGACGGAGACTATTGAGGCGGTTTTGACCGCCAAAAAGGCTGGTTTCGGTACTATCCTCTCGCATCGCTCCGGCGAAACGGAAGACACGACCATCGCGCACTTGGCCGTAGGTCTAGGCACTGGTCAGATTAAAACCGGTTCGCTTTCGCGTAGCGAGCGAATTGCTAAATACAACGAATTAATCCGCATCTCAGAAGAAGATCCAGAGATTAATTTCGATTTCGAATTGCTAGAGAAACTAGCCCACCGCTCCTAGATTTTTGTGAAAAATATGTTATAATAATAAAAATGGATAAAAAGCTGCGAGAAAAGTTGAAAACTTTGCCTGTCACGCCGGGTGTTTATTTTCATAAAAACGCCAAGGGCGAGGTAATTTATGTCGGCAAAGCGGCGGTTTTGAAAAATCGCGTACGACAGTACTTCCAAAACACTGAGAAGGATCCAAAAACAGCAGCCTTAGTCGCCGAGATTGCTGATACCGACTGGCTGACCGTAGATACCGAGATGGACGCACTATTCCTAGAATCAGAAATGATCAAGCGCTATAAACCGAAATGGAACATTCTGCTTCGTGATGACAAAACCGTGAGCTATGTCCGGATTGACATGAAATCAGAGATCCCTTATGTTTCGATTACTCGCCAGCCAATCGGCGACGACGCAACCTATATTGGCCCGTTCTATGCAAAAAATACTATAAAAACCGCATTAAGAATCCTTCGCAAAGTTTTTCCTTATTATGACAAACCTTATAATGGTAAAAAGACTTTGGACACCGATCTCGGCCTAACTCCAGGGATTGAAATCGGGGAGACTACGCCAAAAGAGTATAAAAAGACACTGCGAAGACTGATCCGCTATCTTGAAGGTGATCGTGAAAAATTGATTAAGGAGCTTGAGAAGCAGATGAAAGAGGCCTCGAAGCAGCAGAACTACGAGGAAGCAGCTGAGCTTAGAAATCAATTCTTTGGGTTAAAGGGGCTAAAAAAGAAAATTGTTTTCTCGGACAAGGAATTTTTGGACATTTCCTCTGACGAGGCTCTAAAAGAGCTTCAGTCTTTGCTAAAGTTGCCAACTCCGCCAAAACGCATCGAGGGCTACGACATTTCGCATATTTCTGGCACCGACGTCGTGGCTAGTATGGTCGTTTTTGTTAACGGCGTCTCTGATCGTTCGGAGTACCGCAAGTTCAGATTAAAGAGCCAACAGAACGACGACCCTGCAAGCCTTAAGGAAATCCTAACTCGCCGATTTAAGCATAAGGATTGGGCTGCTCCAGACGTGATCCTTTTGGATGGTGGCAAACCGCAATTTTCCGCGGCCAAAGACACGCTAGAAGAGTTGGGGCTCGAAAATATTCCGATTATTGCGCGCGATAAGTCTGGTGACCATGGTAGAAATGCCGAGGTAAAATTAGTAATAGACGCCAAAATTACCCCTCTTCCTCCTGATGGCCACCTCGCAAAACTCATTGCGCGCATCGACGAAGAGTCTCATCGCTTTGCTGTGACCTATCACCGTTTACTAAGACGAAAAAGGATGTTAAAATAAGGTTATGATAAAAAAACAACTGCTAGGTTTTGTGGCACGCTGGATTCTCTCGTCTTTTGGGATGTGGATTTCCATCACTTTGTTTGGTAAAATTTACGGCGGTAGCGCTATTTGGATTTTTGTTCTTGCTGGTTTTATTTTCTCAGTTGCCAATTCGTTGATTCGCCCACTAATGACTTTGATGGCTCTGCCACTAATAGTCTCTACGATGGGGCTCTTCACTCTAATCATTAATATTACGATCGTCGGCCTAACTATCTGGCTAACCCCGAACGTTACGATGGATTTTCCAGGTGCGCTTCTTAGCTCTCTCGTGATGAGTTTGGTTAATGGGGTTGTAAATTTTTGGATTTCGCCGTATACTAGTAAGTAATATGGGAAATATTTTACAGACAACTACCTTAATTTCGGCGATTTTGTCAATTTTGTTGATTTTATTGCAACAACGCGGTGCTTCCTTAGGGGCCGGCTTTGGTGCTAGTGGCGAACTTTATACAACTCGCCGCGGACTCGACCGCTCTTTGTTCAACGCCACGATTGTCTTTGTCGTAATCTTTATTCTGTCAATTCTGGGGCTATTATTAATTCCATCATAAATTATGAGTGCTAGAAAAGGTAAGCGTGGGCAAAAAATCATTCGAAAGTTTTCGCGGTTTTCTAAAAAGGCCGGCGAGAATAGTATGGAGCATATCCAAGAGAACCTCGTAGAGCGTGTTGACCATATTAAAAATGTTAAACTTCTCATCTTGGAGTGGTCTTTACTAGTTTTAGCCTTGATCATGTTATCGGTTACCCAAGCCTTTTGGTATGCGGAATCTTATTCAGTTGATTCTTGGGGCAAAGGAGGGACTTATACCGAGGGGACGCTTGGGAAAGTCAACTCGTTAAACCCGCTTTTTGCTTCGACGAGTAGCGAAAAAGCACTCTCGAAATTAATGTTCGCGACTTTGACCGCGCCAGATTATTCTGGCCATATCGGCCTAAACCTCGCTGTTTCGGTTAAGACTGAAGATTCTGGTAGTACTTGGACAATTAAGTTGCGTGATGGCGTAAAATGGTCAGACGGGGAACCGGTAACGAACCAGGATGTCTTATATACGGTGGCGATCTTAAAAGACCCAAGCGTCAACTCCTCGTATTCCTCCAACCTTTCGAAGGTTGAAGTTACGGAAAAAGATGGCGAGCTTTTGTTCTCGCTTCCGACTGCCTATGCCAACTTCCCGTCGGCGTTAGATTTTCCGATTTTGCCTGAGCACGTTTTAAAAGACGTTGATGCCAGCTTACTTCTCGAGAACGCCTTTAGTTTATCTCCAGTAACTTCGGGTCCATTTTCTTACAATGCGTCTCAGAATATCGGTACAACTGGTGAAAAAATCGTCTATTTGACGCCAAATGAGTCTTATTACGGTGGCGCGCCGCTTCTAGACAGTTTCGCGATTCATGCTTTTGTCGATAAGGAATCTCTGATTGACGCAGTAAAAACGGGCGCTGTTACCGCGACTGCCGAATTATCTCCAAGCGAAGCCGAAAGTCTGGCTTCGAGCGCCTTTACCGAGCGTGAATCTGCAATAAATAGCGGAGTTTATGCCTTTTTCAATACAACTGGCACGATTTTCAATAATGCTGATCTTAGGAAGGCGGTCCAAAAAGGTTTAGATATGCGCTCGCTTCGCGCTCCAACTGGCGAAGAAGTCGCGCTTGACTATCCGTTGCTTAAAACTCAAACTACTCTTCAGGATAGCCAGTACCCAACTTTGCCAGAATACGATCCAAAAGGCGCAAAAGAGATTATTAGCTCTGCAAATCTGGAGACCCCAGTAAATTTGGTCGCCGCCAACACGGGCTATATTCCAGCAGTTGCTGAAAACTTGAAATACCAGCTAGAACAACTTGGTTTTAAAGTAGAGCTTCACGTTTATGATCCTGATCAGGATTTCTTGTTGACGGTGATTCGGCCGCGTGACTATGATATTCTTATCCAGGAAATCGGCCTTGGCGCCGACCCGGATCTGTTCGCTTATTATCATTCTTCTCAAGCCCAGCCAGGAGGTCTCAATCTCTCCAACTACAATAACGCCTTGGCTTCAGATTTGCTCCTCGCTGCGCGCGGAACAATGGACCAAGAAGTTCGGAATGCGAAATACGCCGCTTTCTTGAAACTTTGGGTTGAAGACGTCCCGGCAATTGGAATTTACCAAGCGAATATGGACTATCTCGTTAGCAAGAAGGTCCGTAGTTACTCCAATGAGAATCATCTAGTTACCTCGATTGATCGCTACGAAGACGTCTCGTTCTGGGCCACTCAAAGAGTTACCAAAAACCGTACGCCGTAGTATAATATATTATATATGGTTAAAAAGCGAGGTAAAAACCTATTGTTCTCGATTGCTATAACCATGCTTTTTATTGCTGTCGGAGTGTTGTTGATTCTACAACATGAGCCAGTAGATAGCGAGGCCTATTCTCTGCTTGTACGAACGGGAATTTCTTATCGACTAAGTAGTTTTATCAGCCTCATTATAGTTTCCGCTGCAGTTTTTATTATCTCCCAATTTACCGCTTTTAAAAAGTGGCAAAAAATTCTAATTGTCCTATCTGGTGGCTTTTTCTATTTCCCGTCGGTCCATGCCAGTTTCGGTATTGCGACTTTTAATTGGGGGGCGAAGGCCGATTATTGGGAATTCTCTAAACAGCTAAACGAGTCGCTTTACGGGGTGTTAATCCCGATTTTCGAACTTGGATTAGCGTTTTTACTGATCTACCTCTGCGCTCGCTACTTAAAATTGTTTTTTGCCGCAGTTTTAACAATCTGCGGCTATCTCCTACTTCTATATTTTGCTGCACCGCTCCCGCTTTCTGGCGAAGCGACTGCTCCTCTACTTGCTTTAATGGTATTATTTATTGCTTTAACCTTCTCTGCGAAACGACGAGGCCGCAATCGTCTCGATCAAATCTTTGGCCGGCTAGAAACGTACAAGTTGATCAAGGCTCACACCTCGGTCCGTTCACTTTGCCTAATCCCTGTCATTCTCTCAGTCCCCCACGCCGTATTTAGTGCGATAAGTGACTTAACAGGCGAGGTCTCGGACGCCTATACAATCTCTAGCCAGATTAATCAGCTCCCAGAAAATACGGTAATTTTACCAGCTTCGCCTACCGTAAGAAGTGAACTAGAGCTTTACGCTCCGTTGCTTGACGCTAGTCACGAAATTCATAGTAGCACCGTAAATGATGAGAACCTTGATGACACGATATCTGAATTAGCTGGAAAACGCATCTATATTGCGCTAAGAATTAATGCCTGTGGGGAGTCTGCCGACAATATTGCGTTAGATAAGAATTGGAATTTGACTGAATTAGCCACATCAAAAAACGCCCTGAAATTGGCGTTAGTATCTGGTGCGCCTGACTAGACTCGAACTAGCACAGCCAAAAACGGCCACTACCACCTCAAGGTAGCGTGTCTACCAATTCCACCACAGGCGCATTAAAGTACTTATTTATTATATCATACTTTTAAAAAACAGGGAATAAATCGGCTAATCACCTCTATCCTGTGGAAAACTTTTTGACAATTTTGAAAAAAGTCCAAAAAAAGTATTGACATAAGCATATTAGTAGTCTATAATCAGAAGGGTAAAGGTCATATAATAAAAAAGAAAGGAAACACAAATATGTCCAAAACAACTAAAATTATTGCTGCCCTTGGGGTAGTTGCAGGTATCGGAGTCGCTTCGTTGCCATTAGCATCCTACGCAGAAGGCGAAACTTCTGTAAGCGGTAACGTTCGTCTTGAGGTTGAAATCTCTCCGGCGATCGCTATGCGTATTCACTCTAACGCTGATCAAACTTGTACTGATGATGACAGCGATCCAGAGACACCAGATACGTGTACTGATAACTACGGCTTTATCGGTTATGAACCAGCTGACGCTCAGGGTCCTAGCGACGCTGCTGCGGTTGCAGGTCCGTCTCTCGCAACTGGCTTACAGTTAAGCGCTAACCAAGCTGATGAATCGACCCTCTTCTCTGAGATCGAGGTCCGTTCTAACACTGGCGCCTTCAAGCTCGAGCTTCTTGACGCTGATGATGATACTAACTTGAACCTTGCTACTCCGTCGGCAACTGCTAACGAGTACATTCCAGCAGGTGTTACCCTCATCTCTGGCGGTGCTAATGATGGCAAAATCAACGGCCAGGTTGCTGGTTGGGCAGTTAAAGGTGGTGACGTAACTTCTTGGACTGCTGTCCCAGCTGGTGCTTCTGCTGATTACGATGCTGACGCTGGTACTGGTACTGCTGCTCAGACTCCGCTTACGATTCTTGCTAGCGGTTCTAACGCTACTTCCCCGCTTGCTTATAGCGCGAAGACCACGGTTAACTATGGCGTTGCTTCCGGTTTGACTAAGACTGGTGTTTACAGCGACATCGTTACCTACACTGCTACTGCTATCTAATTTAGCCAATAGCAAAGCCCCTCTGTCCAAGGATAGAGGGGTTTTTGTGTAAAATGGGTCTTGCATTTAACTTCCCGCTCGTGTATAATTGGGTACATAACAAGGAGGTTAATGACTGTAAAACGAACGAAACTTAGCATTGCTGCCGCGTTCGCAGCTCTATCAGTAGGGGTAAATATTTTAACACCAATTAACACCCAAGCCGCCGACGACAAGAGTGTTAATTCTAACGTTGGGCCGGCTTTTTTGCAGGTCTCGCCGACTAAACAGCGGATTTCTATCGAGCCAGGATCGCATTACGTATCCTCGTTCAAGGTCCAAAATATCGGAGAAACGACCTTCTCCTACAAGGCTTATGCAACGCCGTTTAATGTAATTAACGAGAACTACGAGTCTGATTATAGTACTCGCGGTACTTATAGCCAGATTTCTGAGTGGATTACCTTTGATTCCGCTACTGAGACCGGTACTTTGGATCCAAATAGCGAGAAAGAAGTTTCTTTCACCGTTAATGTTCCAAAAGACGCCCCGGCTGGTGGTCAATATGCCGCTATCATGGCGGAGACCCAGGACGGTAGCTCAGAGGCGAACAACATCCGTACCGTTAACCGTGTCGGGATGATTCTTTACGCTTCTATCGCGGGCGAGACTAAAAAAGAAGGTCAAGTTCTTGAAAATAAGATCCCAGGCTTCGTTTTGAACCCACCGCTAACTGCTACTTCCCTCGTCGAGAATACTGGTAACGTCGAGGCAACTGCGGAATATACCTTTAAGATCTGGAAGCTCTTTGATAAAGAGACAGTTTACTCTAACGAAGACAAGAAGGGGTCCTTAGATATTATGCCGGGCACGAAGCGTTTCGGCACTATCAACTGGGATGGCGCTCCAAAAATTGGTGTCTTCTGGGTTGAACAGACTATCAATTATCTCGGGAAGACTTCGACTAACAAGAAACTTGTGATTATCTGCCCGCTCTGGCTCTTATTCCTAATTCTTGCGGTAATCTTCTTCCTAGTCTTCTGGCTAGTCAGCCGTATCCGTAGTCGGAAACAGGCTAAAAACGGTGGCGAGTCTCCGAAACGCTCTCGCTCTCGCCGCAGCCTCATTAAGAAGGAGAAAAAAGATGAGAAAAAAGACTAATGGATTCCGCGTTTTAAGCCTTGTTGCTGCGACAATCCTTGGTCTAGGCTCTCTCCTGTCCTTTGTCCCGTCCGTCGGGGCAGAGGAGGGAGCCAAAGAGACTCAGAAGCCAGCCGTCTGGCTTCAAATCTCCCCAGTTTCCAATAAAGTCACATTGGTTGCTGGCGAAAAGAACGAATATAACTTTACGGTCTCGAATATTGGTTCTGAGACTTTTAGCTATCATGTCTATGCCGCTCCGTACTCGATCAGCGATGAGGAATATAACGTTAATTTCTCTAACGAAACAAATCGTACTCAGATTTCTCGCTGGATTAAGTTCTACGACGCTGAGAATAAATTGACAGATCGAGCCGGCTTCACTATCAAAAGTGGCGAAAAACAGACGATCAATTACCAAATTTCCGTCCCGGAAGATATCCCGGCCGGCGGCCAATATGCTACGATCTTTGCCGAATCTGACGAAACTGAAGGTGAGCTCTCTAGCTCTGGAATTAAAACCGTTTCGCGGGTTGGCCTAATTGTCTATGGTCGTACAGAAGGGGAGACCGAAGATAAAGCCAATATTACTGATTTTAACATCCCGACTTTTCTAACCTCCGGTAAAATTAGTGCCGATTCTCGGGTAGAAAACAACGGTAATACCGATTTTGAGGTGGTTTACGAATTCGAAGTAAGTTCGATTTTCGGGAAACAACTTTTTGTAAAGAATAACGCCTATAATATTCTCCCAGATACTGCTCGTCATGTTAAAACCGAATGGGAAGAAACCCCGATGATGGGCTTTTATAAAGTTCATTATAAAGTCGCCGCTTTGAACGGTGAAACCACTCGTGAAGCTACTAAGATTGTAGTCATAATGCCAATTTGGATGATAATTATAAGCATAATCCTATTGACATTTATCATCGTTTGGGTTATAATCCTTATTAGGAAGCGCAAAGAGCGCAAGTCCCGCCTCCTCGTCTAGGAGTTATAGAGAAGGCGCGGGCTTGAACTGCGAGCTGTTCTCTGCGAAGCCAAAATAAAAACCTAAAAAGAAAGAGTGTGAAGTATGCAAATAAGCAAAAAACATCTTTTTGGCATAGGTGGTTTGGTTGCCGTAGCAGCTACTGTTGCCTATGCCTCGACTTTGCCTGCTCCAGACGCCGACGCTACAGGGAGCGTTAGTGGGCAAGTTAAGGTTTCCGTCAATGTTTATGGGGAGAATCCAGAGGTTCGGATTACTACCATTAAAGACGGGGACGTTTTTGTCGATGGCAATATCGACATTGGCGCTATCTATACTGTTGCAGAATCTTTGGACTACCAACTCTGCAAAAACTATGGTGAAGCCAATGAATATTGCGCCAATCTTGGTACAAACGGGACATATACCCCAGAGACTATACCAGAATCGGGCGAGCGCGCTTTCGGTTTCGACTTAGACTCTGATCCAAACCTTGGTTTCGGTGATTATGTCTTAAAAGTCGTAAACCATGCCTATAACGGCACTGTCGAAGACGCAGTATCGTTTAAATATGTACCGATAAAAATCACTACGGTTGGTACGGCCGAGAATGGTGATCCGATCGTTGAAGTAGAGTATGCCGCAAAGATTAACTCGTTTGATCTCCAAGCATACGATAAAGATGATAAGCCGCTGTTTGATAATGCATTGAATATTAGTGTGGATAATCCAGGGGTCAGCGGCACAAAGCAGGTAACCTTGCCGTTCGCGAGCTATGGAGCAGCGAGTGGTGACTATACCGTGTCGGCTCAGGGCCGAGGGGCTGATGGCACGATCTACACTGGCCAGATCGCTTACACTGACGTAAAATATCAGGCTCCGGACGCTCCAGAGGTGCCAAAAACTGGTGGCTTACTCCAGAGTTTAAATATTACTAAATCAGATTATATTATCACAGGAGTAATCGTGTTTGTACTTGCTACTGCTTTCGCGGTCCGCACGTTAAAAAAACGTAACAACCGACGCTAAGCAAAATTAAGAATTAAAGTTTGTTTTTGGCTAATCTTTTGAAGTGCTTCTGCTTGGCAGAGGCACTTCGTTCATGAGACATAAGTGCTTTTCTTTTTACAATAAATATGCTACAATTTACTTAATATAATTTAAAGGAGTTCATAATAATGAGCGAAACTGCTAAAACCCCAGCTAAAAATGGTGAAGAAGCTGCAAAGCCAATGGCGACCGCTTCTTTGATTCTCGGTATCGTTGCTACCGCGACCGCTATCTTGCCGATTCCATACATCGGTTTTCTTGGCTTCGTCGGCGGTATTGTCGGTATCGTATTAGCTGCTAAATCCCGCAAAATCGCTAAGACTAGCGTTGGCACTGCCGGCTTAGTTCTCTCGATTATCGGTGTTGCTGTTACTGCAGTTGCGATCATCTGCGTACTTGCTTGTGTTGGTACGCTCGGCGCGGCTGGTGCTTTCAATGGCGCTAACTGGAACATTACTTACTAGTAGTTAAAACTCTGACTGTCCCGGTTTGCGCTGGGGCAGTTTTGGACTTTGAATTTTTAGATGTTTCCGCTAATTAATATTTTCGGCACTGAAATCTCGACGTATGTTATCGCTGCGACAGCCGGGCTAATTTTGTCGCTTTTTCTGGCGATGCGTTCTGCGCGGCGGCTAAAGGTTGAGGATAGCGATATCATTTTTCTGATGCTCTTTATGGGGATCGGGCTTTTTATCGGCGGTCATCTCGTATATGGTCTAACGAATTTCGATAAACTGATCTGGGTATTTTCGCATCTAAACGAAATCCCGTCTTTTGGGACTTTTTTGGAGATGCTTGGATTTATTTTTGGCGGCCAAGTCTTTTATGGCGGCCTGATCGGCGGGCTAATCTCAGCTTACATTTACCTCCGTGTGACGAAACGCGATGTTGCCAAATATTTCTATATCATCGCGCCGTTCATCCCGCTCTTCCACGCTTTTGGGCGGATTGGCTGTTTTCTTGGCGGATGTTGTTACGGCATAGAAATGAACCACGGAGTAGTCTTTCACCATTCGCTCGCGCCGGGAGCGAACGATGTCCCGCGTTTGCCGGTTCAACTAATCGAGGCTTTTTGTAACTTTGCGCTCTTTGGAGTGTTGTATTATTTACAACGGAAAGGGAAGTGTCAGAAGAATTTAATCTTTATCTACTTGCTAAGCTACAGCATTGTTCGCTTCGTCGACGAATTCTTTCGCGGCGATATGTACCGCGGTTTTATCGGTCCGTTTTCTACTTCGCAAATCATTAGCCTTGGGCTTTTTGTGTTCTCAGTCGGAGCGCTGATCAAGATTTCTCGATCGCATCGTCATAAAAAGACGGGCTAGCCTCTTCCATCTTTTAGTATACTATGTTATAATAATAGTAAGTGGACGATTAGCTCAGTTGGCTAGAGCGTCTCATTGACGTTGAGAAGGTCGGGGGTTCGACTCCCTCATCGTCCACCA
Organism: Candidatus Saccharimonadota bacterium; assembly: GCA_017431465.1. Classification (GTDB taxonomy): domain Bacteria; phylum Patescibacteriota; class Saccharimonadia; order Saccharimonadales; family Saccharimonadaceae; genus Nanosyncoccus. Next base: position 30,978 of record JAFRLA010000030.1, read on the forward strand.
ATCCAGATTAGATGACCCTTCAAGGTCATTGTTCTTGACCTTCTGTTTTTATTTGGCTTATACTAAAATTGTTATAACAACGCCTACTACCTGGTCCTGAATAGCTCCGATGTCTACCCTCAGCTCTACAACTCCAAGTGGCTCGGGTTTACTGTACGCTGCGTAGCTGCTAGCTAGTACTAGGGCTCTGGGCAGCCCCAGGGGCGCCGCCCAGCAACCGCCCAAGCCAAAAAATCACCCCCGACAAGGGGGCGATTTTACGAAAGCGGCCAAAGCTAAAACTTAGCGCACTTCGACGCGCACGCGTGGCACATTTTTACCAGAAAAATGCGATTTTTTCGTTTTGACGAAAGTGACGACGCCGTCTTTTGCGGCATGAATCGTAAAGTTGCGAGACATATAAGTACCTGGGCCAGCGATTTTTGTACTACCGGTCTGACGAACTAGGACCTCGCCGTTCTTAACTTTCTGGCCACCAAAGCGCTTTACGCCAAGGCGCTGACCAGCATTATTATGGATATTTTTCGAGCTACCGCCCGCTTTAACGTGTGACATACTATTTCTTCCTTAAAATTAATATTTCTCGGGCTACGATTTGTCCAGCTCGCGCATACAACAAATCGGACCCAAAATCTTTGTTTACATTATACCCCAGTTCAACAATCTTGTCAACAAGATTTAGACGCGAATAACTATCGTCCGGTCGAAGCCATGCTGGTACCGCCAAAACCACCGGCGTCCCAGATTTAATTTGCGGCGCAAGATTCTTTAAAAATCCGAGCAAAATACCCCCACACTCCTGTTTTGCCTCTTTTAACTTAATCTCTACTGGCGTCTGAGACATTGGCGGCCCAAGATAAGTCTCGCACGCCACTGCGTCAATCGGCCCGGCCCACTGAAAATCAGTGGCGTCCCCGGTGCTGACCGAAAAAGGTAGCGCATCTTGCGACATCTGGAGCCCGGCCGCCAGCCAGCGAAGGTTTTTCTCAGAATATTCAACCATCCGCTCAGACAAATCCGTTCCGTACGCTGCGTAGCCCATCAAAATCGCTTCTTGCAAAACTACTCCCGTCCCGCAGAACGGATCAAGCACTCGTGCGCCATCCGGAAGTTCCCCACAAAGGTTGATCAGGATTTGTGCTAATTTCGGCGGCAACATCCCAACCCGGGCGTCTCGCGCCGGGCGCGCCTGGTCACGCCGAGCATATGCGGTAATATTTTGTGCCCCGATTGATCGGTACCAATCTTTGCCGACCCGCATTAGCTCAACATGCAGTGGCTTATCGAAAACTCCTAATCCATTATGATGCGCCGCGGCAGTAGAAATTGCTGACCCGGCCGAGTTTGGCAAAACGCGTACGCTTCGCCCGGCCTTCTTAAGGACGCGCTTTAGTTTTAAGGCCTCACTAGCGGCCGATCGTGCAGATGCTCGCATAGAATAGTCCGAAACTCCGAGTGTGATTTTACCTTCTGGCAAAGAAGACAAAAATTTCGCAGGCGAAACGGACAATAGCTCGCCAAATTTCAAACTCCCTCCGAATCGTGATAACTCTGGGCGAGAATTAGCAGAAAAAGTAGCTAAACTAGAACCTTTGACAACTGGCGAAATAGACTCTACGTCGCCAAATTGTGCGCGCAGTTCCGCCAGAGAAATTTCCGGCTGCCGTCCTAAAATCGCCAGATAACGCATACTATAATTATACCATATCTGTTATAATAGTTCTATGGAAGAATTAAATGCTGAATCCCCGAGATTTTCCGTTTCCGAATTTATTGCTGTTACGAACCAAACTCTGGAATATTCTCAAGAAAACGGCGTTTTAGTGGAAGGCGAAGTTTTTGAATTTAAAGTTAACCAAGGTAAATGGGTCTTTTTCGATCTTAAAGACGAAGAGGGAAGCATCAGCTGTTTTATGCCGCTCTGGCAGCTTCGTATTCCGCTCGAAGATGGCATGAAAGTGGTCGTTAAAGGCTCGGCAAAAGTTACAAATTGGGGCAGGTTCTCTTTCACGGTTCAGAAGATCATGCCAGTCGGAGAGGGAAGCATCAAAAAGAGTTTTGAGAAGCTGAAGAAGAAGTTGGAAAAAGAAGGTCTGTTCGCGGCAGACAAAAAACGCCCATTGCCAGAAGATTTGACAAAAATTGGCGTGATTTCATCAACTTCCGCCGCTGGCTTCGCAGATTTTTGTAAAATTATCAACGCTAGATGGGGCGGGCTGGACATCAAAGTTTGTCATACCCAAGTCCAAGGTCTCGCTGCTCCCGATCAGATTATCCGCGCGTTGAAATATCTAAACGAGCGCGGCGAAGTCCAGGTCATCGCGATTATTCGCGGCGGTGGCTCGGCCGACGACCTCGCTTGTTTTAACGACGAAGAATTAGTTCGCGCAATTGCCAGTTCGAAAATCCCAGTTATTACCGGTATTGGCCACGAAGTCGATGAGTCTCTTTCGGATCTTGCCGCCGACATCCGCGCCTCTACCCCGAGCAACTGTGCGGAAATGCTATCAAAAGATCGTGTCGCCGAGTCTAACAAAGTAAAAGACTTGCTTTCTCACGCCCGTGCCGGCCTGCTTCAAAAAATTGATTACGAAAAAGAAAGTCTCGCGAATACGGTTATTGCAATGAATGCTGCCGTCAGCAAACATTTAGACGCTTTGTCGGCCAAAGTCGAAGATAATTTACAGAAAATTCGTCGCGAAGTTTTTGCAAAGTTAGACCGCGCCGAAAGCGACCTCGCGCACAATTTAAAAATCATCAATAGCCTAAATCCAGATCAAGTACTCGCGCATGGATATGCTATTTTGTCTGGCAAAATTAGTCCCGGTAATGTTGTAAAAATAACAACATTAAAACAGGAAGCGACCGCTCAAATTAAAAAAGTAAAAGAAAGGAAATAATATGGCCGAGAAGAAAACTATCAACCAAAAAATTGACGAATTAAATAATTCTGTCGAATGGTTTTATGGAGACGATTTCGTTTTGGAAAAAGCTCCAGAAAAATACCAGTCCGCAGTCAAATTGGCTAAAGATATTCAAAAAGATCTAGACGATCTAAAGAACAAAATTGAAGTGATCGACAAAGACTTTTCAAAAGCATAAGCATAGTGTATAATATAACTCATGAACGATGGGCAAAATCCGGGATTTGTTCCCCAATCACAACAACCACAACCAAATCCAGCGCCGAATACTTTCGCAGCTGCTACTAACGGACAACAATTCCAAAGTACACAAGCGGCTACGCCGGTCTTTAATGCCGGGAATGCTATTCCGCAGATGGGAAACAATGCGGTCTCGAACGCTTCGCCAATTTCCGGAGATCGTCGCCCACTAACGTTCATCGTTATTATTATTGTAGTTAGTTTAATTGCTGTAACTTTTATCGGTCTATTCATTTGGATGGCCGCGCAGTATTCCGAAGTTAATGGCGACGTCGAAGGCAAAGTCACCGCGGCAGTCGCTGAGGCCGTAAACGAGAATACGAAAAAACTAGAGGACGAATTTACTGAGCGCGAAAAATCGCCTTACCGGACTTTTTCTGGCCCGGCCGACTACGGCGAACTCTCGTTTAAATATCCGAAGACTTGGAGTGTTTATGTTGCTAAAGACGCAAGCGATGGCGGAGACTTCGAAGCTTACCTAAATCCGGACGTCGTACAGCCTGTCGGGAGTGAGACCATCAACGCTTTACGCGTCTCGATCAAAGACTCTTCGTACGATACTGTTGAAAAGGCCTACGAAAGTAACATTAAGGCTGGTAAACTAACTGTTGCGGTCCGCCAGGTCGGTGGTGCGAATGCGAATATTTATACTGGCGAACAGCCAGCTGGCAAGATTCAGGGCATCGCCGCGCTAATCAAACTTCGCGACAAGGCGGTCGTTATTCAAACTGACGCGATGGTTTTTGAAAAAGATTTTTACAATCTTCTCGACACAGTTTCATATAAGTCGTAAGCGTTTTTCACGCGCCAGGAGTTGTGCTAAAATAAAACTATGGAAAGCGAGGTAAATGGTATTTTGGTTGCTGCTCACGAGCTAAAGGCTCCATTATCGCTTCTGCGACAACTTGCCTTCTCGCTAGAACTTACGGAAGATGACACTGCGGCGCGTACAAAAATTCAGCATCAGATGATCGACGTTTCCGATCGTGCCCTGAAGCAAGTCTCAGATTTAACGAAGATTGCGCGACTCGACGATGGGCTGTTTGAAATGGAGCCGGTCGCTATCCGTGGGGTTTGCGACGAAGTGACTAGTGAACTTCGCCATCTTTTTCGCTATAATCATAAAAAACTTGAGACATCCTATACGAACCATTCGCGACTTGTCGTCGCGAATCGTGAACTTTTATATAGCGTGATTTATAATTTCTGTTTAAACGCGATGCACTATTCCGACAAAGACTCGCGCTCCGAACTGACCGTCCGAGATTATCAAGACAAAGTACGTTTTCTAGTTCGCGATTTTGGACCGAGTCTCCCGACTGACGTTTGGCGTAGCCTAAAGAAAGGCTGGGTCGAAAAGCCTACTTCCATTGCAATGCGTCCGGGTAGTTCCGGGTTAGGGCTTTATATTGCCTCGAAATTCTCACAATATATGGACGCAAATGTTGGTGCAATTCGTCATCGTGACGGCACTAGCTTCTTTGTCGATTTGCCAGTTTCTAAACAAGCGAGTTTATTCGTATGATCTTTATAATTGACGACGATCAGGAAATGGCCGAGTGTATTTCGTTAGCGATTAGGTCGATTAAGCCCGCCGAATCGATCCGAATTTTCTCAAATGCCATTGCGGCAATGCAGGTGCTAGATGATGAAGAATTACCGAGCCTGATCTTTTTAGATATTTTGCTAAATGGCCCAGACGGCTTTACTTTTTTGAATGAGCTAAGCTCTTACTCAGACACAGCAAAAATCCCAGTCGTTATTGTTTCGTCATTAAGTCTAAAAAAACAACAATTAGAGGACTATGGCGTTGTCGGATTTTTAGACAAGACTACGATGACCCCGGAGGATATTCAAAAATATGTCTAAAAATGTAGACCTAAAAACTGACGCGATTGTGCTCCGCCGCACCAATGTTGGCGAGGCAGACCGGGTTATTAATCTTTTGACTCCGGGTGGCAAAATTACCGTTTCGGCCAAATCGGTCAGAAGGGAAAAATCTCGTCTTGCTGGCGGAATTGAAATGTTTTGCTTATCGCGTGTCGGTGTCCATCAAAGCCAAAAATCTGGTCGCAATATTTTAACTTCCGCTAAAATGGTAAAATTTTACAAAAATATTCTCGGCGATATCGAGCGGCTAGAATTGGCTTCGGAAATTTTGCGCCAAGTTTCGCGTGCGGCAGAGGGAATTGACGACCCGGGGTACTTTGACTTAGTCCGGCAATGTTTTGAAGCGCTAGATAATAAATCTCCGACCAATGTTATCTCTGCCTGGTTCTTATTAAACTTTGCAAGACTAAAAGGGGAGCAAGTCAACTTAATTGCAGATGTAGAAGGCGAAAGGCTGCGGTCCGATGAAAATTATGCCTGGGATTCTACGGAAATGGCCCTCAGGCGATTCCCGGCCGGAAAAATTTCCAGCAATGAAATTAAAGCGATGCGCCTAATGTTGTCCAGTTCATTAGAACTAGCGTTGCGGGTAAAGAATATTGAGGCTCTTACGCCGGAGATCTTATACATTGCGAAATCGCTAAATCAGTTGTAAAATATAAGTATGAATAATCTAGAAGATATTGTGAGTCTTTGTAAGCGTCGTGGCTTTATTTTCCCAGGCTCTGATGTTTACGGCGGCTTTGCTGGGACTTGGGACTTTGGCCCGCTCGGCGTGAGTTTGAAGAAAAAAATTATGGATGAATGGTGGAAATTCTGGGTCGAAGACCGCGATGATATGTACGGTATTGACGCGGCGATTTTGATGAATCCTAGAACCTGGGTCGCTTCTGGCCATACTGCGACTTTTGCCGATCCGCTCGTAGAGTGTAAGGATTGCCACGGTCGTTTTCGTGCCGATAAAATTGCTGATGGAATTTCCGAATCGGTTACGACTGAAGAGTTTCAGGCTCTCGGCGTAAAATGCCCGACCTGCGGTAAAACCAATTGGGGCCCGATTCGCAAGTTTAACATGATGTTTGAAACCCATGTTGGCGCCGTCCTGCCTGAGGATGTAAACGGTGACGAGAATGCGAAGGCTCTAGCCGAAAAATCGGTCGCCTATCTTCGCCCAGAAACTGCGCAGGGAATCTTTACGAATTATAAAAATGTTGTTGACACATTATATCCAGATTTGCCGTTTGGCTTAGCCCAGCAAGGAAAGGCTTTTCGAAACGAGATTTCTCCGCGTGATTTTATCCTGCGCGATCGCGAATGTTCGCAGATGGAAATTGAGTATTTTGTCCGCCCGGATGATTGGGAAACTCAGTTCGAGAAGTTGCTTAAAGAAAACCACGAATTCCTAGAAGAAAAAATGGGGCTTCCGGCCGATAAAATTAAAGACTACGAAGTCCCGGCTGACGACCGCGCGCATTATTCCAAGCGTACAATCGACTTTATGTTTGAATATCCGAATGGGGAAGAAGAGTTGATGGGACTAGCCTATCGCACCGATTTTGATTTACAAAACATTGCCCGCGAATCCGGAAAGTCCATGGAATATCGCGACAAGAATAGTGGGGAAAGCTTCGTTCCGCACGTCATCGAGCCTTCGATTGGCGTAGAGCGTTTGTTCCTTGCCGTTTTATCTGCGGCCTATGCCGAAGAGGAAATCGACGGAGGGAAACGCATCGTTTTGAAACTGCCGGAGAACCTTGCGCCGTATAAGTTCTGCGTTTCCCCGCTCCTGAAAAATAAACCGGAGCTCGTCGAAAAAGCCCGCGAGGTCTATAATCTTCTTCGCAAAAAATATGGCAACGTTACCTGGGACGACTCCGGCAATATCGGTAAACGATACCGTAAACAAGACGAAATCGGCACCCCGAAATGCGTGGTCATCGACTTCGATACCTTAGAAGACGACACAGTTACTGTTCGTAACCGCGATACCACAGAGCAAGTCCGCTTGCCGATTGATGAATTGTAGGGAAACTAAATAAGTAATTTCTCAAGAAACGACTCCTCACGTCCGATAAAAAAGTAGTTTGCTAGGCGGATGTCGAAAGAAATTAGCAGTTTCTTTCTCCATCCGTAGCAAACTACTTTTTTATCGGGTTCGTCGTATGTTTCTTAAGAAATTACTTATTTAGTTTCCCAGCGTTTAATCGCATCAGCAATCACCTGTTTTGCCTCCGCAACGTCGCCAAATTTCTCTACTTTCGTCGTCCCCGGCTTCTTGAGATCCTTGTAGTGATTGAAGTGGAACTCAATCTGCTCAAGCGTTCGCTTTGGCAAATCTTCGAGCGTTTGATAAGCGTCGCCATTATTGCGGTCGTCCGCCGGTACGCAGATAATCTTGTCGTCTACTTCTCCGTCGTCGACAAACTTCATTACGCCGAGAATTCTCGCAGCAGTATAAACGCCAGTCGTGAGCGGCTGATCGGTAATTAATAGCACATCGAGTTCATCGCCGTCTTCATCCAAAGTCTGCGGAATAAACCCATAGTTACAAGGCTTCGCAAACGCTATCGGCTCTACGCGGTCAAGCATAAAGCAAGCTTTTTCCCTGTCCCACTCGATTTTATGATTCGATCCAGTCGGAATCTCAACGACAACGTTGATTTCCCCGTTTTCGTAATCCCCCGGTGTTAAGATTTTGTTAAAATCTGCCATATTTATCTCCATTTAATACCCTTTTATTATAGCACATTAATCTAGAAAAATCTTCTGGTCTTTGATTTCGTCCGGCAGGTAACTTTTATCGAGGTGGAATCCCGCTTCCCATTTCTGCCCTTTGCCGTAGCCTAAGTCTTTCATCAGTTTCGTCGGCGCGTTGCGAAGATGTGTCGGCACAGGCAAGCCCATTGACTTATGCGCTAAATCTTTCGCACGCGCCCAAGCGTCGTATGATACACGACTTTTCTTTGACTTTGTCAGCGCGCAAACTACGTGCGCTAAGATAATTCCCCCCTCTGGCATTCCCACTCGCTCGACCGCCTCGAAAGCCGACACCGCGAGTGGCAGAGCTCCATTTCCGGCCAGTCCAATGTCTTCCGAGGCAAAAACTACCATCCGCCGCGCAATAAATTTCGGATCTTCCCCGGCCTCGACCATCCGCGCAAGATAATACAGTGCTGCGTCCGTATCACTGCCGCGCATCGATTTTATAAATGCCGAAATATTATCGTAATGTTTGTCGCCGGTTTTATCATAGCCCGGTACTTTCCTACCGGCCGCTTCTTTGACAATATCGACATCAACTTTTCCCGAGCCGCCGGCCAGCGATAACGCTAGCTCCAAATCTCCAAGCGCGCTCCGCGCATCTCCGCCTGAAAGTTCCGCGAGATAATCTAGCGCCTTCGCCGAAACTCGCTTTGAAGCCTTCTCCGCTTTTATAGCCCGCTTTAAAACCGTGATAATATCATCTTTGGACAGCGGGGAAATAACCACTACGCGCGAGCGGGACAAAAGCGGGGAAATAACCTCAAACGACGGGTTCTCAGTCGTCGCTCCGATTAAAATTATCAAGCCCGATTCGACATGCGGCAAAAACGCATCCTGCTGTGCCTTATTAAACCGATGAATCTCATCCACGAAAAGCACTGTTCTCGTCCCAAGATTCCAGTTTTGCCGCGCCCTTTCGACGACCGCCGAGATATCCTTTTTCCCCGCCGTTACCGCCGAAAGTTCCACAAAATCCGCCTTGTACTCTCTCGCTAAGATTCTCGCCAGCGTAGTTTTCCCCGTTCCTGGCGGCCCCCAAAAAATTAGATTTACCGGTTCGCCTTTCTTTACGATTTCCGTCAAAATTTTTCCTTCGCCGATAATCTCATTTTGGCCGACAACCTCGTCTAGATTTTGCGGCCGCATCCTCTCTGCTAGTGGCACTCTATTCATACTATATATTATATACCATTCTAGGCTTGACATTAAAATTATATCGTGATACGATATAATCGTAGTACGATATAATTTACAAAGGAGTAAAAAATGAGCATCTACGATTACAAAGTCAAAAATCGCAAGGGCGAGGACGTTTCCCTTGCCGATTTCAAAGGCAAAGTCCTTTTAATCGTCAACACCGCGACCGGCTGCGGCTTTACGCCACAATACGAAGGCCTAGAAAAGCTATACGAAAAATATCATGACAAAGGCCTAGAGATTCTAGACTTCCCTTGTAATCAATTCGGTCACCAGGCTCCAGGCTCCGATTCTGAGATTCATGAATTTTGCACCGCAAAATATAAGACCCAGTTCGATCAATTTGCCAAAATCGAGGTCAACGGCGATAAAGCCGACCCGCTCTATGATTTTCTAAAAGAGCAGAAACCAGGAAAGCTTGGCAAAGCGATTAAATGGAACTTTACGAAATTCCTAGTTGATAAAAATGGCAACGTCATGAAGCGCTATGCGCCGACTGTTGAGCCAGAAAAAATCGAAGGCGAAATCAAGGAGCTACTAAATGCCTAATGAGTCGAAGTCCTGCCAGACACCTAGCACGTCGAAACTTTGCCAGCCTTTCGATGCGTTAAAACTTGAGAACCAGCTTTGTTTCCCAATTTATCTTTGCTCGAAAGAAATTACGCGTCGATATCGTCCGCTGCTGGAAAAACTTGACTTGACTTATTCGCAGTACGTCGCGATGTTGTATCTTTGGGAGCACAAAACTGCGACCGTCGGCGAGCTTGGAAAAGTGATGATGATGGATTCAAACACACTTTCCCCGATTCTAAAAAAGCTGGAAGAAAAAGACTATCTCGTGCGCGAACGTTCAAATGAAGACGAGCGCAACGTCGAGCTAACTTTAACCGAAACAGGCGCAAAACTAAAGAATCGCGCAAAGGAAGTCCCGGTGAAAATGGGAAAATGTCTCGACCTTAGCGCGAAAGATGCTGCCGAAATTTATAGATTATTATATAAAATACTAGCTAATGTAGAAAGGAATTGAAATGAGTGTAATTGAACTAAACTCCGAAAATTTTGAAAACGAAGTCTTAAAATCGAGCGAACCGGTCCTCGTCGATTTTTGGGCAGACTGGTGTGGCCCGTGTCAGATGATGAGTCCGATTGTCGAAGAGCTGGCAAAAGATGCAAAGTATTTTAAAGTCGGCGAAGTCAATATTGATGATGAAGATATCTTAGCCGAAAAATATGAAGTATCGAGCATCCCCTGTTTTATTGCTTTTAAGGACGGCAGAGAAATTGGTCGCAGCGTTGGCGCTCAGTCTAAAAAGAAGTTGATCAAGTTGCTCGGCATGGAGGCCTAAGATGTATGATGTAATTATTATCGGCGCCGGCACAGCAGGACTTACCGCCGCGATTTACGCCGCACGCGCGAATAAAAAAGTGATAGTTTTAGAGGGCAAAACCTATGGTGGCCAAATTATCACGACTTTTAATATCGAGAATTACCCAGCCACCCCGCACATTTCCGGTGTCGATTTCGCGAAACAGCTTTATGCCCAGGCGGTCGAGTTAGGCGCCGAGGTTGAGTTTGAAGAAGTTTTAGCAGTCAAAAAGATCGAAGGCGCCGAGGAGTCATCGAGGCTGATGTTTGAGGTCGAAACCGAGGATGATAAATACGAGGCGCCCGCAGTTATTCTCGCTACCGGCTCTGAGGATAAGAGACTTGGTCTTAAAAATGAGGAGGAATTTACTGGCCGCGGCGTTTCCTACTGCGCGACTTGCGACGGCGCAATTTATAAAGGCGAGGAAGTCGCCGTGGTTGGTGGCGGTAACACTGCGCTCTACGATACGCTATATCTTTCCGATGTCGCAAAAAAAGTTTATCTTATCCATCGTCGCGATGAGTTCCGCGGCGACCCAGCCCTAGTCGATAAAATTAAAAAACACGACAATGTTGAGTTTGTCATGGACACGCAAGTCACTGAAATTAAAGGCGAAAAAAAGCTAGAAAGCATCGAACTGACTAATAAGAACGGCGAAAAGAAAGAACTAAAAGTCTCTGCGCTTTTCGTGGCGATCGGTCGCACGCCCGCAACGGCGGCGTTCGCGAATCTGGTCGAGCTTGATGATGGTGGCTACATCGTGGCCGACGAGAGCTGTCTAACTAGCACGCCCGGCATCTTTGCCGCCGGCGACGTCCGGACGAAATCTCTGCGTCAGCTCGTTACCGCCACCGCAGACGGCGCCGTCGCCGGCAATGCCGCCGCCGAGCTGTCCTAAGCCTGCGGAAAACTTTTAGCCTGTTGTAAATTACATGAAAAACCACCTGCCTTTTCATTTTGTTTATGCTAATATAAAACCACAATAGGTCTATCAAAATAAAAAAAGAAAATAAAAGAAAGGAACTCCACGCCCTATGAAAACTAATACTAAAATATTTGCCGCTCTCGGCGTAGTAGCTGGCCTAGGTCTCGCCGCCTTCCCAGCCTTCTCCTACGCTCTTGATGTCTCTGGTGATGTAGAAGTAGAAACAGAAGTAACCCCATCTCTTGCTATGCGTATTCATTCTAACGCAGACGCCACCGGAGAATATGGCTTTATAGGCTATAACCCAGCCACTGCAGAAGGTTCAGGCGACCCAGCTGCCGCTGCTGGCCCATCTCAGGCTACTGGCCTTTCTCTTTCTTCTAACCAAGCTGATACGACCACTCTTTACTCTAACATTTCTATCCGCTCCAATACTGGCAAATTCAAACTAGAAGTCACTGATGCCGATACAGACAATGCTCTAAGAAACGAAGCTGGCTCTACTACAGAAAACCAATACATTCCAGCTGGCGTCACTATGAGCACAAGCGACAGTACCACTATCGCTGCTCTAGGTACTAACACTACTAACCCACTAGCCTACAGCCTCCATCTGCCCGAAAGGCTGGAGACTCCCAACCAACTCAGAGTTCCAAACCCTCTATAACAACTATAATAGTGCAAGCAGCATGATGAGTTCTAGCGGCCCTGCCTTCGTCCTGTCTGGCTACCGCTACGGCGGCAGTATCCTCGCTCAGGGCTCCAACGGCTACTATTGGTCGTCTGTGGCGGACGATAGTAACTACGCCTACAACCTGTACCTGAATAGCTCCAGTGTCAACCCTCAGAACTACAACGGCAAGTGGCTCGGGTTTACTGTACGCTGCATAGCTGCTAGCTAGGTACGCGTCGGATTCGGCCGAGGATAACTCTGGCTGTACATCGCTACATTAAGTGGCCCCCGCTACGAACCACGAAAAACCGCCCACCCGGGCGGTTTTTTGCCTCTATGCTGATTTTCGTCCCTGCTGGTTTTCTGTCAAGCTGATGCTTGTAAAATGTCGGAATGTTGCTTTTCTAGATAGGTGTGGTATAATTAGAGAGCGTGGTTCTGGTCGCTGACGCTCTCAGAACCTCGCTCGTCGAAAAAGCCGAAAAACAAGTTTTTTATCGTTTTTCTTCTCGCTCGGCTCTGTAGCTCAGTTGGTAGAGCAGAGGCCTGAAGAGCCTTGTGTCACTGGTTCAAGTCCAGTCGGAGCCACCAATTTGTTTCACAAATTGGCACGAGACAAAAGTCTCGTGCTTTTTGTTTCACAAAAAGTGGCTCTTCTGCTATAATATATATGTATGAGATTGCCGTTTCGCAAAACTCATCTGATTTTGTATATCGCAGGGGCGACCCTCGTTGCGGGTCTTTTTGGCGTGCTTTCGCGAACTATCCCGAGTACTTTTGCGAACGATTCCGAGCAGCCTCACTACGAATCCGAAACTCACTTTGTTACTATCTACGACCAAGGGAAAAAACTCACCATCAAAACAGACGCAATTACTGTTCGTGAGGCTTTGGAACGTGCAAATTACAAATTGGCTGAAACTGACGTGGTTGAACCAGCGCTAACCATGCAAATCACGGAGGACAATTATCGAATCAACATCTACCGCGCCCGGCCAGTTCTAATCATCGACGGTACAACCAAAAAATATGTCATGACCTCTAGTTATGATGGCGCGACTATCGCTAAAGCTGCTGGCCTGACTCTTTATGATGGCGATGAAATCAAATTAGTTCCAAACGAGAGTTTCCTAGAAGCCGGAGATGCCGAAACGTATAAAATTACGCGAAATGGCGGTCGGACCCTAACTATCGAAACGCCGATTGCTTATAGCGAAGAGACTATAGAAGACGCAAGTCTCGCGGAGGGAGCTTCTGAAGTCCGCCAAGTTGGCGAGGAGGGAACCGAGACTGCGATTTATCAAGTAAATTTCGTAGATGGGGAAGAAACCTCTCGCGAGCTTGTTGAGAAAAAAGTGACAAAGGAACCAGTCAAGAAAATCACAGCGGTTCATGCTAAGCAATCGACGCCGTCTGTCCCGCCAGAATGGGAAACTTGCGCTGGCTGGGCACGCAAAGCCGGCGTTTCAGAAGCTGATTTATACAATGCCTTGACGTTGATTTACCATGAATCTGGCTGTCGCGTAAACGCCAAGAACCCATCCGGCGCCTATGGTATTCCACAGGCTCTTCCGGGCAGCAAAATGGCAGAGTTTGGCGCAGATTGGGAAACTAATCCTGTGACGCAAATTAAGTGGATGGCGAAATATGTCAAAGACCGCTATGGTGGCTGGCAGCAGGCTATGGCCTATTGGTGGGGGCATCATTGGTACTAAAAAACAACAAATCATTAGGACAACATTGGTTAAAAGACCGTGAGATTCTGAATGAAATTGCGGATTTAGCCTATGAAGACGACGTAGAGTTATGTCTGGAGATTGGACCAGGCCTAGGTACTCTGACCAGTTCCCTCCTTAAAAATTTTGAAAAAGTTCTAGCGATTGAATACGACGAAAGATTGGCGAGGAATTTGCCAAAATCTTTTCCGGGTAAAAATTTAGAAGTTTTGAATGCTGATTTTCTCGACTTTGATTTAGATGAAATTACTGAGCCTTATGTCGTTGCCGGCAATATCCCCTACTATATTACTTCCCCGATTATCCTAAAATTGGCAGAAACAAATAATTTGCCGAAAAAAATCGTGCTTTTGATCCAAAAAGAGGTTGCCGAGCGTATCGCTGCCGACTCGGGGAGTCATACAGTCCTTTCTCTTTCAGTTCAGAACCGTGCCTATGTCGAGCTCGGGCCAGTAGTTGATCGGGAATTTTTTACTCCTCCGCCGAAAGTCGATAGTCAGGTTATCATTTTAGAACCCCATTCGCCGATTGTTCCAGAAGAAACAATCAAGCTCGCTAAAATTGGTTTCTCCTCGCCGCGCAAGAAGTTAATCTCTAACTTGCCTTACGAAAAATCGGTTCTATCATTAATTTTTAAGGAGATTGGCATCCCTCTTGACGCTCGCGCTTCTGATCTGGAACTGGAAACTTGGGAAAAATTGCGAAAAAGCCTTGAAAAAGTTAGCCATAAGCGGTAAAATATAATCAAAGCATCATAAAAAGGGAGTATTTTTAATGAATCCGGAAGACAATCAATCACAAACCCCGGCTACTGGGCCAGCCCCAGAGCCGACTACGCCTGCTCCAGCGCCAGAAAATCTTTCTGCTGCCGACCAAAATGACGTAGCTAACGCGATTAATGAATTAGCTAGTGCTGCGGCCGCTGCTGGCGGCGAACCGGCTCCGGCTTCGACTGTGCCAGAGGAGTCAGCGCCAGCTGCTGAGGCCTCGACTATCGAACCGTCCAGCGTCCCGACTTCAATCAACATTGAACCATTACCAGCGGCCGAGCCAGAGCCGACCGCCGCTGCGGCTGCTACCCCAGCTGCTGCCCCAACCGCTACCCCAACTGCTACCCCAACTCCAGACGTCGCCGCTGCGATTACCGAACTGGACGCCGACGCAGTAATTGATTCGATTGATGCTCCGGAAACTACCCCAGAAAGTGCGGTTCCGACCGCTATTGGCGTAGATACTACCCTTAATAATACAAATTCCGAAACTGTTCCAGCCGAGGCCGAGGCTCCGGCCGAAGCTCCTTTTGCAGCGAATGCAACTACTGACGGCTCCGAGGAAAGCCTCTCTGACGAAGGTGGAGAAGATGACGCCAAAATTATTTCTTCCGAAGAAGGAGAAGAAGAGCCAATCAAACCAGCAGATCCAGTCCCAGGCTCTATCGGCTCCGCGATCAATTATTCCGAAACTGCTCCGGATCATGCCGAGCAAACCGAGAAGCCAAAAGGTCTTGCGGCGTTATTCTCGAAGAAGCCAAAGAAAGCAGAGGCTCCAGCTCCTGCCGCTCCGGCTTCCTCAGTCGTCGAACCAGCTCAGCCGACTCAGCCAGCCGTAGAGAGCTCATCTACCGAAATTCCAGTCTCATTTGGTCCAGCGCCAGATGTCCCGAATCCAAATGCCGCTAAAAACAAGAAAAACAGTACAATTCTTGCTCTAATTATTATTGGCGCAGTTGTTTTAATCGGCGTAATCGTGATGATTATTGTCTTTATTATGACCAGTAACAACAATAAAGTAACAGTCACTGACAATAATCCATCCACTTCTGCGCCGGAGCCAGAAGATACTTCCCTGATCTGCTCCTACACTTCTAGCGCCAGTGACATAGAGAAGGCGAAAAACAGTAAACTCGCTAGTTACGAGTTGAAAATGATCGCTAACTATACCGACGACGAGATGGTTGATATGTCGATCACGGGCACATATAATTATACGGACGCCGAGGCCGCCTCCGAGGGGGCTCGCCAAGCCAGGATTTCTTATACTCGTGACTACACGCAAATGAATATGAATAGTGACCCATTCACGAGTAATTATCCAGTAAATGGCAACAGCTTCACCGCTACCCACTTTGCCAAACTCGCCGACATTGACGAAGATAATGCAAAATTATTGTTCCTCAGCGCCAATTCGCGCGGCGTAGTCGACACAAGTAAAGACGCGCTTCGCGAAGTCTTTACTAAACGCGGCTATACTTGTCGAAATACCGGCGAAGGCGAAGACGAAACCGAGGAAGACGAAAATGCTAATGCCGTAGAAGATACCGAAGATACAGAAGAAACTACTGGCGAGGACGAAGAAACTTACGAACCAGATGATGAAGATTATGACGAAGAGTCCACTGATTACGAAGAGGATTACGACGACGATTCGTACTAAAATTGAGCAAAAACGCGCGCTTGAAAAGAGCGCGTTTTTGTTGTAAAATATAATTATGTCAGAAAGTCAAAAAAACATTTATATCACTACTGCGATTCCGTATGTTAACGGCACGGCGCATATTGGTCATGCTATAGATTACCTTCTCGCTGACGTCTATGCGCGTTACCAAAAATTAAATAATAAAAACGTGCGTTTCCAAGCCGGTACCGACGAGCACGGAAGCAAAATCTACAAAAAAGCGACCGAAACTGGCGTAGAAGTTGAAGAATACGTTAGTGAAAATTCGAAAAAATTTCAGGATTTTATCAAAAAACTTGGCGTAGAATATACCGATTTTATTCGAACGACCGATAAAGACCACGAGCGCCGCGTCCAGGAAATTTGGCAGAAACTCGAGCCGCATATTTACAAAAGTTCTTACGAAGGCTGGTACTGCGAGGGCTGCGAGCGGTTTATTACGCAGAAGGAATATGACGAAAACAGCGGGGTCTGCCCAGACCATCAGAAGCCGTACGAAAAACTTTCCGAAGAAAATTATTATCTAAAAATTTCCGATTTCAAATCGGAAATTAAGCGTGCGATAGAGACTGATGAAATTAAAATCCTTCCAGATTTCCGCAAAAAAGAGGCTCTAAAACTGCTAGAGGATTCGCCGGATGTTTCGATTTCGCGCCCAAAGGAGCACGTCAAATGGGGGGTAGCAGTCCCAGGTGACGAAGACCAGATTATGTATGTTTGGCCTGATGCGCTCGCGAACTATATTACAGTCCTAGGCTATCCAGATGAGGATATTTCCGCCTATTGGCCAGCTAACGTTCAGATTGTTGGAAAAGACATTTTAAGATTCCACGCTATTATTTGGCCAGCAATGTTGCTCGGTCTTGGGCTGCCGCTGCCAAAAGTCCTTCTATCTCACGGCTTCGTCTTGGCAAATGGCCAAAAAATGAGTAAATCTATCGGCAACGTTGTCGACCCTCTCGAAGTTCTAGAAAAACATGGCCTCTCGGCCTTTCGCTATTATTTCTTGCGACACGCTGACACTTTCCTCGATGCCGATTATACCGATGAGAAATATGAAGAGGCTTACAATAATGAGCTAGCGAACGATCTTGGAAATCTTGTCCAGCGTCTTGCTGCGATGTGCAAGAAACAAGATCTAGACGGCCTAAGAGATTTTACTCCGGCCATCGACAAAGAGTATCGCGAAATTATGGACAGCCTGTATTTTAGCAAGGCTTTTGACTATGCTTGGGAAAAAGTTCAGGCGATTAATAAACGTATTGACGATACAAAACCTTGGGAACTTGCCAAGGCAGGGAAGACTGAAGAACTAAAAGTGCTCCTAAAGAGCCTCGCCGAAGATTTGTTGAATGCAAATCATCTACTAAAACCTTTCCTCCCAGAAACAACCGATAGAATCGAAGAGATTTTCTTGGCTAATAAGATTGTCCCAGGCGACCCACTATTTCCAAAATCTTTGCCCGCCTAAGACATCGTAAACGACTTGTGCGTAGTCTTCCGCGGACTTTGCTTTGATTTCTTTTCCGTCTAGATAGCGCGCAGTCAAAATCGGTACATCACGGCATACTTCGTCTAGCAGATATCCGAGCGTCGGCTTCTCGACTCCTAGAACATTATACAGAGTATTTGTCAGACAATTCGGCGTAGTTGTCGGAAGCGACATCTCGGAGACGATGGCCGGCAAGCCCTCAGTCGCGCCAGAATACCCGGCCGGCTTAAAATCGTAATCAAAGTTTGCGTAAACGAAATATGGCGTAAGCTGCGAGACGTTACGATCGGCAAGCGAAGAACTGCTACTAGCCTTTCCGAAAATCCCAGGACTATGATCGCCGAAGAATAGAACTACAGTTTTCTCGTCCATCTTTTCTAGCTCGGCAATAAATTCACCAAGGTATTTATCGGATTGATGGAGCGACTGAAGATAGGTTTCAATTTTTTCCTTCTCCCACTGTTCTTCTCCGGAGACGACGAAATCGTGCGTACTATAAACGTCATAATCATATGGCAGGTGATTTTGCATTGTTACAAGCTCGATCGTCTGTTTGTCTTTATTTTCGCGCAGGGTCTTTAGCACTTGCTGATAAGACGAACGATCATTGACATACTGGGAATTTTCGTCATGCTCCGTAAAATCAAACTGAGCAAGATCTTTAAAATCGTCATACCCCTCAACCTTCAGAGCAATATTCCGCTTATACATCCCTCCGTTAAATGGATGCAGCGCCAGGGTTTTATAACCGCCGTTTTCTTTCGTAAAGCTAGCAATGCTCTCGACTGAGCCAAGGCGCGGAAAGATATCTGTAAACGGCACAGTATTCGCCCAGTAATTAGTCAGCCCGGTAAATATTTCAAACTCCACATTCGCCGTCCCACCGCCATACTCCGTCGAATACATATAACCGCTCGGATATTTTTCAGTGATTTTGCGCCAATTTGGCGTCACCTCTCCGCTGCCCGAACCGTCAGCTGCTGAAAAATCATAATAGTCGCGCAACAGCTCCGGATCATAGAACGACTCGTTTAAGATTACTACAATATTATAATCGGCATCCTTCAGGCTAGTGCGAGTATCGTCCGCCGCTTTTTTGTCATTATATTTTTGCGAAATCTCAGAGATTCTCTCCTCGCTATATCCTTCCGGCTCCTCCAGAGAAATCTTTCGCATATTATATAAGAAACCGAGAATGAAACCGTTTTCATCATAGTTGCGGGTTTGGTTCCAAGCGGTCAGAGTAGTTTCCAGCCATTCCACGCGCTGGTAGGCCACGCCTTCATGATTGCGCACAAAATCAGTCGTAGCGATAAATAACCCAAACATCATCCCCATTACTGCGACGCGGGGGATAATCATCCGTTTTAGCCACCACGGCAAATTTTCCGGAAAAGCGAACCGGAGCGCATTTTTAGTCTTGACGTCAAACAATATTCCTAAGAATAGCGAAAGTAGACACGCTATAATCATTCGGATCAACGCGCCGATATCGATGAATTTTGCCAGTTGTCCCGCCTGGTCGGCTAACTGAAAATCTTCTGGAAGAAGCGGCGTCCCGCGCGAAACAAATTTATTAATGTGAATATAAGTAATAATAATTATCGCAACCATCAAAAGCGCCACAGAAAGTCCTGGTCGCCAGGTCAAAGCATAAACAAAAGTCAAAATTATCGTAATAATCAGCGCAGTATAAAAGAAAATTCGCGGTCGCTCAAAAACCATCCCAAATGCTCTCCCAGCATCGTTTACGAAATAGCGATATTCCAAAAACCAAGTCAGCACAATTGCCGAGACTAAAACAAATAGAATATTAAGAAAAATTTTTTTAGCAAGTTGTTTCTTGACCCTATTTACCATAACCTAATTTTACCACAAAATCGCCTCAACCACAAAAAGCACCCCTAGAAAGGGGTGCTTTTATCGTCTAGGGTAAACGATTATTTACGGGTTTTGCCGTCGCAAATGCATTTTGCGCCGCAGTAACCACATTCACCCGAGAGCTTAGCTGCGAAATCAGATAGATAGAATCCGATGACGCCACCAAGTAGTGGGAAAATCCAGTAAGTTACGAGAGCGAGCGAAGCGCCGCCAAGTAATTCACCAAAGTTTTCTGCCCCATTTGGCATGATGCCGTACATCAAAGCAGCAGCCGGGTTAAGGACGAAGTTGTTTTGTAACGAAAGGAAATTCGAAGAGATCACGATCATTACAACAAGCGCAACTGCACCAATACCGCCGCCAACAATCGCGGCGAAAGTTAGCGGGCTCTTCTTATACGCAAGAGCGCGAGCAAAGAAGAACGCAATCATGATCGCAGCAACAAACTCAATCATGGTTACTACCCAGAATTGAGCGCTGTCAACTTCCGCAACCTGTGGAAGCTCAGCAGCATTGTCGCCAGCGCCACGGAAAGCGTTGACAACTAGGAATGCGAACCACGCACCGAGAATTTGCGAAATGATGTAAATTACACCACGAATCGCAGACATCCGGCGAGAAGCCATCATCCCGACGGTTACGATTGGGTTCAGGTTTGCGCCCGAAAGCCCATAAACCGCAGCGGTAATTGCGATCAAACCGAACATGATGTAGAGCGGCTGATACAAACCGAGGGTTAGTAAAATAATAGTAAGGAGCATCGTACCGACGACTTCGCCGATAATTGCGCCATAAATACGAGGATTCTTAAAAATTGTTAAGACATTTTCGTTCGCATCGTATTTGCGAGCAAAAAATCCTTTGAGTGGGTTACCAGCACAAGTCGTCACTTCCTCGCGAGTTGCAACTTTAGCGGTCTTTGGAGCAGTCTTCTTAACTGTCTTTCTGGTCGCTGCTGGCTTGGAAGACTTGGTAGTCTTCGTTGACTTTGTAGTAGCCATTTAACCTCCTATTAAATTGATATATGATTTCATTATAGCACAAAACTTATTTCAGGCAAATTTTGGATTTTTGCAGAAAGTATGTTATAATGTTTAAGTATATTTTGAAAAAGGAGGAAAAGTGGGAGTTATTGTGTCCAAAGACCACGACCAGAATTCACGTTTGACTGAACGTATCAACGCCGATTTACGCGAGCGCGCCGTAAAAACTTCAAAGAGCGCCAAAAATCCAGATCTTGCTGAGGACGCTGATTATGTCCGCGATTTAAAAAAGACCGGTCGGTTTGGCTGGATTTGGGCGGTCTTGATCGTCCTGGCGATTGCTTCTCTAGTCGTGATTGTTGTGGTATAATATATACCATATGACTATCGAGGAAATTAAGAAAAAGCTCAAAGCTTTAAATGGCGAATATGCCAAGATTAGAGAGTTACCAAAAGAAGAACGCAAGGCTTTTGGTGTTAAGTTAAATAAACAACGCGAAGAATTAGAGCGCGAGTTAAAAGCTGCCGAAGAAGCGGCGGAATCCGAAGATGTTGAGGCGATTGACATCACTGCGCCAGCCGCGCCAAACGAGCAAATTCCTGTAATTAAACAAGGCTCGAAACATCCACTAATGACCGAGCTAAACCGCGTCCTTGATATTTATTCTCGCATGGGCTTCAACATTATCGAAGCGCGTCAACTCGACGACGAGTTTCATATGTTCGAGAGTCTAAATTTCCCAGAAGGGCATCCAGCCCGTGATGGCTACGATACTTTCCGAACAGAAGAGGGCTTTATCCCGCCGGCTCATACTTCGACGATGCAATACCGCGCGTTGACTCGTTTTAAATCAGATTTGGAGCAAGGCGGCCAGATCGCCGTCGTCATTCCAGGCCGCGTGTTCAGAAACGAAGATGTTGACGCGACCCATGAGCATACTTTCTATCAGTGTGAAGGCGTGTTTGTCTCCGAGGATGCGACCTTCGGCCAAATGCTTGGCGTTCTAAAAAGTCTATTTGAAAATTACTACGGCCAGGACTTAAAAATCAAAACTCAACCGGGTTACTTCCCGTTCACGGAACCTTCGTGTGAGCTTTTAATTGAAAAACCAAAATCGCTTGGCGGCAAAGGCGATGGTTGGCTCGAGATGCTTGGCTGTGGCATGATCCACCCAAATGTTTTGAAGACTGCCGGCATCGACCCAGAAAGATATAAAGGTTTTGCCTGGGGTGGTGGCATCGATCGCCTCGCGATGCTGAAGTATGGTTTGAACGACGTACGCTATTTCGAATCAGGTAAGTTAGAGTTTTTGGAGGAGTTTTAAATGAAAATTAGTTTGAACGAAATCAAGAAATTAGTCCCAAAAGCCGCCGAGATTGAAACTGATGAGCTAGTTCGCTTGATCGGCTCACGTTTGGTAGAAGTCGAGGGGACAGAAGATTGGTCTGAAAAATATAATAATATATATATTGTCAAAGTCGTTGCTTGCGAGGCTATTCCAGATACTCATCTCCATCTTTGCCAAATCGACGACGGTAAAGATGGCGTCCAGGTGGTTTGTGGTGCGCCGAATGTTCATGAGGGTATGTTCGCAGTTTGGATTGCCCCAGGGGCGATTGTCCCGCAGACTTTCGGTACCGACGAAGAGTTTGAAATTGGCGCGCGCAAAATGCGTGGTTATGAATCAAACGGTATGCTCGCCGGTTTAGACGAATTAGACCTAGGCGATGACCATTCCGGTATTGTAGAAATTGATCCAGAGATGCCCGGCGTAAAATCTGGCGCCAGTTTTGCCGAAGTTTTCGATTTGAACGACATAATTTTGGATATTGAAAATAAATCGTTGACCCATCGTCCGGACACTTTTGGATTGATTGGGTTTGCGCGCGAAGTTTCCGGGATTCTCGGCGAAAAATTCCGCGAGCCAGAGTTTTCCAGCTTGCCTTTGAATGAGCAGGGAATCAACGTCAATATTTCCGATCCAGAAATTTGTGCGCGTTATTCCTGCGCGGTTTTAGACTTTACGGATGCTCCACGTTCGGAATACTTGACTAAGGACGATGCTTTTCTAGCAAAGGCTGGTATGAAATCGATTTCACCAATTGTCGACGTTACAAATATCTTGATGTTAGTTACCGGCCAGCCGCTCCATGCGTTTGATTATGATAAATTCATAAAAGTCGGCGGAACGGACAGCCCGGAAATCGTCGTTCGCACTGCCCGCGATGGCGAAAAATTAACGCTTCTTGATGGTGAAGAAATTGAATGTGATGAAAACGATATTTTGATTGTTTCGTCTGATGTCCCGGTTGCGCTTGCTGGCGCGATGGGCGGCGAAAACACTGCGATTGACGGTAATACGAAGCGGATTATTCTTGAGTCGGCAACTTTCTCGCTTTACCACTTGCGTAAAACTCAGATGAAGCACGGTATTTTTTCCGAAGCAATCACGCGCTTTACTAAGGGCCAGCCGGCTGGTATGACTATGCCAACGCTTGCCGAGGCGGTCAAAGCTATCGGCTCCGGCCCGCTTGCTGTCGTGGACTGCTTCCCCGCAAAGCCTGCCCAGCCAGTAATTTCACTGTCGCTCTCCGACATCAACTCCCTCCTCGGCACTTCTTACACCGCAGACACGGTCGCCGATACGTTGGATAACGTAGGATTTAACGTGGAATGCTTTTCCGAAGGGTCTAAGACTTGGCCGCTCGCCCCTTGGGACGCGGATAGCGGCCCGGAGCGGCCCGAGGAGAAGACATTCCACGTTAAATCCCCATTCTGGCGTACCGACATCCATATCAAAGAAGACATCATTGAAGAAGTCGGCCGCCTGCTTGGCTACGATAATATCCCGCTCGATTTCGCAAAGCGTCCATTTATCGGCGCAAAAGAAGACCCACTCTTCACCCTGAAAAATCGTATTCGCGACATTCTTTCCGATCGCCTCGCGGCGAACGAAGTCTTAACTTATTCATTTGTCAGTCAAAAACTCCAAGAGACTGTCGGCGAAGACCCAGAAGATTCATATAAGATTGTCAATTCGATTTCGCCAGAATTGCAATGCTTCCGTCAATCTATTGCCCCGAGCTTGCTTGAAAAGGTTGCGATGAATTTGAAGGCTGGATTCAAAAATTTCTCACTTTACGAAATTAACCAGACCGCAAATAAAAAAGATGGTCTAAATTCTGAGAATGTTCCAGAGATGAAAACCAAACTCGCGTTCGTTACGCTCGGTGATTTCTATGCAGCGAAAGCGAGTTTAGTTGCGCTTCTTAAGAATCTTGGCATCCCCGAGCCAGAACTTTCCGAGCCGAAAGAAATCCCAGGCTACTACGAGAAAAAGCATTCCGCCGTTCTTGAAGCTGGCTATGTCGGTGAGATTAAATCCGCGGTTTCGAAGCGTCTAAAAATCGACCAAGTCGTCGCAGTTTTTGAGCTAGATTTAGAAAAGTTATTACAGATCCTGCCGGAAACTGGCGTGAAATCCCTAAACTTTAGCCGTTTCCCGTCTGTCTCGCGCGACGTAACCGTAAAAGTAAAATCTGAGACCGATTTTGGGTCAATCAAAGAATCGTTAGGAAAAACACTCGCAGAAAAATGCGATATCTATAAAATTGAACCAGTTTCGCTTTACCAAAAAGACAAAAAAACTAAAAACCTGAGCTTTACTTTGACTTTTGCCAGTCTAGATCATACCTTGAACACCGGCGAAATCTCTGCTATAATGGAAAAAGTTGAAAAATCTGTCAGAAAAGAATTTGCGGCAGAAATTGTATAATTCAGGAGGTAAAATGCAAGAAAAAGAACTCAGAACTACGACTAAGCAGCGCGTCATAATTATTACTATCGCGGTTTTAACCCTTGCCTCGACGGTGCTTGCTTATTTATTGATTGTGCTCGCCGGCAATAAATCTAATAATACTGCCGAGACTAGCCCAGAATTAGCCGCTCTTCAGGAGGAATACAGTCAGTATCAAAGCGAGACTAACGAGTATGCCGCCACTTTATCGCAGCAGTACTTGGAAGAGTTTAAAGGGTACAAATCTCGCGTCAAAGCTTATAATGCCACGACCGCGAATAGCGACGGCCTAAAGACCGTCGACCTAAAAGAGGGAACTGGCCGCGAGCTAACAGAAGGCGATACTGATTACTTTGCTTATTATATCGGCTGGTGTGCTGACGAGGCGATTTTCGATTCGTCGTTCAACGACAGTAATGACCCGACCGCACTAAATACCCCGTTGGCGGCTGGTATTGGGCTGATCGAGGGCTGGAATCAGGGTGTGATTGGTATGAAGATTGGCGGTGTTCGTGAAATTTCTATCCCGGCCGAGCTTGCCTATGGCGATACACAAGAAATCTGCGGCACAACTAACTCGCCGCTAAAATTCATCGTGATGCCGATCGCTGATGATAAATTATCCGAACTTTCCAAAAAGATGGAAAAAACCTATAACGAAATGGTTGAAAAAATCTCCTCAAACTAGTATAATAGACTTAATATTAAGGAGATTATATGATAAAAGTCAATAGAGTTTTGGCGGCGACTGGATTAGCGCTTGCTGGTGCTTTTGTACCGCTAGCCGGTCTGGCTCACGCCGACACATATACTTATACCGTAAGTTTTACCGCTTCGGGGACACATACTCTGGCCACGGCCGGCGCCGAAGGTATTCAGGTTGACGGTAGTGACGTCATCACATTAACCGCTCCTGGCGCTTCGCCGATGGATCCGCCGGAAGTTATCGGTACTGCGGCCTGTGCGGACACGACGCATTGTTCGATTACCGTTACCGACGGCCCGACTGGCGAGCTGATGTATAACGGCGCTAACTTTGCGGTCAAAACTACCGATGAGTGTGGTATTGATGTCGGACCTGATTATCGCATTAATCGCGATGTGGCGCTTTCGGTTGCCGACCCTGAGGCCAGCCTCTTCACTGGCAAGGTCTGGTTCTTCTGGAACTGCGATGACGGATTTTGTAAACAGCTGATTACTGGTATTACCGGCACCGAAGACGACGAAGATCCGTTTACCGGCCAACACCACTTTACTTATCATACGAAGTGGGTTGATCAAACTACGATTAACGACGGCGGCAAAACTCCAAGCGTCGCAACTCTTTCTGATGATGACTATCGTATCATCTGGGAAGTCCCTGGTAATACTCCAGCAAACGACGCCTCGATTGATACTTGGGCGAAATACACCGCTTGGGAAGAAGCCCAGCTGGCGGCTACCGGCCCAGTTACTTGTACGAACGGCGAAGGGAATAGCTACCAGGTTGATCCGTCTTACGATAAACTCAAACAGCTTCGTATCGACCCGACCGGCGCTTCGAAAGGCAAAAGCATCATTTCTACAAACGGCGATCGTGCTTTCCGCTTGACCATCTATGATCCTTCTACTTACTTTGGCGTGACCAACGCTTCGAACCCGTCCGACCTAGAATATTGGCCAGACTTCTGGGACGAAGGCATGTTTAACCCGGCTTATGATCTCTCTGGGACAACCGCCGCGGCTCCGCAGACTATGCAGGCTTATCTCCTAGGCGATACTGTAACTTTGAGGGCTGACGAAAAATCCGCTCCGATTTCGGGCATTTCGATTGCTTCTGAAGGCGTTTCAGCCGCTGCAGTTACGATTTCTCAATCTGGCGCAAACTGGAACTTGAAGTTTAACTCCAACTACTACGACAAGGTCGTCTTTAAGATTACTGCTGGTGGCCAGGATCGCTACCTCCAGATTAATCGCCTGAACGTCCTCGCCGTAACTCCAGACCCGTACAACGGCAACACTCTCGGCGCGCGGGCTTACATCCCTACGCCTAACGATGGCGAATTCGATGTCGTTGCGACCTACTACTACGCCAGTGGCTCGTCTAAGACCACTTTGCTTGAGAAGTCTGGCAACGCTCAGGGCGCTGGTAAAAACCTGAAAGCTCAGATGTACAAGGTCCCGGCTTCCGCTGGTATTACTATGAACGGTCTTGGCGCAGGTAGCCCAGTCGGCGTTTCCTTCACCATCGTTCGCGCTGGTAGCACCCCAACGAATTATAAAGGCACGCTCGCTGGTTCTGGCCGCGGTGTTTATTACACCTTCGACCGAAGCGGGACAATCTTTGGAAAGGCATTTTAAGGAGGAATTATGGCTAAAGAAATTTTAACTCTAGACGCAGTAATCTCAGACGGTGTCATTACCGTCAACGGCGCCGCCGAAGATGGCATGCTCGCCGCCGCGATCGTAATCTATAACGCCGACGGTACGCAGATGTTATTTGCCGAATCGACCAGTGTCGCCGCGGACGGCAGTTTCGCCTACACGCTTGACACCGGCGCTCGCGGAACCTACATTGTTTCCGTCGCTGATTATGAGGGTAACGCTACAGCTAAAGTCGTCACGGTTTCTGAATCTACTGCCGCTGAGGCCTCGGTTGGTTCGCCGAAAACCGGTTTTGAGACCCAGCCAGCCGCCGCTAGCCCAGCTCCAGAGGCTAACGCCTCGGCGATTTCTGGCGCACTCTTCTTCGTCGGCTTTCTCGCTCTAGCCGCGGCCGGATTTTTCGCCGCTCGCCTAGTTATGCGTCGCCGCGCTCGCTCCCGCAGAGAAGCCTAAAGTTTCGCGGAATTAAAGCTACCCCTGTTCATCAGGGGTAGCTTTTTGTTACTCGAACAGGGGTCCTGTAGGAGGCACTTACCATAAGGGGTATTGACTTTTTTGGCAAAGTGTGCTATAATAGAAGGAGTGGGTTAGCAATAACGCAAAAACCCAAGCAACATACTGATGAGGAGGTATCAGTTATGGTTACAATGATTTTAACAATACTTTGTGTCGTTGCGTCGATTATGATTCATTTCGAGGATAAGCATCGTCGAAACGGCGAGGTAAAATTGCCAGTCTGGACTAATCTTGTTTTCAAGATTTGGTCCGGGAGTACAACCGTGCTTTTGGCAGCCGTCTTCATTCTCGAGGACGGAGCCTGGCTAATCGATCGGTTCAAAGACCTCGGCGCAGCAAATCTCAACGCGTGCATCTGCGCGGCGTTAGCAACTGTCTGGCTGGCCGTTGTGTACGGCCTGATTACATATCTACTCATCATTCCCGATGACGACGAAGATATGAATATAATTGCTGATGCTATCTATTATGATGGCGAGAGGAGGTAATTTATGTGTAATAACGCTAATGGGAAGACTACCTTCAACATCGAAAACATCGGTAATATCGGCGCTGATAAGAAAGATGATGGCATCATGACGACGCAGAAAGTGACAAAACGGACTAAAAATGGAACAACAGTGATCATGAATCAGAATGCTCGAGAAATAACGAACATTGAGCATTTAGATACATTAATCCTCTGAGTTCTAATTTGCCCCCGCAATGCGGGGGCTTTTTGTTGCTCTGCTCCCCGTGCTATAATTAAGGCATGAACTACGAGGAGTTTCTAGCGGAGCTAGTTAAAAATGCCGACGACGCTTATCGCGATTTTTCGTCGAAGGCGGTCCTGACCGAGCGTCCGTTTCTTGGCGTGCGAACGCCGAAGCTCCGAGAAATCGCCCGCGAAATTATAGCGGGGAAATATTCCGAAACGCCAGCTGACCAGATCAAGATTATCGCCGGCCTTTTGAGTCACGAGCCGGTTTCACGCGAGGAAGTTTTAGTTCGCGGGTTCGTTATCGCGCGGTTGCCGTATGAAGACATGGTCTTACATATGGATAAAGATTATCTGCCGTTCGTGGATAGTTGGGAGGCCTGCGACGTGTTTTGCGCAAGCATCAGGAAGGCCGTCTTGTCTCGGAAAAACGGCGCCGACCACCGCGAAGATTTTCTAAAAGTTGTCGACCAACTTCTCTCCTCGCCGCACGAATTTTATGTCCGCACTGGCCTGGTCTGCCTGCTAGATTTTTATATCACGCCGGAATATCTCCCGGTAATTTTGATCGTGTCGGAAAAGTTGCCGCGCGTGATGAGTATTATATCAAGATGGCAATCGCGTGGTTGCTCGCGACTTGCTATGCGAAGTTACCCGAGCCGACTGAAGCGTTTTTGATGAGCACAACCGTGCTACCCAACTGGACTTTTAATAGAACGATTTCCAAAATCTGCGATTCGTATCGGGTGGATAAGGACGCGAAAGCTAGACTACGAGCTTTGCGCCGGAAGTGATATAATAGAAGTATGAAACTGGTTGTTTTTGCCGATATACACTATCTTGATGATGAGCATACAGAAGAAACTGGTCGAAAATTGACTTGGCTGGCGGTGCCGCTTGTAGAGAAGTTGGCGAGCGAGGTTGAGAAAATCAAACCAGACGCCTGCTTTTGTCTAGGTGATTTTATTGAGGATACGGAAAATCACGACATTGATGCGGCGAATCTCCGTTATATCTGGAGCAAATTGACGAAATTCCCAAAGCCGCTATTTGCTGTTCCGGGGAATCACGATTTGCGGACTTTGGAAAACGAAGAGATTGCAGAAATTATGGGCACAAATCATCAGACTTTTTCCACGGATCTCGGCGGTTATCATTTCGTTTGTCTTTGGCCGGAGAAAAACGCGAACATTCCAGACACCGCAGGATCTACCTTTAAAACCCAATATATTTCTCAGAAAGATTTGGACTGGCTCAAACAGGATCTGCAAGACAGCCAGAAACCTAGTTTAGTGTTTTTGCACTTCGGCTTAGCGAACGATGAAATGCGTGATCACTTTTGGTTTGCGCATGACTCAGAACGAGCGGTCGTCGCGAATCGCGAGGACGTAAAAAAGATTTTACGACAGCATAATGTTTTGGCGGTTTTTTCCGGTCATCAACATTGGACGAAACATCTCCGTGAGGACGGCATAGATTATTATGTAGTCGGTTCGATAACCGAAGATATTGACGGCCAGGGCATTCCCGACGGAGTTTATTTTGAGGTTGACTTAGATGGCGACAATGTAAAAGCAACGGAAAAGCACGTGAGGTTATAAATGGACAAAGAAACTTTTTTCTTTTACGATCTGGAAACATCGGGGCTTTCCCCGCGCGACGATCGCATCATGCAGTTTGCGGGTATCCGCACAGAGTTGGATTTGAACCCGATTGGCGAGCCGGTAAATTTACTGGTTCAACTTTCCGAGGACACTTTACCATCGCCGGATGCGTTGATGGTCACGAAAATTACGCCGCAACAAACGCGCCTGGACGGCTTGAGCGAGCCGGAGTTTTGTAAGTATGTTTCCGAGGAAATTTTCACGCCCGGGACGATTGCGGTGGGGTATAACTCGGTGCGATTTGATGACGAATTTATGCGGCATACTTTCTGGCGCAATTTTTACGATCCGTACGAGTGGCAGTGGAAAGACGGGCGCAGCCGCTGGGATTTACTCGATGTCGTCAGAATGACACGCGCGCTTCGTCCAGAGGGAATTAAATGGCCGTTCCAGCCGGCGAAGAAGTTTAATCGCGAAACTGGCGCGCGCGAAGAAGTTTTGGATGATGACGGCAAGCCAGTGATGGTCGCGACGAACCGGCTTGAGCTGATTACGGAATTGAACGGCATTAAACACGAGCACGCGCACGACGCGCTGTCTGATGTCGAGGCGCTGATTTCGGTAACGCGGTTGATTCGCGAGAGACAGCCGAAACTTTACGAGTATCTGCTCGCAATGCGCGACAAAAAACGCGTCGCGTCGTTGGTTGATTTAAAGAAGCCTGCGCCGTTTGTTTATTCTTGTGGCGAGTACCCGTCGGCCTATGAAAAAACTTCCGTCGCCTATCCGCTCTGCCCCGGCCGCACCCCGAACAGCGTTTTGGTCTATGATTTACGCTATGATCCGGACGAGGTTATGGAGAGAGAAAAGATTTTCCCGGTCGTAAAGGAACTGTGCCTAAATAAATGTCCAGCTGTCGCCCCGCTCGGCGTCTTAAACTCGGATGAAACTTGGTCGCGCATCGGTTTAACTAAAGACACGGTCGAGAAAAATCTTGAGAAGTTATTGAAACATCCGGAAATCGCCAAGGTAGCTGTCGAAACTCCCGAGCCAGATTTCGCTGAGCCGGTTGATGCCGAGGCGGCGCTATACGATGGCTTCCTTTCTGATTCCGATCGCACGCGCGTGGAGGCGGTCCGAAATACTGGGCCTTCGAAACTCGCCGGCTTCTCACCGAATTTTCAGGACAAGCGCTTGCCGGAATTGTTGCTACATTACAAAGGCCGCAATTTCCCGAACACGCTTTCCGAAGCGGAGGCGGCAGCTTTTGCCGACTATCGTAACGCGCGTCTAAACCGCCAGGCGGTCGGGTTCATGAAAGCGTTGGAACGATTGCAGGCTTCCGGCGATGCTGATGAATTTATTTTAGAGGAACTTGGTCTTTGGTTCCAAGGACTACAGGGGTAAAATCGTATGACTTATCAAAAACATTTCATGGAAATCGCAGTGGCCGAAGCCAGGGAGGGAATTGAAAAAGGGCACGGCGGGCCGTTCGGGGCCGTAGTAGTAAAGGATGGCGAGGTCGTCGCCTCGTCGCACAATCAGGTTTTATCTAGCAACGATTCGACCTGCCACGGCGAAATCGCCGCGATTCGAAAAGCCGAGCAGGCACTCGGAACATATGACTTGTCCGAATGCGAACTTTACACGACGGGCGAACCTTGCCCGATGTGCCTCGCGGCGATCCTTTGGGCGAATATCGATAAGGTTTATTACGGCCGCACTTTAGCCGACAACGCTCGCGTCGGTTTTCGCGACGCGAAAATTGACGAAATGCTTGGCGGCAGAAACAATCTCCCAGCAGATTTCATGGAAGAAAAAGACCGGGAACTATGTTTGGAGCTTTTTGATAAATACAATAAAATGGACAAGACGATTTACTAACTCTTGGTGACCTCACTCGCAGACGCTGAAAAAATGTAAACAAAAAGTCGCGAAAGATTTAAAAATGCTATAATATAACTATGCACGAAATCAAATGTCCAAATTGTGGGAAAACTTTCAAAGTCGACGAGACGAGTTATGCGGCGATTTTGGCGCAGGTTCGTGGCAAAGAATTTGATGAGGAGCTTCACGAGCGCCTGGCGCAGCTCGAAAAATCCAACGACGAACGTCTGAGACAGCTTAAACGCGAGCACGAAAGTGAACTCGAACTTGCCGAAGAAAAAACTAAGTCTAAATCAAAAGAAGAAATTTTAGAATTAAAGCAACAGATTTTTGAATTAAATAGCAGCCTGAAAACTAAGGATGCCGAAACGAAAGTCCGTGAACAATCGTTGAAAGAAAAATATGAGAACATGATCGATTTCCAGAAGGAAGAAATTGAGCGCCTGAAAGACATGAAAGCGAGACAAAGCACCAAAATGGTCGGCGAAACTTTAGAGCAACATTGCGAAAACGAGTTTAACAAGCTCCGCGCGACCGGTTTTAAAAACGCCTACTTCGAAAAAGACAATGAAGTATCGAAATCCGGCAGTAAAGGCGATTACATTTATAAAGAAACCGACGAAAACGGCACGGAAATTATCAGCATCATGTTCGAGATGAAAAACGAGAACGAAACGACCGCGACGAAGCACAAAAACGAGGACTTCCTAAAGGAGCTAGACAAGGATCGAAACGAGAAAAACTGTGAATACGCCGTTCTAGTTTCATTGCTCGAACAAGACAGCGAGCTTTATAATACCGGCATCGTCGATGTTTCGCATCGCTTCCCGAAGATGTATGTTATCCGCCCACAATTTTTCATTCCGATGATTACCCTACTTCGAAACGCCGCGCTAAATTCTATGCAATATAAAAACGAACTCGCGGTGATCCAGAATCAGAATCTCGACATTAAACATTTTGAAGAAAATATGGAAGCGTTTAAGGCTGGTTTCGCGAAGAATTATGATCTCGCTAGCCGTAAGTTCCAGTCTGCCATCGACGAAATCGACAAAACGATTAGTCATCTTCAAAAGACCAAGGACGCGCTTCTTAGCTCCGAAAACAATCTTCGCCTCGCGAACAATAAAGCCCAGGATCTAACTATTAAACGCCTCACCAAGGGCAATCCAACGATGGCCCAAAAATTCGAAGATGTGAAAAAGCGCTAAGTTCGCGCACGCAGAACTGCAGAACTGACAATTCCGTAGAACTTTTCCGGGCCGCCCTCAAAAACTCGCGAGCGCGCCGGCACAAACCCATCCAGCAAATGTCGAGCGACGGACTCAGGATCAGAAATCTCATAAAACAAGAAAAACAAGACTAAAACACAAAAAACAGGAAATCGCTAAAACCTATTGACAAAACCGCCACAAAATGGTAAAATATAAAAGTTATGCGCGAAAATTCGAAGCATACCAGCGACGAGCGGTATCTCCGAACCGAAGCAAAAATACAGAACACAATCGACACTATGCTCATAAATAAAAGGGTGGTGACGAAGGTCAGGGATTTCTGCGTGTCGGCGAGGATTAATCCCGCCACTTTTTATGGCCACTACGAAAGTATCGGCGACGTGATTTTTGAGCGCGACCGCCGCGAAGCCGAAAGTCTGCGACAATATCTTGCTAATACCTCGAATCTAGAAATTGCTTTTCAGAAAACTTTCCGCTACATCGACGACCATAAAACTTATTTCAAAAGCATCACCACGCGCGACAACATCTGCCCGTATAAAAACCTAGTCATAACTCTAAAACCAGTATTATTCGAAAACTGGGACGATTACCATAAGTGGGATGAAAAACGCGGGCAAAAACTCGAAAAAGTTTGCCATAAACTCACGTTCGAAGTTGCCGGCGAGTATAACGAATGGATCAAGTACGACGAATTTGACAACGCCAAAGTCGCGCCACACGTCAAACACCTAATTTATCTCACCAGTACCGCCTGCCAGCGCCTCGACCGCTAGGACAGCTTGGAGCCAGTCAAAATCGCGCCAAGCCCGCTAAGACCCTAGACTTTTTTGCCAAATTCATGTATAATATACCAGACTAAAAAGAGGAGTAAAGTGAGCGAAAACTCAGAAAACGCGCCAATAAGCACGCTAGAAAATACCATCAGCATTCGCGGTGCGCGCCAACACAACCTAAAAAACATCAATGTTGACATCCCGCGCGACAAACTCGTAGTTTTAACCGGCCTCTCCGGCTCGGGAAAATCGAGTCTGGCTTTTGATACGATTTATGCCGAAGGCCAGCGCAGATATGTCGAGTCCTTAAGTTCTTACGCACGCATGTTCCTCGGCGTGATGGACAAGCCCGATGTCGATACGATCACGGGCCTAAGCCCAGCCATCTCCATCGATCAAAAATCAACTTCCAGAAACCCGCGCTCTACCGTCGCGACCGTGACCGAAGTCTACGATTACCTAAGATTATTGTTCGCTCGCGTCGGCGTGCCGCATTGTCCGATTTGTCATAGCGAAGTCAACAAAAGAACACCGGAAGATATCGTAAACGAAGTCATGAAACTTCCGCTAGGCAGTAAACTGATGCTCCTTGCGCCGATAGTCCAGCAAAAGAAAGGCGAGTTCCAACACATCCCCGAACAGTACCAAGCCAAAGGTTTCAGCCGCGCTCGCGTTGACGGCATCGTCTATGCTCTCGACGAATTTCCGGAACTCGAAAAGCAGCAAAAACACGATATCGAAATCGTGGTCGACCGTTTCATCCTAAGTCCAGAATCACGAACCAGAATTGCCGGCTCGATCGAGCAAGCCCTCGAACTAGGCCAGGGAATTATCACACTTCTAAAAATTACTGACAATTCCACCGCTATCGATCAGAACCCGAATAATAAAAACC
Organism: Candidatus Saccharimonadota bacterium; assembly: GCA_017431465.1. Lineage (GTDB taxonomy): Bacteria > Patescibacteriota > Saccharimonadia > Saccharimonadales > Saccharimonadaceae > Nanosyncoccus. Next base: position 65,274 of record JAFRLA010000030.1, read on the forward strand.
AAGAAATCTACACTTTCTCCCAGCGCTACGCCTGCCCGAACCACCCAGACGAACTGATTCCTGAACTTGAGCCGAGATTATTCTCCTTCAACGCTCCGCAAGGTGCCTGTCCGACTTGTACCGGACTTGGCACGCGTATGGAAATCGACCCAGCGCTCGTCTTTAACGAAAACTTGACCATCGCCGAAGGCGGCATCCGCCCGTTTAACCGCGTGAATCAAGACAGCTGGTGGCTAAAACGCCTGAAAGCCGTCGCCGACAAACATGATTTTAGCGTTCACGTCCCGATTAAAGAATTAAGCCCTGAAACTAAACATATTATATTATATGGTACCGGTGACGAAAAATACAAAGTCCGAATCAACGGCTCGGGCAAGTTCCAGGAAGGCGCAGTTTACGAATCGACTTACGAGGGCGTCATCCCGACTTTGGAGCGCCGCCACAAAGAAACCGATTCTGATTTCATCCGCAAAGACATCGAACGCTTTATGCGCATCAAAGAATGTCAGACTTGTCACGGTGCGCGCTTGAAACCGGTCGTACTCGCAGTCACGATTAACGATCTAAACATCGTCGATATGTGTAATCTAGATGTCGACCAGACCTTGGATGTTCTGGACAAAGACATAAAATTCAGAACGCCGGAAGACGAACAAATTGCAAAGCCGATTCTAAAAGAAATCAAAGAGCGCGTGAAATTTATGCAGGACGTCGGACTCGGCTACATGGAACTTGGCCGCGCCGCGAACACTTTGTCCGGCGGCGAGGCTCAGCGCATTCGCCTGGCTACCCAAATTGGTTCCGGCCTTCAAGGCGTTTTATATGTTCTAGACGAACCGTCCATCGGACTTCACCAGCGTGACAATGACAAACTCATCGCGACCTTGAAGCACCTGCGCGATTTAAGAAACACAGTCCTGGTCGTCGAGCACGACGAAGACACTATGCTTCAATCCGACTATATTATCGACATTGGCCCGGGCGCCGGCACAAACGGTGGCAAAGTTGTCGCTGCCGGCACACCGGAAGAAATCAAGAAAAACAAAGATTCCATAACTGGCCAGTATCTTTCCGGCGCGAAGAAAATCGAAACGCCGAAAAAGCGCCGCGCCCCGAAGCGA
>JAFRLA010000031.1 GCA_017431465.1 Candidatus Saccharimonadota bacterium
GATAATACCAACGCCTACCGCCTGAGCCTGGGTAGCTCCGATGTCGATCCTCAGTACCTCAGCAGCAAGTGGATCGGGGATACTGTACGCTGCATAGCTGCTAGCTAGTACTAGGGCCCGGGCGGCGCTCAGTTATTCGATGTTTCGTAGTCGTGTTTTCCTCCCGAAATAAGCCCGCCGCAGGCGGGCGCCAACTCGGGAGGGTAAGCGCGAAATGATAACAAAGTGTAAAATAAGATAAAGAACAGAAGAGGCAAAAGTGGTTGGAAAAAAGGGATCAGAAAAAGAATTGACTCCGGAAGAACGGAAAGCCCTGCGAGATCTGAAAGCAGAGCAAGGCCGAACTGAGCGACGGGAGTACATGTTGCGCAAGAAAAAAATTATACAGTTGGAGGAGAAAAATCTCCAGTATGTCTATCTCGTCAAATCCACTGGCAAAGATTGGTGCAAAATTTTTGGGCGGTCGGCGGTGATCTATAAATACCACTTGTTCCCAGAGCTCATCAAGCGGATAAAATATAAAAATTTAGAAGAGCCGATTTTGCGTAGCGATGCGGATCGGGATTATAATTCTAAAATTGGCTTTATTTCGATACGAAGTAAAGCCAATTTTTCGGAGCGGATGAAATATTTAAAGCTGGCCGAGGAAATGTTGGAGCCAGGGATTTTTGCATACAAAATGCCGACGGCCTTGACAAGGGAAGAATTTATAGACCTGATCGAAGAGGATGCAAGGAGATGGGAAGAGGTAAACATGGTAATTCAGCCGGAGGTATCGATGCCAACGGCAGCGAAAGAAATTCGCGAAATGTCGAAATTGTTATACGACTTCGCCAGAAAGCTCCAGGGCGACCAAAAAGAGTTAATCGGGAAAAGTATCGTCAAAACCGCTGAAGAGGCGCTAGAAACGCACTATGCGGTCGAGAAGGGGCATTTACCACTAGCGGAATACTTTATGCGAGAAAAAATGTTACTAGATAGGCTGAATTCACAAATTACGATTGCGTTTGATGCACAGGCGACTACTCCGGTTGTGGCGATGAGATTGGCCGAAAAAATCGATAAAGTAATGGTTGCGGTTGAAAAGGCAGAAAGAAAAAAGGCAAGAGAGGCGAAAGATGCCGTTTAGGGTATGGCTACTCTTCGAATTAGTCAAAGCGTATCTTGAGGCTAGAAACGGCAAACGTGGCACGAATGATGAACATATTTTTGAGTTAAACTGGTTTCACAACTTAAGAATTCTGAGGGACGACTTAATTGAGCGGAGATATAAACCGTCGCGAGGGATCCAGTTCGATGTCTATAGTCCTGTCCCGCGAGAGATCGTGGCAGCGCCGTTTCGGGATCGAGTAGTGCATCACTTATTATTTAATATGTGCGGCGAATGGTGGGACAAAAGATTTATTCGGGATTCTTATTCTTGTCGGGAAGGGAAAGGAACGTTGGACGGAATTTTGAGATTACGCAAACATATCCGCTCGGTTTCGGAGGGCTATACAAGGGAAGCCTATGTGATAAAATGCGATATTAAATCATTTTTTATGAGTATTGAACGGCAAAAACTCTATGGAGTTATTTCCGAGGGTCTTTCGAAGCAGTTTGCTGAGCGGCCTGCGATGCGGGATTTTTTGGACTATGTTTGGAGTGAAGTGATTTTGGACGATCCGATGAAAGGCGTGAGGCGACGTGGTCCGCAAACTGCTAGGGCGCGCAAAAAAGTGCCGGCTAATAAGCGAATGTGTAACCAGCCTCCTGGTTTTGGGCTAGTTATCGGCAATTTGACTTCACAACTCGCGGCGAACATTTTTTTGAATCGGTTTGATTGGTACGTAAAAACAACCTTGGGGTATAAGCATTACGGGCGGTACGTTGACGATTTCTACATTGTTGTAACGAAAGAACAGTTAGCGCAGGCTCTAAAGGATATCGAGAAGATTCGGAAAAAATTGTTGGAGGAATTTGGCTTAACGCTTCATCCGGATAAATTTTATTGTCAAGAAGTGAAAAAAGGTGTGGCGTTTTTGGGTGCGGTGATTTATCCGAAATGTATTGCGCCGTCGCGGAGGTTTAAGCGAAACTTTTTGAATGCGGCGGCAGCGTTCGGAATAGGGAAGAAGGATGCTGAGAGTTTTATATCGTATGTTGGGCATGGCAAATATATGAGCATGAGAAGTATAAAATCTAAGGCTGCGCGGAGAGCCGAATGGGAAATCTCCAAACATTATTCGGGGTTATTTACTAGTATTTTGGTGGGCCAGTAGGAGAGGAAAACACGACTACGAAACATCGAATAACTGAGCGCCGCCCGGGCCCTAGTACTAGCTAGCAGCTATGCAGCGTACAGTTAACCCGTTCCACTTGTTGTTGTTGTTCTGAGGATTGACATTGGAGCTATTCAGGTTCAGGTTGTAGGCGTTGTTATTATTGTTCGCCACAGACGACCAATAGTTGCCGTTGGAGCCCTGATTGTTGGTACTGCCGCCGTTGCGGTTGCCAGACAGGACGAAGGCAACGTAACAGACGCTTTCCAGCCTATGATAAATTACCCACACGCTCGCCGATGTCGCTATCACCCTCAGGTTTTCAACGCAAACAACGACGGATTTCAGAGTTGTCTATTAATGCGCATCCTTACCTAATTAAGAATGAACGATCCCTTTGGGATTCGGCCTCGTTTTGCCCGAAATACGGGCTGCTTTTGCGAGGGTCAACTCAGTTTTCCTCCCATAAGCAAGTGTCCAGTGCGGCAAAAAACGGCGGAAGCCGGAGAGGACTACTGGCCCATATTATATTATAACGCTAATGTTCAATCTGTGTCGGAATGAAATTTTTCGTGGATCTCGCGGAGGTGGGCGTCGGTAACGTGAGTATAAATTTGGGTCGTTGAGATATTGGAATGGCCAAGGAGCGATTGGACAGAGCGGATGTCGGCGCCATTGATGAGAAGGTCGGTGGCGAAAGAGTGTCTTAAAGTATGCGGGGTAACGTGTTTGGTAATTCCGGCAAGTTTAGTGTATTTTTCGATGATGCGCTGAATAGAACGCGGAGTAAGGCGGCGGTAATCGCCAGTGGTTTCGGCGACGCCGGTGTTCCGCGAATTATTTAGGAATAAGGCCGGGAGATTATCGCTACGCGCGCTTAAATAATCTTTTATATGATTCGCGGCAGATTCGGTAATGAAAATTGGACGATCTTTACTGCCTTTTCCGCGGACCATAAATTCGCGCCGCTCGAGGTTAATATCGGTTTTATTTAGACTGCAAAGTTCGGAAACACGAAGTCCGCCAGAAAACAGAAGTTCGATAATTGCGCGATCCCTTAAACGTGTCTCGTCGTTGGTCTCGTTTTTTGGATCTTCTACGGCGTCGACAAGGCGCTGAACTTCGTCTAGCTGGAGAAAACTGACTTCGGGACGATGAGTTTTTGGGAGATCGATTAAGACTGGATCGAGAGATTTAATATCGCGCTTCGCGAGATACTTTAGAAAGCCTCTTAGGGCGATGAGGTAGTAAGCCTGAGTTTGAGGAGTTAGGCGCTTACCATGGGCATCTTCGGCGCGATTAAGTCTTAAACGAAATTTCCGAAGCATTTCTTGATTGATGTCTTCGGGATGCATTTCATGATCTAAGTCTTCGCCAGAAAGTTCATA
>JAFRLA010000032.1 GCA_017431465.1 Candidatus Saccharimonadota bacterium
ACAGCCTGCTCGTTCTCAGGATCGCCTTCCAAAGCCTTGGTAGCAGAACCCTTGATGATAGGGGCGTTGTCGCCGTCGAAGCCGTATTTGTTCAAAAGTTCGCGAACATCCATCTCAACGAGCTCAACAAGTTCTGGATCAGCAAGGTCCATCTTGTTCAAGAAGACGATGATCTTATGAACGTTAACCTGGTGGGCAAGAAGGACGTGCTCACGAGTCTGTGGCAGAGGACCATCGTTCGCCGCAACGACGAGGATAGCACCATCGATCTGGGCAGCACCGGTAATCATGTTCTTAATGTAGTCAGCGTGGCCCGGCATATCGACGTGGGCATAGTGACGATTTTCAGATTCGTACTCTTGGTGGGAAGTAGCGATGGTAATACCACGAGCTTTTTCCTCAGGAGCGTTATCGATCTGATCGTAGGCGATCGGTTTGTTAACTTCCGATGGGAGTTTCTTTGCTAGAACTGCGGTAATCGCAGCGGTAAGGGTAGTTTTACCGTGGTCAACGTGGCCCATCGTACCTACGTTGATGTGCGGCTTGGAACGGTCAAAATCTGCCATTCTTATTTTTCTCCTTTGTTATTAATGGTCTGGTAGCACTAATAAAAACCAGCTCCAGACACTTATCTCTATTTTATACGAAATTTCTAGGGTTGTCAACAGGTTTTTCGAAGGAATTTTACGCAAAAAATAGCACGAACTTTCAAGTCCGTGCTAGAGGGGTTAGAATATTGCGACAGCCGCGCCAATGATTAAACTCGGAGTAATCAAAACGCCAGCGACTAGAGCCTCGTACATCATGAAATCAAACCACTTTGGCAGCGGTTTTGCGTCGTGACCAGCCCACAAAGTAGCCACGACTATTGATGTAGCCCTTAGAGTTACGACAGTAGCAAGCCCCGCGAAAATGAACCAGCTAAAGCCAAAATTGGCAAAAATGCATAATACCAATGTGACCGTAACGACGCCAGATATTAGCTGACAGACTTTTGATGCGACCTGTAGGATACGTGCTTGTTTTTCAGTCGTATCATCATCGCGAGAAGTCCGATCGCAGACGGCTCCGCCAACCCCGCTGATCATAATAACGGCGATAGCGGACAATATAAGCTTTATACTAGTAGCCAATCATACCACCTCCTCAAATGTGCGAACTTCAAGTTACTGTTATATTGTAACATTAAAATCAGAAATTTCAAGTCTGAAAAGTCCGCCCGGGGAAAACCGAACGGACTTAAAGAGGCTAGCTGGCTGCTAGACAGCGGACGGTTAACCCAAACCCCTTGTTGTAGTTGCTCGGAGGGGGGAGGACATCGAAGCTATATAGATACAGGTTGCGAGCGCTATTATTACTATTCGCCACAGACGACCAGTAGAGTCCGCTACTACCCTGAAGGGCGGCGTCCTGGTCGTAGCGATAACCAGACAGGACGAGGGCGGGGCCATAGGTAGTATCACGCAGAGCACTAGCGCTATTATAATTTTCGTAGAGGGTTTGGAATTCGATATCAGTTGGGAGTCTCCAGCCTTTAGGACAGATGGAGGACGTGGCTCGTTCATTGCTGTTCATGCTACAAGTGCCAGTGCCGGCCGTAGCAGCATACCAGTTATAGTGACTGCCATATGAGGCAACACGATGAACCGAGCTATGTGCTGCCGAATCTGCGCAAGAGCTTCTGAAGTAAGAGCTTGTCGCCGGGAGATCAAAACTAGAGGAAACATCAGAATCAGCGCTAGTCAAGGTCTTCGGACCTACGAGCCTCAGGTTCTGGGTCATCCAGATATTGCCGTCCGTAAGTTTTCTGGCCTGGTATTCTTGTCCGTCGCGAGAGTCTACTACGGTGTAAGTTGTACCAGCGGCGTCAGAGGCGTGATTCGAAGCGGAAAAATCTTGCATATAGCCACCGCCGATTAGCTTCTCTACTTTCAATTCCAGACTTGCAAATATACCATAACCGGCGCTCTGGTTAGTAATAGTAATAGTCTGGGTCATAGCCGAGGCCGTATTGGATTTATCTGTAGTATAGCCGGTACAGGTATAGCCGGTAGGGCAGATAACTTCGCTCAGATAATTGCCAGGGTCCGGGGTAACGGTTATGGTCTTAGATTCCCCCTCTGGAATAGTCAGGGTTCTCGGAGAGATAGAAAGGCCGGACACTTCTGGAATTTCCATGTTGCCCACATACGGATTATCATCATTCGCCGTCGCCGTGTAGGTCACAACGTCGGAGTATGTGCCAGTTTTGGATTGCCCGGAAGATACACCGTAATTCACGGTTGCGACACTGCTAAAATCTAGGGGAGAGGTAGCGTTTATGCCGTTGTTTAAAATAGTTAATGGGGCAGCATCCGATGCTGGCATAGCGGACCATTCGTCTATATCTCCGCCTCGTACAGCCCAGGACGCAGAGCCGGCTTCTGGTTCACCACCTGCAGTTTCGATGTATTGGTTTTGCTCAGTAGAGGCTGAGCTCAGGTTGAGCCTAGTATCAGTATCGTTGTCTGCGAGGGTAAGTTGGAATTTGCCAGTGTTAGAACGCACTTCTACGTCAGAATAGAGAGTAGTAAGGTCTTTTTGGTTAGCAGAAAGCTCTAAGCCAGTAGCAAGCGATGGACCGTCTACAGAGTTGGGTTCGCCTGTACTTTGCGTAGTGGCTGGATTATATTTAATTACTCCATAAGTATCCGCACAAGTGGATGGATCTTGAGTATCCGTGCAATTCACATCAGCGTTGGAATGAATACGCATGGCAATGGCCGGGGTAATCTCGGCGTCGATTTGAATATCGCCAGAGACATCTGTAGCATAAGAGAAGACCGGAAGGCTGGCAATTCCCAGGCCGGCCACGATGCCGAACGTGGCAAAAATTTTAGTGTTAGTTTTCATGAGAGTGTGGATTTTTCCTTTCTTTTTGTTTTTTGTTATTTTTATTATATGACTTGTTTAGCTAATATTAGCATAAGCTAGGCAAAAAGTCAAGCAAAAACCGCCCTTTTGGGGCGGTTTTTGTGTGGTGGGGAGGGATTACTCTTTACTGTTGCGCTTTTCGATAATCTCTTGAGCGACGTTTGGTGGGACTTCCTCGTAGCCGAAGAGCTCCATCGAAGAAGCGGCGCGGCCTTGAGACATCGAGCGGAGGTCGGAAGTATAACCAAAGAGATTGGCGAGCGGACAGAATGCGCGGATTAATTTCGCGCCGCCCTGCATGTCTTCCATCTCGTCGATACGGCCACGGCGAGCATTAATATCGCCAATGACATCGCCCATGAACTCTTCAGGAGTGGTAATCTCGAGCTTCATGATAGGCTCGAGAAGAACTGGCTGAGCCTTCTTAATACCTTCGCGAGTAGCCAAGGAGCCTGCGAGTTTAAAGGCGAGCTCGGAGGAGTCAACATCGTGGTAGGAACCGTCGTAGAGGGTAGCTTTAACATCGACTACTGGGTAGCCAGCGATAACGCCTCCGTTAAGAGTTTCCTCGACACCCTGCTGGACGGGTTTGCGGTATTCCTGAGGGACGACGCCACCTTTAATCTGGTCGATAAACTCAAAGCCTTTGCCGACTTCGTTCGGCTCAAACTTAATCCAAACATCACCATACTGACCGCGGCCACCAGACTGTTTAATATGCTTACCCTGAGCCTCGGCGGTACCACGAATAGTTTCGCGGTAAGCAACCTGAGGAGCACCAGTGTTAGCTTCAACGCCGTGTTCCTTGTTCAAACGGTCGATAATAATCTCAAGGTGGAGCTCACCCATACCGGAAATAATGGTCTGGCCGGTTTCCTCGTCGGTGTGGACGCGGAAGGTCGGGTCTTCTTCGGCGAGTTTCGATAGGCCGAGTGCCATTTTTTCCTGATCAGATTTAGTTTTCGGCTCAACCGCAATAGAAACTGGCGGTTCTGGGAAGTCGATAGACTCGAGCAAGATCGGATGAGCTGGATCGCAAATTGTCGTACCAGTAGTCGTATCCTTAAGGCCAACCACTGCAGCGATATCACCAGCCGCAACTTCAGAAATTTCCTCGCGCTTATCGGCGAACATACGCACGATACGGCCAACGCGCTCCTTATTCCCGGTCGTAGCGTTCAAGATGTACGAACCGGATTTAAGTACACCGGCATAAACGCGGATGAAAATGAGCTTACCGACAAATGGATCGGTCGCAATTTTGAAGGCAAGCGCAGTTAGAGGCTCTTTATCGTCAGCTTTTCGGACAACTTCGTCGCCGGTCTTTGGATCGGTACCAACGGTCTGACCCTGGTCACGATCAAGCGGAGATGGGAGATAATCGGCCATGAGGTCGAGAACTTTCTCAACGATCACACCACGGCCATCACCACCGGTGACGAGGAAGAAGTCGCCATCAAGAACGCGCTTTCTTAACGCGGTTTTCAGTTCTTCCTGGGAAATAGCCTCTTCGCCGCCTTCAAAGAACTTCTCCATTAACTTTTCATCAGCAGCAACTGCCTCTTCAACGAGCACGGCGCGAGCATTTTTAGCTTTTTCGAGCATATCGGCAGGGATTTCGCCAACAGTAAGTTCATGGTCAGCGTAATCTTTATAGGTGTAAGCTTTCATGTCAACGAGGTCGACGACGCCACAAATATCTTTCTCAAAGCCGATCGGCAAGTGAATTGCAACAGCGTTCTTGGAAAGACGTTTATGGATAGACTCGAGGGACTTGTAGAAATCGCCACCGGTCTGGTTGATTTTGTTAACAAAACAGATACGAGGAATACCATATTTAGTAGCCTGGCGCCAAACAGTCTCAGACTGAGCCTCGACGCCCATCTTACCGTCGAAGACTACGACCGCGCCGTCGAGCACACGCAGCGAACGCTCAACCTCAGCGGTAAAGTCGATGTGGCCCGGGGTATCGATGATGTTGATCTGGCAACCCTTCCAGTAAGCGGTAACCGCCGCAGAAGTAATAGTGATACCGCGGTCTTTTTCCTGCTCCATCCAGTCGGTCGTAGCGCCGCCGGTGTCGCCTTTAACTAGGTCAATTTTATGTTTCAAGCCGGTACGATAAAGAATCGCCTCGGAAGTGGTAGTTTTACCCGCGTCGATATGGGCGATGATGCCGATATTGCGGAACTTTGATAGGTCTTTGACTTCATTAGCCATAATGGTTTATGCTCCTCTTGTAATTTTAATGCATTAAAAATATTGTCTTTCGTTTATTTTAGCACAAGTTGTGCAGGTTTGACAAGGGGTTTTATCCAGATGAAAAAAGAGCCCGCGAGTTTCGCAGGCTCCTAAGGTGCTTGAGGTTTACGCTGCTATACGTACTGCGACCTCTCTGCCCTTCAGGGTAAACAGTTCGCTGATCGAAACAGTCTCTAAAACTCCCTCCTCAATTGTTTGAGAAGCCGAACCCGCAAGTAGAGGGACGACAAAATCTGCCGTTGTACGATGGAGCTCGTTGGCGAGCTCGACGATGTTCTGATCCACAATAAGCATTGTGAACAGTTCTCCGAAGCTCTTCATCTTGAGCCACTCCTCTGGGTTTTCTTTCGGTTGTAGGGTGACCACCTCCTCTTCAGTGTCTCCCTCTGGCGTCTTGTTTTCAACAATGACGCTAACCGGCTTCTCAGTTAGGTTGATAAGTTTCTTGGCTACGAATAATGGCTCTTTCTCTTCCGCCATTTTCAACCACCTCCTGTTTGAAATTTGAAGCGCGACCGCAAGCTCAGATACGATTGCTTTCGCTTGCGTTCTGCTTAATGCTCACGACCGCGCAACATAGTATATATTTTAACACGGGCGGTTTAAACTGGCAAGTATTATTTTAATTTTTCTTTCAAAATTGGCTGGACGGCGGCTGGGTTAGCCTTGCCCTTAGAGGCTTTCATGACCTGGCCGACAAGGAAGCCTAGAACTTTTTCGGAACCGGCCTTATAGTCTGCAATTGCTTGAGCGCAGGCTGGATCGTTTAGGACCTGGTCAACAATCGCTTCGAGTGCGCCGGTGTCATTCTCCTGCAGAACGTTTAATTCCTTAGCGATTTCGCGAGCATCACGATTCTTCATCTGTGGATCAAAGAATTTCAAAAACACTTCTTTAGCGCCAGTCGAGCTAAGTTCAGCTTTTTCGGTCATTTCGGCGAGGTCGTTTAGCTGTTTCGCGGAAGGCAAGTCGTTTAAATACTCCGCAGATTTTTCCTCGGCCAAAAGTACGCTTGCAAACCAGTTTGAAACACGCTTTACATCTTTAGTTTCACCCAGTTTTTCAACAAGCGGCTGGTAATCGAGCAAAATTTCTAGAGTATCGTCGGCGATTTGGCCCTTAAACTGTTCGCGATAATCTTCTGGGAGTTTCGGCATCTCTACCTTCATCTCCTCGACAAATTCCTCGGTCAGGTGAATCGGCGGGATGTCTGGCTCCGGCATATAACGATAATCTTGGGCCTCTTCTTTGGAGCGCTGGGAAGTCGTCTCACCAGTATCATCGGACCAGCCACGAGTTTCTTGAACGACTTTCTCCCCCTTATCTAAGAGTTTACTCTGACGCTTATATTCGTACTCTACGGCGCGCTCAACGCTGCGGAAGCTATTTAGGTTCTTAATTTCGGCGCGCGTGCCAAGCGGCTCACCTGGCTTCGCGAGCGAGATATTAACATCAAAGCGCATATTGCCGTTATAAAGGTCGCCGAAACAAACCCCGGCGTAGGTCATAATCCGCCAAAGCTCCTTACAATAGTCGCGGGCGTGAGCGGCGGAGTGAATATCTGGCTCGGACACAATCTCAATTAGAGGCGTGCCGGCGCGGTTTAAATCTACTAACGAATAGCCAGCGAAATGGCTGAGTTTTCCGGCATCCTCTTCCATATGAGCGTGTTCAATCCGTACCTTCGTTCCATCTGGAAGCGCGACATAACCAGCGCCAATAATCGGCTGGTAAAGCTGAGAAATCTGATAGCCCTTCGGCAGGTCTGGATAGTAGTAGTGTTTGCGATCAAAACGAGAAAGTAGGTTGATTTTCGCATTTAGAGCGTGACCAGCGATGACGGCCATCCTGACCGCCTCCTTATTCAGGCGCGGAAGCATACCGGGCAGAGCATAATCAACCGGAGAAACACAAGAGTTTGGTTCCTTTTCGCGCGCGTCGTTATCCACTTCGGAAAATAGTTTCGTCTTCGTGGCGAGCTGGACGTGGCATTCAATTCCAATGGTGATTTCGTAGTCTTTCATTAGATCGCTCCTAAATCTTTTAAGGCGTGTTTATAGGTCGCAAGGGCGTGCTTCGCCTGATTATAATCAACGGTAAATCCAGATTCATGAGCCAATTGATTTCTCAACTTATGGGCATACCAAACGGAATTTAGCTGAGAAAACTTTCCGGCTGAGCCAAGGCGCTTTAAGCGCTCGCCCATGTTCTTGCCGGGCGTGCCCATTTCGTGCATGGCTTTGTCTAAGAGTTTATCGGCATTAATAACTGCAAGTTGGTAAGAGTCCTTATTCTCACGACTCAAAGAATTTTCGATTTTTAACCAGGCAACCTGATATTCCTCGACGTCGAAAGTGTGCGCTTTCTTCGAGGAAAGATTAACTGCGACAAAAACGAAAACAGCGACAATCAGGATGGCCAAAAGCAGAAAGAGCAATGAGGGGTCTATCGTCATTTTAGTCTCCTTTCAGCGAAGTCCAGCAAACTTTTATCGCTTCTTCTTGGGCCGATTAATTGAAGGCCAAGACTTAGGCCGTCTTTAGTTTCACTAACTGGGAAAGCCAAACTTGGCAAGCCGGCTAAATTGATCGGTACGCTCATTACGTCCTCAAGGTACATCGAGACCGGATCGCTGGTTTTCTCGCCAAGTTTAAAGGCTGGATTCGGGGTTACTGGGCTTAGGATAAAATCACATTTAGAAAAAGCTTTTTCATATTCTTTGATAATCAGAGTCCTGGCTTTTTGGGCCTTTAGATAATAAGCATCATAAAAGCCGCTCGATAATACGAAGTTTCCGATCATAATGCGACGCTTGTTCTCTGGCATAAAGCCGTCCGAGCGTGATTTTCCATAGACTTCGTCAAGCGATTTTGCATCTTTGTTGCGATAGCCATAGCGGATGCCGTCGTAGCGGGAGAGGTTGCTGGAAATTTCGGCAGGAACTACGATGTAGTAAACCGCAAGAGCATATTTTAAGGTCGGCATTTCAAGCTCGACAATTTCAATGCCCTTAGCCTTTAGGTCCTCGACCTCTTTTTCTAAGGCCTCCTTAATTTCGCCTTTGACATCGAAATCCTTAATTATTCCAACTTTTTTGACATCTTTGACTTCTGATGTTTCGTAATAATTCGGGAGAGTTGTCAAGTCGTAAGGATCCTGGCCGGCGGCGATGGACATAAGAAGGTCTATGTCTTCTGCGGACTTAGCGAAGAAGCCGACGCAGTCCGTGCTCGAGGCCATCGCGACGACGCCATAGCGAGAAATCGCGCCGTAAGTCGGCTTAAAACCATAGACACCATTGAATGAGGCCGGCTGGCGGATTGAACCACCAGTATCAGTGCCGGTCGCAAATTCGACAATATCTAGCGCTACAGCGACCGCCGAACCGCCAGAGGATCCACCGGCAACACGCGCCTCGTCTTTGGAATTTTTTGTCGGGCCAAAATAGGAATTCTCGGTCGAAGAACCATGCGCAAACGCGTCCATATTGACGCGGCCAATCATAATCGCGCCTTCATCTTCAAGTTTTTTAACAGAGGTAGCGGTAATCGGGCTCTTCAGGGGCTCAAGAATTTTGCTTGCGGCAGTAGTATTTCCATCTTTACTTAGAAAGTTATCTTTTAAAGCATACGGTACGCCGGCGAGTTTGCCAGGGTTTTCGCCCTTTTTGATTTTTTCATCAATTTCCTGCGCTTTTTTCAATGCCGCTTCTTCGTTTAGACTGATGAAGATGTTGTAATTTTCACAACGTTTTGCCTTCTCCAATGCAGCCTTAACCAAAGACGTAGCCGAAACTTCCTTACTCGCAATCTGCATTTTCGTCCCTTTCCTCGTTTTCGGCGTCTTCACGTTCTGATTCTAACAGTCTCTCTAAATCTTCGTCCATACTATAACACCTTTGGCACTTTAATTTGGTTATCTTCTGCCTCTGGGGCTAGCGCGAGCAGGGCTTCGCGATCCGCCTCTTGGGCCTTAATTTCATCATCACGCCAGACATTCTCCATTTCGAAAACTTGATAAGTTGGCTCAATACCCTCAGTATCGAGCTCGTCAAGCTGGGAGATATACTCAATAATCTGACTCAGGTCCTGGCCTAGAGCCTCAGCCTCCGCATCTTCCAGAGAAAAATTGGAGAGCATTGCTAGATGATTGATTTCCTCGCGTGTAATTTTCATCTTCCTTATTATATCACGAAAATAGGTACCTGGGCTAGACTTTATCGTTGGTTTGACAAGAATTATAAGGAGTGTTTTGCATTTTTTATGCATGGTTTTGACAAGATTTGGGCACAAGAGATTTTAATTAAGCTAGTGGGCTTAACTGCGTTCTACAAACTGCCAACGATAAAGTTCTAGCCCACTTGCGCGAGTATATAACAAATTTTGAGAAAATTACAAGGAAAATTTTATATAAAATTTTCCTTGTAAGTCCTCGCGGAAATGTGCTATAATGAAAAATTTGCCAATTCGTCAAAAAAGCGCCTACTTTTGTAGACGCTTTTTGCTGGTTAGTGTTCTAAGCCCTCAAGCCGGATCATTGTGCGAATGCAATCTTCAAAATCGCCTTCAACGATGTGTGTCGATTCGGCAATCATCAGGTTTATAGGTAATCCGAAGTTTTCGACATTGAATCCGTTTTCGTCTTCTGTCCCGATTTTGTCGTTAAGCGGGCGAGCATCGCTGATGTAGCCATAAACCGGCTTTTTAGCGTGGACAGCATAGCCAATTTCAAAAGCCGTGCCGTCATCCATGCACTGTCCGCGAAATGGGTTCAGATCGGCTACTACATAATCCGCCCGCTCAATGTCCTGCGTATTTGCCAGATAAATCTTTTTTGACATCGGTAAGATGCCCGCGGCTTCGCACTCACTATCAAGCGGATATAGACCCTTACAATAATATTCTTTGCAAATCGCCTTATATTCTTCTCCGATTTCTTTAGCGTTTTTTGCAAAAACACTGGGCCCAGCAATATAAATTTTAATCATTAAGGTGCCTCCTTTCTCAGGAAAACCGAGCACAATTAGCCCCGTTCTTTTATCATATCATTTTTTCTTGTTTTGTCAATGTCTTGCGAAATTCTTGGGCGCTATTTCGCGATTTTGTGATTGATATCGTCGATCAGATCGCGAAGAGAAGCGGCGCGTTCAAACTCGAGATTGGCGGCGGCGAGTTTCATTTCGCTTTCTAGTTGTTTTACTAACTTCGGGATTTCTTCTGGCGGGACCTTCTTTAGGTCGAGCTGATTTTTCTGCTCTTTTTCAGGGATAATTGCGCGGAGGCCTTGACCAATCTCCTTCTCGACGCCTTTTGGAGTAATGTTATGATCTTCATTGTATTTTTGTTGGATTTCGCGACGGCGGTTCGTTTCCTCAATCGCGCGGGCCATACTCTCCGTAATACTGTCGGCATACATAATGACTTTACCTTCGACGTGGCGAGCGGCGCGGCCGATCGTCTGGATTAAAGCCGATTCAGAGCGTAAAAATCCTTCTTTATCAGCATCCAGAATAGCAACCAGCGAAACTTCTGGCAAATCTAGGCCCTCGCGGAGCAGATTGATCCCGACCAGTACGTCGTAAACCCCAGCGCGAAGATCGCGCAAGATGTCGCCGCGCTCCAAAGTGTCGATATCAGAATGGATGTAGGCGGTCTTGACAGCGCGCTCTTTTAGATGGTCTGTTAAGTCCTCAGCCATGCGTTTTGTCAAGGTCGTAATTAACACCCTTTGGCCTTTAGCAATACGTCGGTCGATTTCCTCCATAAGATCATCAATCTGACCATCGGAGCCTCGAACCTCAATTTCTGGATCGAGTAGACCGGTTGGACGGATAACCTGTTGGATTGGCTCCGGCGAGTGCTCTAACTCATACTCGCCTGGCGTCGCCGAAACATAAATTGCCCGATTCACGCGTTTCTGAAATTCGCCAAAAGTCAGAGGTCGATTATCTAGAGCGCTGGGTAACCGAAAACCGTATTCTACGAGAGTTTCTTTCCTGGCATGATCGCCATTATACATACCGCGGACCTGCGGCAAAGTCATATGCGATTCGTCTACGAGTAGCAAAAAGTCATCCGGGAAGAAATCAATAAGCGTGGCTGGCGGCTGCCCCGGCAGGCGACCATCGAGATGACGCGAGTAGTTTTCGATACCCTTGACAAAACCGGTACTTTCTAGCATTTCTAAATCATATTTTACACGCTGTGACAAGCGCTGAGCCTCAAGGAACTTCTGGTTTTTTTCAAAGAAAGCCAGTCGTTCATCGAACTCGGCTTTTATGGTCTCAAGCGCACGGTCAAGCTGATCTTTCGGTGTAGCATAATGGGTATTCGGGAAAATGTGAATCCTATCAGGCTTCTCTCGAACCTCGGCAGTTAGCGGGTCGATGATTTTGACTTCTTCGAGCATATCAAAAGCAAACTCGAAGCGATAGGCGTACTCGCCAGAGGCTGGAAAAACATCGATAGTGTCGCCATGGACACGAAAATTACCGCGCTCGAAGGCGAGGTCGTTCCTATGGTACTGCATTGCTACTAAATTATAGATAAAATCCTGCTGAGAAATGGGGGCGGGAGTTTCTAGGCCTTCCGTCTCGCGCCAAGCTCCTGTCCTCCATTTCTCACCGACTTTCCACAGGGGCAGCGACATTGCGAGATAATGTTCTGGCGAACCAATACCGTAAATACAAGAAACCGAGGCGACGATAATCACGTCATCGCGGGTTAGAAGTGCCTCGGTCGCGCCATGGCGCAAACGATCGATTTCGTCGTTAATCGCCGAATCCTTTTCAATATAGGTATCGGACGAGGCGATATAGGCCTCAGGCTGATAATAATCAAAATACGAAACGAAATAATGAACCTCGTTATCTGGGAAAAACTCGCGAAATTCAGAATAAAGCTGAGCGGCGAGAGTCTTATTATGGGCCAAGACAAGCGTCGGGCGGTTATAATGCTGGATTACATTTGCCATTGTAAATGTCTTACCGGAGCCGGTTACACCGAGTAAAGTTTGTTCGCGCAGATTATTGTCTAATCCGTCGCACAGACGCTTGATCGCGGCCGGCTGGTCCCCGGTCGGAGCGTATTTCGAATGGAGCTTAAACGGTTTAGACATATCAATATATTATACCATATTTTCGATAATTTTTCACGTAGTTTCCAGCGGCTAGTGCGTATAGTTATCGTAATAATTTTCCGAGAGCTTGGGATGGCCAATCTTCTCGGTAGCTGCGACAATTTCGCGAACGTCGTCGGTAAGTTTGAAAAGATGCATATCTTTTGCACTAATTAAACCCTTAGCGAGCATCTTGTTTCGATAAAACTTTTCTAGAGGTCTCCAGAAAGATTTGCCAAAGAAGAATACCGGCATTTTTGGCATCTTATGCTCCTGCATCAAGATAATGATTTCCGAAAGTTCGTCTAAAGTCCCAAACCCGCCTGGGAAGAAAACATAGACTTTGGCGGACATCGAAAGCATGACTTTTCTGGCGAAGAAATAGTGAAATTCCATAGTATCAGTAAGGTAGGGGTTTGGAAATTGTTCGTGGTCGAGCTGGATATTCAAGCCGATCGAGCGGCCACCATACTCGTACGCGCCACGATTTGCCGCTTCCATAATGCCTGGGCCGCCGCCAGTAATGACCGCATGGCCTTTTTGAGCCAGAAGGCCACCAAGTTCGCGCGCCGCCTTGTAGTATTTGTCATTCTCGTCAATTCGTGCCGAACCAAAGACCGTAACGCCTTGAGGATAAGTGCGAATCATCCTGAGGCCGTATTCAAGGTCCTTAGCGTAGGCGAGCGAACGCTCGATGTCCGGTTTTAAAACGCCGAGTTTTTCCAAGCTTTTTAACCACTTCTCAGCTTCTTTTTCCATATCGTTCATTATTTTATCTCCTGCATAACCATTTGATGTAATTTTTCACGGCCGGTAAGAATACCAGTTTTTGCGCCGAGCTTCGAAACAACCGAAGTCGAGTTCGCCGAAGCAAAAACTAGCGAATCTTTAAACGAGTACCCAGCAGCAAAGTGGGCCAAAAATCCCGAGCCAAAAGCATCGCCAGCGCCAGTCGTATCTTTAACCTTCAAATCTTCATAAAGTCCAAAACGATAAGTTTTTGAACCGTCACGAGCAATCGCGCCCATTTGACCATCGGTAATAATGACTGTGCGAAGATAATTTTTCAGGCGCGACAACAGCTCTTCTAAAGTTTCCCCAGGTACAATTTGAGCAGCCTCACGCTTATTGACTAGCA
The DNA here is from genome assembly GCA_017431465.1 of Candidatus Saccharimonadota bacterium. GTDB lineage: Bacteria > Patescibacteriota > Saccharimonadia > Saccharimonadales > Saccharimonadaceae > Nanosyncoccus. The sequence continues at coordinate 13,430 of JAFRLA010000032.1, forward strand.
ATACATCAACATATTCTAGCAACTTTGTCAAATCAGATTTGTGTTCCAGCTCGAGTTTTCCTGGATTAAACATGACCCTGATATCGTTTTTCTTAGCATATTTAAAAAATCGCTTCAGGGTAGTCATATCACCGCGTAGGGACGTAACATAAAGCCAATCTGGACTAATATTATCAAGACACTTTTCTGATAAATTGTCAAATCGAGCCGAGGCACCCCGATGAGTTAGAATCGTGCGCTCTCCAGATTTAGAATCTAATAAAATTACCGAGCAGCCAGTGTTTTCGCGAACGGTTTCAATGTAACTACTATCGATTCCCTCGTCGTCGAGACAAGCACGAATCGCTTCGGCGGCGATATCGCGCCCAACATTTGAGAGAATGACTGATTCGTGGCCGTGGCGGACAAAAGTTACTGCAGCATTCGTCGCGCCGCCACCAACCTCATAAGAGATCTTGTCGATATCAACTTTAGTGCCTACAGTAATCCGATCATAGACCGAATCAGAAGATACAAGATCATCGTGGTCGACGAGATAGATGTCCTGCAGAGACGAGCCGAGCGAACAGATCCTAGCCATTAAAGCGCGACGCCTTTCCGGTCGGCTTCTTTAACCAACTCATCATAAGTCGCGGCCGGGTTACTAGAAGTCGCAAGCGCCGCCCCAACATTGATAACACTAATACCGGTATGGGCAATTGCGCGAACATTTTTCATGTTTGCGCCGCCATCCCAGCCAATTTCTATATCTGATTTAATTTTAGTAATTAGTGGCACTTTCTCGGTCTGGAGGATATCAGCATCTGAGCCTTGCTGCCCAAGTTTGCCAGCAAAGATCAGCACATGGTCTGCCGCCTCAATAAACGATTTGACCTTCGGCGGATAAGTAGGTTTCGCAAGTGCCACGCCGCATTTGATGCCGGCCGCACGAAGCTGATCAAAAATTGGCAGAAGATCCTCGCCGGTCTCGGCATGAAAAATCACCATGTGTGGCTTCATAGCAATCAGGTTTGCAAGATGTTCAGAAGGACGAGCGACCATCATATGAATGTCCATCATCCAGTTTTCTGGCCAAGTCAAGCCAGCGGCAGGGATGGTGACCGTTGGAGTAAATTGCCCGTCAGAGATGTCTAGCTGGACGCGCTTCGCAAACCCTTGATAGGCGGCAATAAACTGTTGATATTGCTCTGGTGAAGTCGCTAAGATGGTTGGTACAATTTCGATCTGAGTAGATGCCATTTATTCCTCCTTTATCTCTATTTCGTCTAATTTACGCTCGCGACGAAGATATTTTTCATCCGTTAAGGGCATAGTTTCCAGAAAAGTTTTGATAATCTCTACATTATCTCGCCCGCTAACGAGGTCGGCAGACAGGCAGAGTACGTTCGCGTCTTCATGAGTGCGGCTAAGCTCGGCGAGTTTCGTGTTATAGGCAGCTACTGCGCGAATGCCTTTAAAACGGTTCGCCTGCATTGCAACTCCAATAGCACTGCCACAAATAATAATTCCGCGAGCAGTATTATTCTCTAGGACTTTTCGACAGACGATAGTAGCAGCGTCGTTAAAATCGTCCTCCGGATTGTACTCTACTGGACCAAGATCTTGAACAGCAACGCCAAGACTTGCAAAAACTGGCAATAGCTGGTTTTTCAACTCAAAACCACGATGGTCGGCAGAGATGAAAACGATCGTATCCGACTGATCCACCTACGCGTCCTTTCCAAAATCAGCGGTCAACTCAACGAGGCGGTTAGAATACCCCCACTCGTTGTCATACCAAGCAACAACCTTGATTAAGTTGCCATCGACTACGTCGGTCAGCGGCAAGTCGACAACGGCAGAATGAGAATTACCGCGATAATCGATCGAGACGAGTTCTTCGTTGGAAACGCCAAGAATCCCTGCGTAATATGGCTCTTCAGCGGCACGCTCAAAGACCTCGTTGATTTCTTCTTTTGTAACGTCGCGTTTCACTACGGCGGTAATATCTGCGAGCGAGACAACTGGGGTCGGGACGCGGACGGAAAGACCGTTGAACTTATCTTTCAAGGAAGGGATTGTGAGAGCGGCAGCCTTAGAAGCACCGGTCGTAGTCGGAACAATATTTTCAGCAGCAGCGCGAGCTTCACGCAAATCTTTTGCTGGAGCATCCTGGAGCTTCTGAGAAGCGGTATAACTATGGACCGTAGTCATCATTGCCTTTTCGATACCGAAGTTATCCTCTAGAATTTTCATGACTGGGGCAATACAGTTGGTCGTACAAGAGGCGTTCGAAAGAATGACGTCGTCTTCGGTAATATCGTCCTCGTTTACACCAAGTACGATAGTTTTCGCACCTTCGCCCTTTGCCGGAGCAGAGAGAACGACTTTCTTTGCGCCAGCCTCGATATGAGCGCGCGCCTTCTCTGGATCAGTAAAGAAGCCTGTCGACTCGATTACGACGTCGATATCCAGATCTTTCCACGGCAGAGCTGCTGGATCTTTTTCAGAGAGAACGCGAATTTTCTCGCCCTCAACAATCAGATTGTCGTCGTCATAATCAACAGTGTTAGTATAAGTACCATACGACGAATCATGCTTCAAAAGATGCGCGAGAGTTTTCGTATCAGTCAAGTCATTAATCGCAACAATCTCAACGTCATCACGCGAGAATGCGATTTTAAAAGCGTTACGCCCGATTCGGCCGAAGCCGTTAATTGCTATTCTTGTCATTTTTGCCTCCTAAAAATACTTATGTCTATTGTAACATAAGCAGTTCGAGCACGCAAGGGGTGAGGCACTAAAAAGCAGGTTTTTAGAAAACTCCTCGAAAACTATTGACAAAACGTTAATGTTTTGCTATGATAAACATAAGCTGAAACGCTTCACAGGGGTTCCACTGTACAAAGTGGAGTGTGGAGACTACATTAAAATAAACAGCGGATTAAAACAAAACAATGTGCCCCAGGGTGGGCGCGCTTCAGCAAAGACTGGCCTGAGCGATTAGGCCAGTCTTTTATCTGGCAAAACGTTGGTCAGGTGCATACCCATCTACCCCGCGAAGCTTCAACGCGAGGCACACATCCCGTAGCAAAGCCCTTTTCATGTCTATAATACTGATACGCTGACCGGCGATCTTCTCCAGTTTTGGAATGATTTCAAAGAACCCCGGGTTATAAACAACCACCGTTCCTCGAAAGTCGCCCACGGCTCTTGACACAACCTCTTCGGGCAAGTCACCGTTGTCGATATGATCCTCCCATCCCAAACACTCTGGCTCGACCAGCTCCTTGCCTGAAAAATTTACTTTTGAATGCTGGTAGAATTCTGAACGTTTTACCCCTTCGGTCGTTAAGATCATCACCGCTTGGGAAAGGCGGCGGACTAGCTCCGCCAAATCATGCCCGTAGCCAACGAAAACTTGGTTCGGATATCGTTGCTTCAAAAAGTCTAACGCCACAGCGGCGGTCGCCGCTTCGGACAAGACTATCACATCCGCTTCACCGATATGCGGTAAAATCGCCATTTCCGAAAGCAAGCGAATCTCGCCAGGAGTTTTTTCACTATACGATCCAGAACGCCAATCAATCAGGCGTTCAACCTCTATAGGCAATTCTTGCTCTAAATAATCTGCAATTAAATCCCCGCCCCAGCCGCTATCGAAAACTAACACTTTTAACATCTTTTACACTCAATTTTTTCTATCGTAACATGTCGAATTAAAGTTCTTGCCGTCAAAAAATCGAGATAATAAACAGAATGTTTAATATCTCGATAAAAAGTCTATTGCCAGCCTTCTTCTACGAAGGTAAATTCTTTGCCGGCAATAGAAATGATGGAATCTGGCTCAGCGCCTTGGGTCGTGAGCTCGCCGCGAATGCCCATTTTTTTCATGATGTCGCGGAGGCGGTTAACCGAGGCGTAGTTAGAGAGATCAGTACGGCGGGCAAATTTTTCGATTTTCTCCCCGCGGACAACAAATTTATCGCCATCCTTTTCGACCGTCCAGATATCTTTCACGGCGTCAGGGCCGAGAGAAATAACAGGGATCGCTTTCGGTTCGGAGCCAGCTGGACTCTCCAACGCACTAGTCCTTGAGTCGGCCAACGCTTTGCCGTTATCGACCTCGGTACGGAGAGCACGAAGAAGTTCGGTTAGACCTTGATGAGCAGCGGAAGAAATTGCATAAACTTTCGCGGACGGATTTTTAGCGAGAATTGAGGCCGTTTGCATCTTTACAATTTCCGGATCTAGGCCTTCAGTTTTCGTCAGGGCGACAATTTCTGGGCGATTTTTCAGATCAGAATACTTTTCTAGTTCGTGACGAATCGTAGCGTAGGCCGCACCGGCATCATCGTTATAAGCGTCAACAAGATGTAATAGGACCGCTGTGCGATCAACGTGACGCAAGAAGGCATGGCCGAGGCCTTTACCCTCAGAGGCTCCTTCGATTAACCCAGGAATATCGGCGATAAGTAAATCTTTCCCATCGATTTCGGCTACGCCGAGATTTGGCGTTAAGGTCGTAAATGGATAATCGGCAATTTCCGGTTTCGCGTTCGATACAACAGAGAGGAAAGTAGATTTACCCGCGTTTGGCAAGCCAACCAGACCAACGTCGGCGAGGAGTTTTAACTCTAATTCCGCCTCAAACTCTTCCCCGGGCTCGCCGACTTCGGCGATACGCGGAGTCTGGCGCGTAGATGATTTGAAATGCGCATTACCAAAACCACCATCGCCACCACGCGCAATGATCGCGGTTTGTCCATCCTCGACTAAATCGGCTATTAACTCTCGGGATCCTGTAGATCTTTGGTCTTCCGCGTCCCAAGGGACGGTCGCACCGTATTGCCCATCTGACTCGCTCGCCTCTGGCTCGGAGCCGGCGGGGTCCCTCAGCGCGTCGCTCCGAGAGCGATAGACGACTGTGCCGATCGGCACTTCGACGACTAAGTCGCGGCCGGAGCGACCAGCAGCGCGTTGTCCAGCGCCATTTCGGCCGTTTTCGGCACGAAGAATTGGATTATAGCGAAAATCTAGCAGGGTATTCGTATCTTTATCGGCCTTGAAGACAATTGAACCGCCTTTACCGCCATCACCGCCATCTGGGCCACCTTTTGGAATATAGATTTCATGACGAAACGAAACGGCGCCGTCTCCGCCTTTGCCAGCATGTAATTCGACTTTTGCGGTATCGACAAACATAACCTACCTCGGATAAATGTAGTTATAGCGCGCGGCCTCGGCGGCGGAAATAGTTTTAGAGCCAACCCGACCCCAACCAGCAATACCGTTCATATCAGAAATCGTGATCGAGCCGTCAGCATGAACACCGGTAACTACGCCGACGTGGCCATAGTAACTACCGCCAGTCGTCTGGAAGACTGCACCATAAACAGGGGTACGCGAGACGGTATAGCCAGCGCCAGCTGCCGAGCGTGCCCACGATGAGGCGTTGCCCATATTAGACGGCATGGCATCACCCAGGTTGTCTTTGCGCCACTGCCAAGCATACCAAGTACACCAACCATAGGCGTATTTGTTGCCAGAAGCATAAACCGCAGAGTAATGTGAAGAAGTTGCGGCGCCAGAATGATACTTGCCGTTCCGGCCATTTGCAACCACATATTCTGGGCGCTCAGTCTCTGGCAACTCACCATTCGGTAAGATCAATATCGCGCCCGGAGTTAAAGTTTGGTCCTTCTCAAGATCATTCAAAGCAATAAGCAGCTGGGCATCAGATTTATATTTCTCTGCCAGCCCCTCGACTGTATCGCCGGATTTAACAGAGTAGGCAATACCAGGGACGGTCGGAACAAGCAGAGTCTGGCCCACCGAGACCTCGTCGGTTTTCAGGCCGTTAGACCAGCGAATTTGAGTTGTAGAGACATTGTATTTTTGCGCAATTGTCTCGAGACTCTCGCCCTCCTTGACAGTATAGTTAATTACGCCACGCGAAAGATGCGACACGTCGACTAGCGACGGTTTAGTCATCTTACCAGTTTCGTCTTGGCCAATATCCTGAATTACTGAGACCGATTCGTAGTTCGTGCGAATAACAGGGGCGGTCGCCAGGTTAATATCGTCGGCCACCATCGCAGTTGTATAAAACTCCGAGATTTGATCGACAGTCGCAAAAGAGTTATTGGCGATCAAATTCTGGACATTTTCGTTGTCGTAAGTATTTACGCTCTTAGACCAGGAACCAAAAAACGCAAGCGCAAAGATACCTAGCGCAACTACGATATACGGAACTATATTTTTCTTGACTTTCATAATGAAGTTTTACAGAGCTCACGGCAATGGTCGCGAATATTCTGGTTATGCCCTGCCTCTGTACTACTATAATACATCATACCATCGTCTCCTGTCAAGAAGTAAATAGCATCCATATCTGTTGGCTCGGCCACCGCCATCAGGGCCGAAACGCCGGGATTAGAGATCGGCCCAGGGGTCAAACCGGCATAAAGGCGGGTATTATAGAGAGAATCGACCTTTAGCGCCGCCGCGTTATTCGTATAGGTTTGTCTGTCTGGGTCGATTAGATCAAGTGCGTACTGAGTTGTAACATCGGAGCCGAGCGGCATCCCTTTGTCGATGCGATTCAAAAATACTCTGGCGACCTTCGGCTGCTCTAGAGAGTTTGCCTCTTTCTGGACAATAGAGGCAAGTGTAATCCCCTGATAGAGATTCAGACCCTGCGCAGCAAATTTTTCCTCTAGATTATTCTCGGTAATGACTTTATATAGAGAATCTAGAGCAGTTTTTATAATTTTCTCGACCGATTCCCCCTTGTAAAATTCATAGGTGTCGCCGAACATATAACCTTCGAGCGGGCTGGCACCATAATCAGAGGTATCTGCATGGTCTTTAAAAACTGGGTGGTCGTAAGTCTTTGAGAACGCGGCGTCGACCTCTGTTTCATCGTAACCGTGTTTTTCGACTAATTTCTTTTTAATTTCCGCGACCGTCTCGCCCGGTAAAATTGTCAGTGAAAAAACGTTCGACTCGTTTTCCCCTTCGACTAACTGTTTAACAATATCAGGGGTAGAAAGCGTTTTATTGAATTTGTATTCGCCAGTTTTTAGGGAGTTATCGTTGAAATTTAAGCGATAATAGATCTGAAAAGCCAAAGAGCTTTTAATTAGGCCTTTTTTCTTCAGATTGTCGGCAATTTGAGCGGTCGTATCGCCGCTCCTTACTGAGAACTTGACAGTCTCGCACCCTTCATTGTCTGGCGTATCTTTACAGGATACCCCTGCTACTACAGGGCCCAGGTCGCTAATATACCAAAAAAAAGCCCCGCCCGCGCTGATGCCTAGCGCCGCAACAATAGAAATCAAGATAATGGCCAATTTTCTGCCGCCAGACTTATTTTTTGCCCCCTTCTTGACTTTTTTAGACTTTTCTGGCGTAGTATGAGGGTCTGAGCTTTCGAAGCCCTTCTCGGCGCTCTCAGCGCGTCCTGAAACGCTAAAATTCTCCATAAAATCTTGCAAGATAATCGCGGCCGCCTCAGTATCGATCTCGCCTTTAGCAAAATTATAACCTTTGCGAGATTTCAGGCGGCTCTCCGCCTCAACAGAGGTCAGAGACTCGTCTTGGAAACGAATCTTTACGGTCGGTATTTTCGCTTTTAACTTCTTTGCAAAATCGCGAACGTAAGCCGATTGGGCCGTTTCTTCGCCTTGGTTGTTGCGCGGGAGACCAAGTACGACGTAATCGGTCTTATTCAGCCTTAAAATACTCCTAATTTCGTCAAATTCTTCACCATTTTTCACAATAATTGTGCCGTCTGGTATAGCGATCTTAACAGAGGTGTCTGCCTTTGCGACCCCAATACGCTTCGTACCGACGTCCAGCGCGATTACCTTCATTATTCCTCGACTTTCAGCTCAATTTGGATACGATTTGGATCGGTTGGGATTCTAGTCACCCAGAAGAAAGACGGATCAACTTTGACGGAGCTAACCCCGTTAATCGACTTAATCAGAGTCTGGACTTCGCCAGTTTTCTTGCCTTTGACTTTCTCTAGAACATCTTCTTCGGTAATTTTCGGACCAGCCTGAGTCGTAGTTTTCAATTTTGCGGTCGCATTCCCCTTGTCGTCGGAGGAGAATTTTTCGAAGAATGGGTTACCGATAGAATAGAGTTTTTGATCACTGGACAAGTCTGCCTTAGCGAGTTTTTTGATATATTTTTCAACTGAGGATTTTTTCACTGCCGACATCTTATAGATGGTCGCGGCGGAGAGTTTTGGAGTCGTACCATCTGAAACTTCAGCTCCAACCGCCGGATTCGAGGCGATATTGGTTGACTCAACCGAATACGAGCTCTCGATTACCATCATATCGTCGCCAAACTGTTTTGTTAGCTCTTCTTTGCCGCCAGCCTCGTCGCCCGCTTCGAGCTTTGATTTAGCATTATCGACGTCAGATTGCTGAACGATGATCGCGGTTTTAGTCGTACCGCCAGAGAAAGCTGAGGCATTAGTGATTTTATTGACTTTGCCAGAGAGACCAGAGGTCCAAGTACGGCTAGAGGTAACGTTATACTTTTCGCCAGGGGCGGTCGCCGTAACGTTTACAGAGGCGGACAAGAGACAGCCTTCTTTCTTGATGGTCGCCGGACCGGTGCCATTCGGGTTGGCACAGTGGCTGTCGTCGTTAAAATTGATTGTTGCGCCAGAATCGGCGGTATAAGAGAGGTCGCCGGTCTTGAATTCAGCGCCAGCTGGGATGCTGTAAGTATCGTCCTGGACATAAACGCTAACGTTCAAAGTACCTTTGGCTTTCTCGCCAACATCTTTAGATCCGGTCGCCTGGAACTCGACCGAAGAATCTTGTTTATATTCCTGGGTCTCTAGATAGAACACGCCCTTTTTCGGGTCCGCCTTGCTTTCTTCGGTCACAAACGAGACGTTTTCTGAGAAATTATCAGCGGTCGTGCGGACGTTTACGGCAATCTTCGCGGCCGGCGCGAAAAGAGTCGCCCAGATAATAAAACCGACGAGCAGCACGAAGCCAATAGCTCCTAGAATGATCCATTTGCGATACTTATCAAAATCAGGGATTTTTTTGCCTTTTTTATCAGATTTTTTCTTATCGTCCTTCTCGAGGTCGTCAGACTTCATTTCAGTAGCAGCCGGTTTCTTAGCCGTGCCGGCGGCCTTCGCTTTCTCAGTCGGCTCAGATTTGGCGGCCGGCTTTTCAGGGGCGTCATCTTCGGCGTCGTCTAATTTTCGCTCATCGATCGAAATTGGGCCAACCATATTGTTCAACTCTTCAGCCGTAAAATCGGTCGGCAACTTCGGGCGCGAACGCAAATTATCCGCTACCGGTAGTCCGGCGACCGCGGAAAGTTTGATCAGGGACGGGTCAGTCGTAATCACGACTGCGACTTTGTCGTTCAATTTCGCAGTTTTAGCAATTAACTTCGTATTAACGGCGCTACGCATCACCCCAATGTTCTTCGGCGGAACGAGCGCAACTACTTTTTCTTCGGCAGATTTCAGCTTACTGATAATGTCAGTAATATCATCTTCCGGCTCAATATAGATGACATCTTTATTCATACTCTAATTTTACCACATTTTTTAACGCTTGTGGTAAAATAAATGTAATGGGCATTTTTGATAAGTTCACAAAAAATTCTTCGGGTGCGGCAAGCGTAGTTCAAGCCCCAGATAAAAGCGCTATGGCGGAAATGGCGCTAGAGATGATTGATGATGGGGTAATGATTTTAGATAATGCCAACAAAGTTCAGTTTATTAACCCGGCAGGGGTGGCTATGGTCGGGTATTCTAGTCCGAATGAAGTACTAAACGCAGGCTATCTGTCGCTAATTCGCCTGGAAAATGGCGAAGGGATGGCTGTGCCGGATGACCAGAATCCGCTAGCGGCGGCAATTTTAGCGAACGAGTGTTGGAGCTCGAAAAATTATGTTCTGGTTACGATTCAAGGGAAAAAGACCCCTGTTGAGATCACTTTGACTTTTTCAGGACGAACAAACAAGATTATTACTCTGCGCAATATTACCAAAGAGCTAGAAGAAGAGGGCGAGCAAACTGAATTTATCTCCACAGCTTCGCACGAAATGCGGACCCCAGTGGCTTCGATTGAAGGATATCTCGGACTGGCGCTAAACCCGGCAACAGCAACGATTGATGATCGAGCGCGTCAGTACTTAAACGAAGCACACGCCGCCTCACAACACCTCGGAAGGTTATTCCGGGATCTGCTCGATGTAACAAAGTTAGATGATAAGCGGATGAAAGTGCATATGGTCCCTGTCGAAATGACTGAGGAGGTCAAACGAATTGCTGATGCGCATACCGCAGATTTTGCAAGTAAAAACTTAAAATATAGCTTCGGCACATTTGATGAGGTTGGCGACAACCGGGTAACGATGGACCAGTTGATTTATGCGCTAGTAGATGTAGATTTTTTGAAAGAGATACTAGATAATTTGATTGAAAATGCGGTCAAATACACGCCAGAAGGTGGCGCGGTTTGGATTAATGTGCGGGGGGACGGTGACCGAGCGCTGATTAATGTAACTGACACAGGCATGGGGATCGCGCCGGATGACCTTTCGCATATTTTCCAGAAATTTTACCGAGTGGATAACTCCCAGACTCGCACGATTGGCGGGACTGGGCTCGGGCTTTATATCGTGAAACAACGCGTCGAGGCGATGGGCGGGCGCGTTTGGGCCGAGAGCGCATTCGGCGAAGGTTCGACTTTTTACGTTTCCCTACCACGAATTTCGCCGCAAGAATACGAACGACAGAAGCAAGTTTTAGCAAACACTGCGGCGATGGAGGGTTCTAATCAGATGAATGCCGCGGCAATGGCCGCAGCACCCGCGTTAGGCCAAGCCGCAGTTATCGGCGCAACGCCACCGGCTGCTGCTCCAGCGCCAGTTGCTTCGCCGACGGCGGCGCCAGATATGTCACCCGAAAAGCTCGCCGAAGCAAAAACCGCATTCCAGCAATCAGTCGCCAGTCAGCAGCAACCCTAATTTTCGAGAATCGCTTTGATTCGACGGACGCCAGCGGAAGATGATTCCTCTTTTTTGATCTTGAATTTGCCGAGTTCACCGGTATGGGCGACGTGCGGTCCGCCGCAGACTTCGCGCGAAGCTGGGCTCTTCGAGTCACCGATAGTATAAACTGTAACCCGATCTGGGTAACGCTCCCAGAACGAGCCGTGAGCTTGCAGTTCATCACGAGCATAATCCTTATCATATTCAGCAAATTCTACTGGTAAATCTGCCGAAATCCACTCGTTGACTTGGTCTTCAATTTTCGCTAATTCTTCAGGGGCCAATTTATGATCGACATTGAAATCTAGGCGCATCCTCTCGGGGGTGATGTTGCTACCTTTTTGAGAAATATCCGCAGAGATATGCTTTTGCAAAGCGGCAAGCAGAAGGTGTGTCGCGGTATGGTATTTAGTGCTCATCTCGCTATGGTCCTCAAGGCCGCCCTTAAACATTCCCTTCGACGCAGTTTTGCTACGATTTCTCTGTTCTTCAAGCGCCTCATCAAATTCTTTGCGCCAGTTTTTCGAGAGCGGAATTTCGTCGTGGTACGCCTGCTCGACCGACACCTCCATCGGGAAGCCGTAAGTATCTTGTAATTTAAAAATATCTTGACCAGTCAAAACACCGTCAGCGTCGCGAGAAACCATTTTTTGCATCTCTTTTAGACCGCGATTTAGAGTCTGGCGGAAGGCGCGCTCCTCTTTTTCGAGGATTTCCAGGGCGCCGGAGCGGTTAGTTAAGATATTATCAGGGAGAGAGTTGTATTCCTCAGCGATAGGCGCGATAGTTTCTTTCAGGAAATCCTGGGCAATTCCGAGGTCTAGAGCCTTTAAGATTGCGCGGCGGATAAGACGGCGTAGGGCGTAACCCTGAGCCTTGTTCGACGGACTCAAACCCTGCGCAGCCAAGAGGTAGGCGCCGCGCAAATGGTCCGCGATGATGCGCATCTCGTCGGTGTTGTTGTCGTAATCTTTACCGGACAGGGCTTCCAATTTCTCAATAATCGGGCGCATTAGGGAGATCTTAAAGACATCAAAGCTGCCGATTGAGGCCGCCGCCAGGCGCTCCAAGCCACCGCCAAAGTCGACGTTTTTATGCTCTAGCTCAGAGAAAGTGCCGTCGTCGTTCCGACGGTATTGCATAAAGACTTGGTTGCCAATCTCCATAAAACGCGCCCCGTCGCTCGCCGGATGGCTTTGGCCGTATTTTTCAACATCCTGTTTATCCTCGCCAAAATCGTAAAAAACCTCAGAATCCGGGCCGCAAGGGTCGCCTTTAGGGGTCGTTTCGATCCCGCCGCCTCGGCTCCACCAGTTTTCGTGGTCATCGTAGAAGAAGATCCGCTCACCTTCTTTGATCCCCCGCTTATCTCCGTTCTCAGCCGAGCCGATTTCGGCAATTTTTGCCTCAATTCCGACTTTCTTAAAGACGCCTTGCCAGATTTTCGCAGCTTCTTCGTCTTTCGGGATGCCGTATTTCTCTGAGCCGATAAAACAGGTAACGTAGATTTTTGCCGGGTCGAGACCAATCACCTCTGTTAGAAACTCAAAATAATTCTCGATCTGTTCTTTTTTGAAATAATCGCCCAAAGACCAGTTTCCTAGCATCTCGAAAACTGTAGTATGGCGCGGGTCGCCAACGTCCTCAATATCCTGAAGCCGGAGGCAAGGTTGAGAATCGGTCAGACGAATCCCCTCGGGGTGTTTTTTACCCAGAAGATACGGCAGAAGCGGCTGCATCCCAGAACCCGTAAACAACGTCGTCGGATCATTTTCAAGAACCAACGGCGCTGGCGGGATCTCCTTATGACCTTTTTGACGTTGAAAATCTAGGTATTTTTTACGAATTTCTGATGCATTCATACCCCTATTATACCATACTTTTTTGGCCAACTTTATGTTATAAGTATTGACTTTTTAAAGCGTTTGTGGTATAATGGAATTAGTTCAGTGAGGTGGACTACCCTGTAACCAAAAAACAATCGTATGCAGGGGCCAGACACCCCTGAAAGAACCTTAGGAGGATAAAATCATGGAGAAATCATTTGCGCTGCGGAATGCAGCAAAAAAGGTAGCTATAGTGTTAGTTGCAGCTTTAATTGCGACTTTGCTGACGCCGTCGTTCTCGGACGCGGCAACAGTAACTAAGACACTGTCAACCGATGTCGAAACTGGAGCTTTTAGCAACAGTATCGATCCGCAAACTAGGGCCTACACGGCCAATGTAACGCTAGCAAATAAGATCTTGACCTTTACTAGTTATACTAGCGGAGATTGGGATTTTATCGACGGTACCGACTACTGGTCTTATCGCACTACGAATGGCGTAACAACTGTTCAGTATCGCGTAGGCACAGTAACCGGATCTCTGACCGGTAAGCCGGCTGCAGAGAACTCATCAAACAAAGGCGTTTACGAGTTTTACAGCGGAGCTCGCTTGATGGAGAAGCATGAGATTTCTGGCGAGAGCTGGAAACGCGAAGCTTACGATGCCACTACTGGCGCCGTATCAGCTTCGATCGCCAAGGTCGTTGCAGTCAGCAATGACTGGAAAACCGCTACAGTCACTACTACGATTATTAGCGACGCAGTAGCAACCCCGACGACTACACCGACAGCAACTCCGAGTGCTACACCGAGTGCTACACCGACGGTTACGCCGCCGCCGTTCGTTGCTCCGACGCTTGCGCCGAGTGCAACACCGACGACTACACCGACGATTACACCGAGCGCTACTCCGGAGGTAACCCCAGAGGTAACTCCGAGTACTGCTCCTGCTGGAGATAATCCGGTAGTCGCTCCTAAGCCTATAAGCAATTTCTCTGATCTGAAGCATAGCACAAAGATCGAGAAGAAAGCTTATTCTAGCCTGAAATCGTTAGAGAAAATGGCTAAGAAATATGGCTGGGGAGAAAAGCGCAAGTATACCAGGAAGTCATCTTCTAGCAAGAAGGTAAAGACCACTGTGTACTACAAGGGCGACTTCGGAGGCGACAAGTATGTCACCTTCAGTTTCACTCAGGTGGTTAAGAAGTCGGGCAAGAAATACCTAATTTCTTACTACCAAAAAGGCAAGAAAGTTTCCACCTCTGGAGTCAAAAAAGTAATCCAGAGGAAAATCAAATGATATATCCACCTCACAACAAGGGCGCTCAGGACGAGCGCCCTTTTCCTATGCCTTAATTTTAGGAGCTGATGATTCCGCCGCCAATACAGATGTCGCCTTGATAGAAGACCGCGGACTGGCCGGCGGCAGGACGCTTAATCTCTTTTTCGAAAATCAACTTATTCCCTTTCAGGATCGCCGGGATTAACGGAGCGCGATGACGGAGGCGTACGTCCACGCGAAGCGGCGAATTTAGCCTCGCCGAACCGCTACACGCCGGGTTGCTTCGCAACTCGGGTTGTGCTACGCCTTTATGTTCGACGAGGTTAATTCCGCCCGCTTCGCGCAAAATCACATCTTCAAGTTCGAGCTCGGTTGTCCAGAGGTCTTCCGCGTTCAAGTTGCGGGAGACGTAGACAATGTTTTTTGTAATATCTTTTTTGACAACGTAATACGGTAAGCCGGCGTCGGCGCCTTTATTGGCAGAGCCAAGATCAAGGCCGTGGCGCTGGCCGATGGTGTAGAAGATCGCGCCTTCATGGAGCCCAAGTTCTTTTCCGGTTTCAATTTCGATAATCGGGCCGGGATTAGGCTCGAAATATTCTTTCAAAAAATCCTCCATGCCGACTTCGCCGACGAAGCAGACGCCCATCGACTCTTTTTTGTAAGCATTATCAAGGCCTTTTTCTTCGGCGAGTTTTTTGACGTCTTTTTTTAGCATATCGCCGATTGGGAAAAGAG
>JAFRLA010000003.1 GCA_017431465.1 Candidatus Saccharimonadota bacterium
ATAATGACTGACAAGTTAAATTGCACAACTAAACTGTTAAACTTCTGCCATAGACAGCATAAAATACAAGATCTCGCAGCTGTTAGACTATTCCTATCTTATCGCATCTAAAATAAAATGTCAAGCACTTTTTTCGACTTTTTTGAAGATTTTTCATATTTTTAGGCATTTTCCCTGTTTTGCCCAAAAATTGGACATCTGCCCAATCTTAATCTAAGCAACCGAAACTAATCCGTACAGATAGTAGGCCAGCGTCCCAACGACCAGGCCCAACAAAATCCCCACTGCCGCCTGCGGCAAAGTATGCCCCTCGACCAACTTCTGCGGTTTGGTCTTCACATTATTATCCGAAACCGCAATCTCGTTCAACAACTTTCCGTGCTCCCCTACCGCATATCGCACATTCACTGCATCGTAAATAATAATCACTGACATACAGATCAAGATTACGCATTCTACTGAGGTAAACCCGCGAATCCAGCCGCAAGCCGTCGCCGCCGCAATGAAACTCGCCGAGTGGCCAGAGGGCATCCCGCCCGACCGAAATAGCCAGTAAACTACCTCTTTACCACTCATCTTTCCCTTGTTTTTAATCAGCGCGCCGACCAGTTTCGAGACCTGCGCAACCACAAAACCGGAAACAAACGCCAAAAGTATTGTAATCCCATCATCCATACCTCTATTATAGCATACTATTTACGCTTTTTGTCCCCCTTCTTATGAAACGGCAGAATCGGCCAGAAAAACCACGAAAATGCCCCGAGCGCCCCGATAGAAAGCAGTGCCACAAATCCTAGCCACCACATTAAATACGATTTATCGCCGTTTTTCCCTCCCAATTCCGGCACTTCAACAGCTCCATCTCCGGCGTCCGCAACCTCTGCCTCTCCGATATTAGTCTCGCCAGTCGCAGAATCTCCGACGCTAGCCTCCTCAGTCCCAGCCACTACGGCACCAAATCCGCTAATACCCGCTCCACCAGCGCCACCAACCCCGACGCTACCGCCAACGCCGCCAACCCCGCCAGCCGCTTCAGCCACGCTTACGCTCACCTCTGCTACGCCTCCTAAAGAAGCTTCTTTTTCGACATATTTCACCTCTGGCAGCGGCTTCAATTTCCGCCAATCCTGGTTATACGCATCGTAAAACGATTCCCCGCTTGCCCATTCATCTCGCGCACAAAACACGCTTCCGTCCAATTTATAGCCCTCTGAATTCACGCATCGCGAGTAATCGAATCGCCCTGCAAGAATCTTATCTGAATACCCTGGCGCTAAAGCCTTAATCTGAATCGCATACGAAACTATCTTGGTCGGATTATCCGCCAGACTGACCCCTGTCGCCGCCGGAAATTCCACCTGGTACCAACTCCGCATAAACTTCTCTTCGCCATCCGATCCCTTAGCAATCGTAGTTACGCCCTCAGTACTCTCTACCATCTCCGGCATCTTCTCATCACTCACCTCACCCCAGAAAAAATGGTATTTTTCGACAATATACTCTGGATAATTCGGGTCATTAGTAGCCGTAAACATCCCTGTAATCGTATTCTTTCCCTCGTTGATTTGCGAGAAAACAAACCCGCCATCTCTGTTAAGTGACGCGACCTCCGCCGGCAATCCCGCCGATAAGACCGTTGCAGCCGACCCGATCGACCCCACCGATGTCAGCCCCATCAAGGCCAATACCGCCCCTGTTAAAATTGATATTCTCGCGTTTCTTCGCTGATGTTTTCTCATAGAAAACTCCTTCCTTTAAATTGTTACCTCGCGAGTATATACCAAAAAATCAAAAAATTACAAGGAAAATTTCGCACAATTTTTTCCTTGTAATTTTCTCTTAAAATATGCTATAATGAAAGATTTAGCTCTCTTGTTCCTCTTCTTCCTCTGGCAAAATCCCAATCGACGCCACTGTATCGCCTTCGCCCATCTTCATAATGCGAACCCCTTGGGTCGCGCGTCCGAGCGTCGGAATCTCCGCCGTTGCGACTCGAATCGCCTGGCCCTTAGTCGACATCATAATCACCTCTTTAGCATTCGGCTCCAAGGTGTGCACTGCCACAATCGGACCAGTCTTCGCGGTTACCGCCGCGACCTTAATACCGACTCCGCCGCGCTTGTGCTCAGGGAAGTTTACGACCTCTGTTGCTTTACCATAGCCATTCGCCGACACAGCGATCAACTTTTGGTTTTCTGGATCAGTAACCACGTCCATACCGACGAGTTCATCTTTCGGACGAATACGCATACCGCGAACCCCACGCGCCGCCCGGCCCATCGCACGCACCTCAGACTCATTAAATCTGAGCGCCTGACCTGCCGAGGTCGAGACCACGATATCGTTCGAGCCAGTCGTTCCCTTGACCCATTTCAGCTCATCGCCTTCGTCGAGTTTAATCGTAATCAGACCATTTGTCCGGATATTCTCATAATCCTTCAGAGAAGTCTTTTTTACCGTCCCCTTCTTAGTCGCCATAAACAGGAACCCTTCTGGCCCAGCCTCCGACCCCTGTTTAATGATCGCTGTGATTCTCTCCTCTGGGTGCATATTCAGGACATTAACCGCCGCTGTGCCCTTTGCCGCCAGCGATGCCTGTGGCACCTCATAGGCCTTCAAGCGGAAAATTCGCCCCTGGGAGGTGAAGAACAATAGGAAGTCATGCGAGTTTGCCGTTACAATCTGTGCAATCACATCCTCTTCCTTTGTCGTCATTCCGCGTTTACCTTTACCGCCCCTGTTCTGCTTGCGGAAATCATTCTGCGAAACCCGCTTAATGTAATTCTCAGACGTGAGCAAAATCACGCTCTCTTCCTCTGGGATCAGCTCTTCCTCAGAGAACTTACCAACCTCATGGTTAATAATCTTCGAGCGGCGCTCATCACCATATTTCTCTTTAAGAGCGATAAGCTCAGTCTTAATTACC
This sequence comes from Candidatus Saccharimonadota bacterium, assembly GCA_017431465.1. Classification (GTDB taxonomy): domain Bacteria; phylum Patescibacteriota; class Saccharimonadia; order Saccharimonadales; family Saccharimonadaceae; genus Nanosyncoccus. The sequence goes on from JAFRLA010000003.1 coordinate 2,927, forward strand.
TCAAGAATCTTCTGCTCATCTGCAAGAATGCCCTCAAGCTTCTTAATTAACTCATGGAGTTCTTTCAGCTCTTCTTCAATTTTGTCGCGCTCCAACCCCTGTAAACGTCGAAGTTGCATCGCCAAAATCGCCGCCGCCTGAATCTCAGACAAACCAAACTTCTTCATAAGCTGTTTGTCCGCATCATCATACGAAGCTCGAATTGTCGCAATCACCTCGTCAATGTTATCCAGCGCGATCTTCAAGCCTTCAAGAATATGCGCACGCTCTTTCGCCTTCTTAAGCTCAAACTCCGTCCGACGACGCACCACCTTCTGGCGGTGTTTAATAAACTGCGCCAAAATCTCTTTCAGCCCCAAAACACGCGGGGTCAAACGCTCTTTTTTACCCTTCGGCGTATCTACGACCTCTGGAATCAACGCCAGAATATTATAGTGGAACGCAGTCTGAAGCGGCGTCATCTTATAAAGTTGGTTCAAGATCTTCTTCGGGAAGGCATCTTTCTTGAGCTCAACGACGACCCGGATTTTACCCCTAGCCGACTCATCACGCGCCCCTGCGATATGATCGAGTTTCTTATTCTGCGCCAACTCGCCGACCTGCTTAATAAACGCTTCCTTCGAGAACCCATACGGCACCTCTGAAATTACGATGTTATAGCGACCGCCTTTTCTTTCTTCGATATTCGCTACGCCTCTGATCGTGACCGAACCCTTACCTGTCGCATAGGCCTGCTTCATCGGCGTGCCACCATAAACTTCCGCCCCTGTCGGGAAGTCTGGACCCTTGACGTATTTCATCAATTCATCGAGAGAAATCTCTGGATCGTCAATCTGTGCAACCGTCGCATCGATCAACTCACCGAGGTTGTGTGGCGGAATATTGGTCGCCATACCAACCGCAATACCCATCTGACCATTCAAGAGAATATTCGGCACTGCCGCCGGCAAAACCTTTGGCTCTTGCTCGGTTCCATCGAAGTTATCCTGAAAATCAACCGTCTCTTTCTCAATATCAGTCAAAAGCTCCGCACCAACTTTGTCCATTCGCGCTTCAGTATAACGGTAAGCCGCCGGCTCATCACCATCCATCGAGCCGAAGTTACCTTGTCCCTCGACTAGCGTATAGCGCATCTTCCATGGCTGCGCCATATTCACCATCGCCATATAAATCGACGAGTCGCCATGCGGGTGGTATTTACCCATTACGTCACCGACGATACGCGCCGATTTTACGGTTGCGTGTGGGGCTTTCCAGCCGTTTTTATTCATCGTATAGAGAATACGGCGGTTTACCGGCTTCAAACCATCGCGCACATCAGGGAGCGCACGGTCCACGATAACCGACATCGAATATTTGAGGAAGTATTCCTCCATCGTCGACTCAACGCCGCGGTTTTCGATTCCGTCAACAATCTCGCCCTCAGTAGAACCACCCTCGTCTGCCCCAGATTCCGTCTCTGGCGCGTCCAGAACACCCTCGGTCTGAGCCTCGTTCTCTTCTGGAATATTCTTTTTCTTATCTTCTTCTGCCATATTTCCTCCTTAGAAATCCAAATCCTCAAGATCAATTGTCGAGGCGCCGGCCTGAATGAAATTCTTACGAAGATCGACCTGATCCCCCATCAGCTTCGTAAACACGGCGTCCGCCTTTTCTGCATCATCAATATGTACCTGAACGAGAATCCGATTCTCTGGGTCCATCGTCGTCTCCCAGAGCTGCTTCGCGTCCATCTCACCCAGACCTTTAAATCGTTGCTGGGCAGTATAGCCAGCCTGTTTGAACCGCTCTTGGTTCTCATCGATCTTTGTCCCGGCCTTCTTGCGCTCCTCGATTTTCTCTGTCAGTTTCCGCTCAAGCGCAACCTCGTCATAGACGTAGTCAATCTTCCGACTAGAGCCAGTCCCCTTAATTAGACCAAATAGCGGCGGTTTCGCCAGATAAACGTGCCCCTCAGAAATCACCTCTGGCATATACCGGAAGAAGAAAGTCATCAGTAGCGTTGCAATATGCAAACCATCGACGTCAGCATCGGTCATGAAGATGATCTTATCATAGCGAATTCCATCGATGTTAAACTGATCGCCAATCCCAACCCCGATACCTTTAATCAGGGATACGAGCTCCTGATTCGCCAGCATCTTATCAAGGCGCGCCCGCTCAGTGTTGAGCACTTTACCGCGAAGCGGCAAAATCGCCTGAATCTGCGGGTTTCGCCCCTCTTTCGCCGAACCAGCCGCCGAGTTACCCTCTACGATGAAGAGTTCACACTCGCTCCGGTCCCTAGAGCTACAATCTGCCAACTTCGAAGGCAGGTTCAGCCCCTCGAACGCCCCCTTACGGATAACGTTATCTCGCGCCGCCCGCGCCGCTTTACGCGCGCGCGCCGCTAGGGTTGCCTTCTGGACAATCTTCTTCGCAATCTGCGGATTTTCTTCGAGATAGTACCCAAAGTACTCGCTCATTACCTTATCGACGTAACCGCGCGCCTCTGGATTACCAAGTTTGTTCTTCGTCTGCCCCTCAAACTCCGGGTTCGACAACTTAATTAAGATTACTGCCGTCAACCCTTCCTTGATGTCGTCCCCCGTCAGATTCTCCTCTTTCTCTTTCAAAAGTCCAGATTTACGGGCATAGTCGTTGATCGTGCGGTTTAAGGCTGTCCTAAACCCGACGACGTGTGTACCACCATCAGGGGTCAAAACGTTATTTACGAACGGTTTCATTGTCTCGGCATAGCTGTCATTATATTGTACGGCAATTTCTACACCAGCAGTTTCATCCTGTTTATCAACGTAGAAAATATCATCGCCAAGTACTTCCTTACCGTTATTCAAGCGCTTAATATAACTACGAATACCGCCTTCAAAGTAAAAGGTCTCCCGCGCCCCCGTTCGCTCGTCGTATGTGGCAATTACAACGCCTTTAGTGAGGTAAGCCTGGTGTCTAGCATAAGATAGTACCCAGTTAAAATCAATTTTTGTTCCGCCTTTGAAGATCGTCGGGTCAGGGTAAAATGTGATCGAAGTCCCCTGTTTCTCAGTTTTACCCGTGACCTGTAAGTCTGAAGTCGGTTTACCGGTATCAAATTCGATGTGGTGGATTTTCCCATCCCTGTAAACTTCCGCTACCATATGGGTAGAAAGCGCATTCACGACCGAAGAACCGACGCCGTGAAGACCAGAGGAGGTCTTATAACCGCCATCACCAAACTTACCGCCGGCATGAAGCACGGTAAGAACTGTTTCTAGCGTAGATTTCTTAGTTTTGGGGTGAATATCAACCGGAATACCACGCCCGTTATCTTCGACCTTTACACCACCGTCTTCCTGAACGGTGATTTCAATTTTGGTACAGTAGCCGGCGATCGCCTCGTCAATCGAGTTATCTGCGATCTCCTTAATCAAGTGATGCAAACCGTCGTAACCTGTCGAACCGATGTACATACCTGGGCGAACCCGCACTGCCTCTAGCCCTTCCAACACCCGAATTTCAGAGCTATCGTAATTATTAGCTTTGTCTGCCACTTGTTTTTACCTCAACTTTTATTAATATTACCCCTATTTTACACCGAATCGCCAAAAAATTCAAGCGACGAGCACGAAAAAGCCCCGGCCAACCTAGCCGAGGCTCTCTCTTAGGAAAGGATAGTAAAATCTTTATAGCCTAACGCCTGAACTCTCTTCTCAATACTCAGCGCATCTCCTACCGTAAGGTCAGAGAAATTATCGTCTCTAAGCCAATCCTCCTTTGGGCGACTCAGAATATCCCGTAGGGTTTTGACGTTGGCTTTCTTCAAGTAAGCCGAAACGCGCTCATTGATAGATAAAACATCGCACGGTTTTTCTTCGTCGACACTAAAGTCGTACAGATCCGGAAATTTGTGCTCGCGCCACCTACGTCGAAGCACGCTCAGAGCACCAAGCAGGTGGCTGCGAATAGTAGTCTGATTTATACCCATACACTCTTCCATCTCCGCAAACGTACGGCAGCAGGGCCTATAGATAGTGTCAACCTCTTCATCGTCATCTAAACCAAAACGATAAATAATCGCCTCACGTTTTCTATCGCGCAAAAGAGATAATACCTCATCTATCGCCGCCAGCTGTTGGTCTGTTATAGGCTCTGCGTTCTCGTACCATTCCACATCACCTACAAGAGTAGAAATCTTCTCGTCAACCGAGTTCAACGTCCGAGAGCATTCTTCAAGCGTACCATAGAGTTCCAAGACTTTAAAAGTCCTATAGAGATCGTGTCGAATGAAGCCGGCCTCGTCTAAGGCGGCTACAACCTCTTTCTGCCTGGGCAATAGCTTGTCAAACTTCGGGTCAACTGCTAATTTTCGCCCTAAAACCACAAGCTCAACATAAGGACCCTTCTCGTGCCCTGCCATTCTAGCAATTTTCGTCGGACTAAGGTTAAGTTCGTCTAACGATGTCAATGTTTCCGCCTTTCTCACGTATTCCATACGTACCACCTCCTAAAAATCTCAACATTTTCATCCTTCCCAATTCTTAAAGTACACACTCCCTTGAGCTACTGTATTTCTAATTATAGCACAAACGGTATATTTTGTCAATATATTCTAGGGTGGGAACAGGGGTAAGTCATTTTTGTGCTTGTAAAAATTTGACAGAGTATGCTATAATGGACGACGTTTGGTTCGTTAAAATTTTTTAGGGGTGAAATTGAGGCGCGGGTGCGGCTTGCGCTAGAGCTACGCTCAAAAGCTGCGAGGCTCCTCAATAAACGGCTATTCTAGTTGCGCTAGAGGCGCTTAGAAAGGAGATATCTATGACTATCACGCTAGAAATTGCGCGCATAATCTTTCGTGTCGGCCTAAAAGTTGCCAAACTTAAAAAATAGTCAGCTGCCCTAGATAGGGCAGCTAGACGAACCAAACAGGGGAGTTATGTTACTAGAGCATAACTTTCCTGTCATTATTTTATCACAAGCATATTCTCACGTCAACGATCAAAGGCTACCAAACAAAGTAGCTATCTATATTCCTCTGATTTTCCTTTGGCGCTTCGGCTTCTGCTAGCCTCTTTTTTTCCTCTAGCGCTTCGCTCTCTTTTAATTTCTTCGAATATCCCTCAAATCCACTATCCTCTGTTCTTTCCCGATTTGGTGGCAACCCTATCTGGAAAGGAATGCTTTCCGTCAACACGCACTGTTTCAAAAACATATTAACTGCCCCGGAGAGGTCTGTCCCAAGCTCTCGAAATAACTTCGTAGCCTCTTCTCTGGTATCCTTATCTATTCTAATTTGTACCGGCATCGTTGTCATATTTTCTCCTTTACTACGATTGTACTACAAAAACACTACAAATGCAATAAAATTACTCAACTGGTGTAGTAATAAAGTCGCCCCAAGGTTCAGCCTCTGGCTCCGGCGTGAAGTCCGCGTCAATTTGCCAGCGTCCGTCATGCCGAAATGCCGGAATAACTTGCCGCTTAGCCTTATTTGACGCAATATTGGCTTTTATGTTGTAATTTTTCGCCCATTTACTCAGCGGAATTGTCTTTTTGCCCTCTAAAAGCGCGATAAAACGATGCAGCGATTCCACTAATGCTAAAGCAAAAAACATTGTAAATCCGTCATAATTTCCGGCCTTTTTATACTGCGAAAATAGCTCTTGATACTCCGCCGAATTACCCCGATTTTGGACAATAATTGGCGGAAAATCTAGCGCCATCAGCTGTTTATCAACGATCAATCGTCCAATCTGACCGTTCCCTGTTACGAACGGACGCATTGTTTCGAATTCTGCGTGAAAAAATGCGATTTTCTCTAAAAATTCACGAGGCTCCTCGTTGTATCGTTTTACCAGATTTTCCAGCAAAGCATAAACGAATTCCGCGTCTGCACCAGGTCGCGCATCCTTTTTTGTCCGCCGATTGTCAATCCTCAGCTGACCCGCCGCCGCGTCATCCACCCCTGCTAGAAACTTCTTATGCAATTCCAAAATCAGCGGCACCGACAGACTTTGACTCGGATTCCCCACGACGGCTTCCATCGCCGCTCCAAGGTTCTTTGTCAGGTAAACTTCTTTCACACTCGTGGCCTTTCCCACCTTACCGTGCAAGATAATATTTTTAGCCTCTTTGAGCATAAGCGTCGAGCCGTCGATTGCATTCGAATTACAAACCGCTTCCGGTATTTCTTTCTTCAAGATTTTCAAAAACCCCTGGGGATTTTCCTCAATAAGCTCATGGTATCTCTCTGTCAGGACCCGAATCTCCGTCTTCAATCGATTTATTTTCATGTTCCTCATTATATCACGAAATTTTCACATTTCGCGTGAAAAATCTCAATTTTACGATTTTTTCACGAAAAAGCTTATTTTTACTATTTTCCAGTCAAATCTAGCGGTTTTAAGTCGCTCTTCCCTGGCTCTAGCCATAAGCAAAACCCTATGCGCCCCTCAAGCCGCTTATGTCGGCGCACTCAAAAAACTTAAGCCTTCCGCTCTATTTAGCTTGTGCTTACCGAATTTTAATAATTTGATCTTCTTCCAAAATGTCTTTGTCCGGCATGCTTAACTCTTCCGCCGGCTTATGCAGCGCCTCCGCGACCTCCTCATCCGGCACGACATCCTCAAATACATCCGGCTCATCATGGGCTACGGCGGGTTCCGGCTCCGAGGCGACGGGTGACGCGTCGAGGGGCCCCGCCGGCTCCCGAGCCGAAAGGCGAGCGGAGTCGGATGGGCGATGCGACGCGGCAGGACCCGTCGCTTCAGCGCCTGGCACGACCGGCAGCCCATCATCCCCCAGCTGAATTGGCTCTGAGACGCCCTGAGAGCCCGTTTGAGCCGCTTTTTCCTTCCAGCCCTCCAGGAACCCACCCCGCGCTCCAGAGCCGTCTCCTGAACGCTCAGGCGACCGCTCAGCAGGGCTCTCCTGTGAGTGCCCAATGGAGCCAAGATGCGACGAGCCAGAATGTTCTTCCGAAGGGCCTAAGACTTGGCCAAGCGGCCCGGAGCGGCCCGAGGAAGAAGCGTTCTGGCTCGTCGCCCCTAATCGCTCGTTAATCTCGCGCTCCACCTCCGCTCTCATCCTCCCGTACTTCGTCGCCGAATACAACTTCAACGACTCCAACACCTCTGGATTTTCCTTCCCCAGCGGCGGATTCAAAGTCATCGTAAACGGCTTCGACGGCATATCAAACATCATCACCGTCGAAACCGCATGGAAGTTCGGCTGATTATGTAGATCCTCCGCATTAAACACCGGTACAAACGCCTTCTCCATCATCTCCGCATCTGTAATACCGATCCTACCGCAGATAATCGTCCCCACGTTACCGAGAATCCCCTCGCGGATCTTATCTGTTAACTGGGTCATAAACTGGTTCGCCACCACAAGATTCAGTCGGAATTTACGAGCCTCAGAGAGAATCGACTCAAAGCTCTCCGTCGCGAAGTTCTGAAACTCATCCACGAACAGACAGAAGTCATTTCGTTCATCCTCAGGGGTGTCCACGCGAGACATCGCCGCCGTCTGGAACTTCATCACAAAAATCATACCGAGAAGCTTCGAGTTCAGCTCGCCCATCTTACCCTTGGACAGATTCACGAGCAAGATCTTCTTCTGATCCATAATCTCCCTGATATCAAACCCAGATTTAACCTGGCCCATCACATTTCGCATCATCGTATTAGAGAGAAACGGCGACCACTTCGACACCATCCAGGTAATCACCTCACCGGCATCGTTCGATTTTTGAGACGCCGGAAACTCCTTCGTCCAATAATCATACACTGCCTTATCTGTTACGTACTGCAACTTCTCTATGACAAACTCCGGGTCCGTAAAGCAGCGCGGAATCTCAATGAACGTCGAACCGGCAGGGTCGCTCATCAGAAGTAGCGCCGCATTTCTAAACATATGCTCCATTCTCGGCCCGACAATCCCCGTATGTCCCGGGTCATACAGAGAGTAAAGCATGTTGATCCCCTCTTGAACAATAAAGTCCTTCTGGTCAGGAGAAGTAAACTCAAACATGTTCATCCCCATCGGATGTTCCAAATCGCCCGGATCGAAGTAAATTACATCGTCAATTCTCTCTGGTGGGATCATTGCCATAATTTCCTCACAAACATCACCGTGTGGATCAATAAAGGCAAACCCTCTCCCTGCCATCACATCTTGATACGCCAAATTCTTCAGTAGCACCGATTTACCCATACCGGTAGCGCCAATGACGTAAGTATGGCGCCGACGATCCTTCTCTGACAGATAAATCTTCTTCTTCTGACCCCTGAACTCGTTCACGCCCAGCCACAGCCCTTCGGTCGGCACCTTCGCCGGCCCATCAACCTGCTTAGTCAGTTGCCGCTCAACCTGGGAGGTCGGGATTGAGCTCTGAGATGGCAAATGAAAAATCGTCGAAAGCTCCACGCTGTTTAAGATGCAAGACCGACTAGAAACTGGGAAAATCCGGAAAATATAATCCGCACTTAATTTATCTGCATCTTTCAACATATCATATTGGAAACCATTGTTCGCCGCCGAGTCGAACTGCGAAAATGCGCTAACTAGCCCCCCTAGGAGCGCCTCAGACCGTGCTTCAGTATCCGAGCTGGCAATTACCCTAATCAGCGTCTCAAACCCCGGAAAACGCGTCTTACCCTCAATTGCCGCAATTTCCTCTTGCTGCAAGTTCGTAATTGGCTCCTCCCCAGCCTTCTTCTCCTTCTCTCGCATCTCTGGCACCTCGAACGGCATATGAATCAAATCCACAAAACCGTCGATAATCGCCAGACCACTGCCGGCCCTCTTCTTTCCCTCTTTTATCTCCTGCACTCGCTGGGCAGCCTTTTTTACCCAACTCTGTTGCTCTACCGGTCTAAACATCACCTGCATCGCCATCCCCTCACCCGGCTTTACCGCTGACATTGCGTTCAGAATCGCCCCAGTTGCGTCCCATTTCGAATCTTCATAAGTCGCAATTGGATAAACAAACTCCTTCTTTAAGCTCAGTTCGCCCCCGGCAACTCCGCGCATCCCCCCTGTTTTACTGAAAATATTCTCTTCGTCCGCTTCCTCAAGTCGCGCCGTCGGATAGGCCGATACTACCGCCTGTTTCACCGTCTCTGTTAAGACCGCCGGCACTACCGCATAGTACTTGATCGTCCCATTACAAGCTACGATTTCAAACGAGATATGCCTCTGACCATAGATTTTTGCTTTCCACCCCTTATTCAGCGTCGAGGAGATGATCGAATACATCACCTGCGCCTCTGAAATCGCCTCATTCGTTACGTCTCGTTCGTCGCGTCCGCCTCCTTGAATATCGTCAGTCTGTGGTGGCAGATGAATCAACATCGGCACCATCTTTAGCCCCCGCTCGAGCTCCTTCCCCTCTCTCTGTCGCTTAATATTCAGAAGCCAAGCAAAAACCACTACCAGCCCTATTACCGCTAAAATTACGGCAAACATCATAGTCTGGCCTCCGTTGTCATGCTTCCCACCTCTAGACCACCCATTACGCCGCGTTCCTCTCCCCTAGAATCCGGTTAAAACGCTTTCTCATGTACTCCTCTCGAAGCAACGCAACGTCGAGCAGTCGCTTATTGGGGTCGTTTTTCGTGTCAGATATCGCCCTACGCGCGCGCATCATCCACTCGGCTTCCATCTTATCTCCATCCTTCGCTACCTCTGGCGCGTCAATCGCAATTTCCTCTACCGTACGGTTGTCATGTGGCAGAACCCCTGACATCTGCGCCACAGTCGGTTCGCCCGCCATTTCCGCTATCCCGACCGTCGCAATCCCCAATGCATTCTGGAATCTCGGATCTGTCTCTGTTTCGCTATTCCGTTGTCCTTCCTTCGCAATCTCTCCCTCGCGTACCATTTCCCCAATGTTCAGCTCCTGTCCTGCCTCCGTGGTCATCTGTTCTGCCGACGTTTGCATCGAAAAATCTGGCTCCAAGCCAGCAAAATTCTCGGCACTCGCGCCAAACAGATCTACCTCGTTTGAGCCACCTCCGAAATTATCCATAGATCCATTATATCGCGCTTATGCCTTATTTTCAAGCCTTTTTTGCGGATTTTAGACCAATTTTTTAACCAGAAAGCACATCAAGCCCACGAATACCAAGACCAATCCCGCCGTCAAAACAGAGAGACTACCGAATGAACGCACCAAAAGCAGCATGATCGGCGCAAAAGCAATCACCGCGGCATAAAATCGCCCCTTTCGCCCCATTTTTCGTTTGTTTATTCGGTAGACTAACTGGACCAACGCCGAAACTAGCCCGAACACAATGATGTAAATTGTTGTAAAAAATAATAAAACCCCGAGAGGTCCAACCTCCATCGGGGTAGTAAAATTCATCATCACAAGCAGGACGATGGTTAAAGCCAAACTTACTAGCAGCATAACTCGGTTAAACATAACCTCATTATACCACAAAGTTTAGTCTCTTGTAACCTCCCGGTTACTAGTCTGTGTTTATTTTTTCTGCAACCTAAAAACAGGGGCTGCGAAACCCTGTATTTGGGTCGCAGAGCGAGAGGTTATCCGGCACCTTAAACACAACTATTGGCCGCAACCTTTAATCTCGCTCCTTGACTTTTGACCGCTCCACGTATAGTGGGGCATAGTCCTTTACCTTCTCTTCCCTCTCTGTTATTTCTAAAGTACTAGTTGGAAGATCTAGTAGCGCTCTACGCTTTTGGAACTAGGTTTAACTTGCGTTCTACCTCTGTTCTTCTGCGGAGCTATAACTCGCGCGTTTGGCAGAGCTGTAGGTAATTCCTATAAGTGTAATTTATGGCTAGAAATTACCTAGTGGCCCAACCAAACAAGTACGTTATTTGTACTTCATTTTGGAGCATCCTTTCATTTTTGGCTGTTAATTTGCATTTTGTCTTGGACTTTTTGTTTGGTCTTTCGACTAATTTCACTATAGCACACTTTCAAAAAATAAGCAATACCTTTTTCGGATTTTTTCTATGTATTTTTTACAACATACACTATTTTTACTCAGGTACTACCTCTGTTCTTTTTTACAACATCAGCCGTTGTATTTTTCACAACAAAAGCCCCATTTTCCGCCATGTTTTTTGAACAATTCTTTTAAAAAGTCCGCATATTTACTTTTGAATTGCCGATTACGCATTCTTGACTTCCTGAACCATATTTTCTTGCTAATTTTGGCCGTATAGGATCGCCCCTGAGTGTGCATGCCGGAAGCCGGAGACTATTTTCTAGAAAAATTGATTCAAGCCAAAATAAAAATTGCAACTATTTAGTAAATTTTTAGCGCACGAGCGCAAGCGAGTCACCATAGCTAAAAATTTACGTTAAAAATAGTTGCAATTTTCATATTGCGCGCAGGGCCCTTTTCTAGAAAATAGTCTCCGGCTTTCAGTACGCACGCCGCACATAATCAAACCGGCCAAAATGCCTGTGGAAAACTTTTAAAAAATTGTCAAAAAAAGTCCAAAAAACCTATTGACATAAGCTTTTTTATGCGATATTATAGAGGTAGCTTTTGAATAAATAAATTATTCAGGGCCAAAAACAAACAACATAGCCAAAATAACTCCACACTCTCTAGAAAGACCCGGTTTCCTCGCAGTTAACGGGTCTTTCTTCTTTTTAAAAGGCAAAATAAGTCCAAAAAAACGCCACGAAAAAGCCTGCAAATAGCAGGTTTTTTACATCATAATGCTTTTAAATTGGTGGAGCTGGCGGATACTGCCTCCGCGTCCGGACTATCACGGGGATATCGGTCTACGTGCGTAGTTCATTTCTTCATTTTAGCAGAATTCTGGCAGGTGAGACAAACAAAGACTGTCAGATGCCGTGACTGATTTAGAGAAGACGTTCGTCGCTACGCTCCCCGATCCTCATACTATGACAACTCAATACGCTATGAGAAATTGCGCAAGAGCCGAGCCTAAACTAAATTAGGCGTAAGCAGGTGCGTAAAGCACGTGCTTTGCAGTTTTGTTTTCTGCATTTAAACTATACTTACGGTATAAAACGGCACGCAAGATATCTGTTAATAGTTCGTCTAAGCTTGGTCAGCCCCAACTATTTTCATTATAGCACAAACGCCTTAAAAAGTCCAGAGGGTGCCCGCCAGAAACCGCCATTTTCCCCTGTATTGGTATTTTTTACAACATCCCCTTGCAATTTTTCAAAAAATAGTGTTATCCTCTTACAATGAAAGAAAGTAATATTCCAATCACCCCTAATCCTCCCATCAACAAAACCGCTAAAGTCTCGGCAATCGTCCCTGTTGGCGCAGACGGAGCATTAATCGAAGTCGAGGGTGCCATCGCTGAAGGATTGCCGACTTTTAATCTCGTTGGCTTAGCCAGCAAAACTGTCAACGAGGCTAGAGAGCGAGTCAAAAACGCTCTAAAATCAGCCGGGTTCAAATTCCCCTTAAAACGCGTCACTATCTCCCTTGCCCCCGCCGAACTTAACAAAGACGGCCCGCATCTCGACCTGCCGATCGCGCTCTCGGTCTTAATCCTCTCTGGCCAACTCCGCGAGGCCGACATAAAAGACGCCATCTTTGTCGGCGAACTTTCTCTAGAGGGACGTTTACGTCCAGTCCGCGGTATTATCAACATTGTCGAAGCCGCCAAAAAACATGGCTACAAAACAGTTTATCTCCCTAAGCAAAATCTCAACACCGCTAGCCTTATCAGCGATATTGAGATTTACGGCGTGAGTACCCTGTCCGAGCTCTTTTCGCATTTAAAGAGCCAAATCCATATCGCCCCCGCCACATCCCCCGCTAAAAAATCGCCCCTAGGTCCGCTGAGCGCGCCTACAAGCCCTGAACTAGCCCTAAGCGGCATCCATGGCCAACCACGCGTCAAGCGCGCCCTGGCCATCGCTATTGCCGGGAGACACAATATACTCCTGACCGGCCCGCCCGGCGCTGGCAAAACTGCCCTTGCTAGAGCTTCAGCCGGCCTACTTCCGCCTCTGAACCAGCAGGAACAAATTGCCGTCACCAAGCTTCACTCTTTGAGATCCCCTCAGGAAGAAATTATTACCACTCCTCCATTTCGCTCGCCCCATCATACCGCTAGTCCCGCCTCTATCATCGGCAGCAGCAACGCCGCCAATATCTTCCCTGGCGAAATTTCTCTCGCCCATAAGGGGATTCTCTTTTTAGATGAACTCCCCGAATTTCCTCGAAACGTCCTCGAATCTCTTCGTCAACCCCTTGAGGACGGGCAAGTGACCATCTCTCGTGCCAATCAAAAGATTACCTATCCAGCTGATTTCATGCTTATCGCTACTATGAATCCATGCCCTTGCGGTTATCTTGGCGAGCCTAATCACCGTTGTAGTTGTACAGCCGCTCAAATCCAAAATTATCAAAAGCGCATCTCTGGACCTCTTCTGGACCGCATTGACCTCTATACCGAAGTCCACCATGAAAGCACAAAAAACCTCTTATCTAATCCTGAAGTTCAAGTCGACCAAAATGCTCTAGCCCAGTCCCTAAAGACCGCTTATGCCCGTCAGAGCCTTCGCCATAAACGAAATGCGCGCCTGACCGCCGTCGACCTCCGCGAGCACGCCAATCTCGATCGCCGTGCCAAAAACCTCTTGAATACTGCCGCCGACAAACTCGCCCTCTCCGCTAGAGCCTATCTGAAAACGCTCCGCGTCGCCCGCACAATCGCCGATCTCGAAGATGAGGACCAAATCAAACAGCCCCATATCTCCGAAGCCCTTTCCTTCCGAAAAATCGAAAAGTAGCCTCTTGAAAAATACCGTAGCTAGCTATATAATTAAACCATAACTAATAATGAGGATACTATTCATGGAGAACGCACCAAGCAACGTCTCAAACCCAAACCCAAACCCAAAAAACCAAAAGACCGAAAGATCGGTCAAATCACCCCTAATCATCGGCCTTACTATCGTGAACGTTCTTGCGGCAGCGGCAATTATTACGTGTCTAATCATTATGTTGAATTCAAAAAATAATGAGCCCGTAGCTAATAACCAGGAACAGACGCAGACATCCGATACCTCAGCCGAAAAAATTCCAGAAGAAGCGACTGAACAAAAAATTGCCGATCAAGCTGTAGCTACTGATCTCATCAAAAAAGTTCAACTACTTTTCGGTAATTATCAAGGAGATGATTATACGCTCACTGGCGATAAGTCCATGGTCAGTAACCCAGCGTTCTACCCAACTAAAGGAGCTATCGACAACTCACTGACTGAAGCCGATAAAATCGCCGTCGCCATTAACTACCACAATGTACTCGCCTCGAAAAAAGGCAACGTCGCCCGTACTTATACTGCCGCCGAAATCAATGATGCCTATAAAAAACTCTTTGGTACGGATATTCCTAACCCTCAAAGCGGAAAAACCAACACTTGCTTTGGTAATTTCGCCTACAACGCCGCTCAACAAACCTACTCCACCCCGGTCACTGGCTGTGGCGGCACGATGACCCCATACGATTATCTCTATGCTTATGAAACCACCGCAAAAGACGATACTGCCTACGTCTATGTCGCAGCTGGATCAATCGTACCGGAGACAAGTGGCACCGGATTTGTTTACACTCAATTTAATGACCTAAGCGACCACTCTTCTCGCTCCAAAATCAGCTCATCTAGCGATTATGACCCTTCTAATAACCCTATTAACTCCAGCAATTATGACCAATTTACTAAATACCGTTTTGTTTTCAAAAAAGCCGCAGACGGCAGTTATTATTTCGAAAAAGTAGAAAAAATCTAGTCCAACCCCTTGAAAAAGGTTGTAGTTTGTGCTAAAATAGACAAGATACTAAAAAGGAAGGAGTAACATTAGTAACAATCAGCATACCCGGATTAATGGAGAAATTCGTTATCCAGAAGTCCGCGTAATTGGCGCCAGCGGTGAGCAGCTCGGCATCATGTCCAGTAAAGAAGCTCAAGCCATCGCCAACGAACAAGGTGTCGACCTTGTCGAGATTGCCGCTAATGCGAATCCCCCTGTTGTCAAAGTCATCGACTGGGGTAAATACCAGTACCAGAAGATGAAAGAACAGGCCAAAAATCGTAAAAAAGCCCGCGAAAAACAATCCGAGCTCAAAACGATGAAAATTGGCCTAAAAATCAGCGACAACGACCTCGGTATCAAACTCCGCAAAATTAACAAATTCCTCGAGGACGGCGACCGCGTGAAGATTATGATCGTCTTCAGAGGCCGCGAAATGGCCCATAAAGAACTCGGCAACGAAATGCTAGATAAAGTCATCAACTTACTTGGCGAAGGCATCGTTATCGAAGGAAAACCAAATTTTGCCGGAAGAAATCTTTCTGCGAGTGTTCGCCGAAGGTAATTTAAGACTAGCTTTTGTAGTCCTACCAGATACGAATTCGGAAGAAGTTATTCCTGACTTCCACGGTTCCCTGGTCGCACATTTAAGAGGTCAAAAACCTAATATTAACTAAACAAGGAGAGAATTATGCCGAAACTAAAGACGCATAAGGGCACCGCTAAGCGTGTCAAACTCACCGGCACCGGTAAGATTTCCCGTGGCCGCGCCTATAAGAACCATATCTTGGCGAAAAAATCGAAATCCCGGAAGCGCAACATGAAAACCGCTGCGTTTGTCCAGGGTAAAATCAAGAAAAACGTTAAGAATGCATTAGGAGTCTAAGATGAGAGTTAAACGAGGCGTACCTGCAAGAAATAAGCACAAGAAAATCTTAAAAGCCGCTAAGGGGATGCAACATTACCGCACCCGCAGCTATCGCATGGCAAAACAGGGTGTCATCAAAGCTTTAAGATACAGCTACCGCGATCGTCGCAACAAAAAACGCGATCTTCGCGCTCTCTGGATTACCAGAATTAACAATGCTTCCCGTGCTGAAGGCCTAAGTTATTCCCAGCTCATCGCTGGCATGAAAGCCAAGAATATTACTGTTGATCGCAAGATCCTTGCTGATCTCGCGGTGAACAACCCAGAAGCATTTAAGGCTATCGTAGCCACAGTAAAGGAGAAATAAGATGGCAATCTGTGAAGTCACTGGAAAAGGCAAAATGTACGGCCATAATGTCTCTTTCTCCCAGAGAAAGACCCGCAAAGTCTTCAAACCAAACGTCCAGAAGAAAACTCTGGTGATCGATGGTAAAAAGGTGCGCCTAAACGTCGCAACCTCGACGCTCCGTACCTTGAAGAAAAAAGGCCTAGTTAAATAGCCAACCTTTAAGAGGGGAAAAATTAGGAGCTAAATCTCTGACGTGAGTAAACCGTCGGAGATTTAGCTCCTAATTTTTCCAAATCATTAAGGTGGTCCTCAATAAGCCGGGTTTTGTCCACGCGACAAGCGCGCTGGGCAACCATCTATCTAGACCCTAAATTGCTCTAGGGTTCTAGCGGTAAACGTGCATCCTCGGACCAAGGTTATCTAGCACTCCTTGCAGCCAGTGGGGTTTACCTCCGCACTATATCACTATAGCACGCCGTGAGCTCTTACCTCACACTTTTCACCCTTGCCGGCAAAAGTCGGCGGTATTGTTTCTGTGGCACTTTCCCTATTCTTACGAACGGTCGCCGTTAACGACCACTGTGCCCTGTGCTGCCCGGACTTTCCTCTGAAAAATCAGCGGTTGCCTTTCAGACCACTACCATTATACCATATCTTGAAAAAAATTGCCATATATGGTATAATATAAGGATAGCACTTTAAAATTTTTGCCGAATGAGGGGGGTGATTAAATTGGCAAACGAAAAGTTGGTTATTCTTGGCTTTATCGTGATATTCTACATCGCAACCCATGCTGCATACAACATTGAACACGAGGAGGCCACGCTACAAGAACTGAGGTGCGAAAAGGATAATCCCCGTAAAGTAGTAAACTACATTATACCCGGGATGCTCCGCGTGCCCAAAAGCGCATTCCAACCGTTCGTTAACGAAATGGTTGGGGACGTAGTTTTTGTAGATTTAAACTGCACGGTCTGGGACAGCAAATTGTTTGCCAAACAGATCGTTGAAGACGCAAAAGCCAAAGGCTACCTGGACGTCCGTATTTTCGCAATCTCCATCGGCGACAAAGTCGCCCGGAAAATAGATAGCAAAATCGGCCACGATCTACGAAAAGCTGGGGCGGTAATTACTACTTACGACATCAATCCTTGCGCTAACCGCGCCGAAGCCGCTAGCGGTTCCCGCATCGGCCTAGTGCTCGGCGCGCCATTATTCAGGTTGGTGACTTTCCTGCTCGGGCCCCTGGGGTATTTAGATATTATCCCTGGCGACCGACCCAGCAAGTCGGATCCTAATCGCCACAGCCTGGTAGAACTGTCCTCCCAGATCTGGGCCATCGCGTTTGAAGACACTGGAAAATTTGGTCGCAGTAGTAACCTCGTCCTCAGTAAAGAAGACGCCAGGTTGAACAACCGACAAATCCGAGAGGACGCAGAAAGGGCTAATAGCATCGCCGTAATTAACAGTGGCCACGCCGACATCATCGGCTACCGTGATAATTACCTTGATGCTCTGAACGACCTTGGAGCGTTCGATGACGATTAAAGAGCGTCGCCGCTATTCAGGCGGCGCTTTTTTATTCCTCGCTATGACTTCCGCCATCCCCCGGAATCTTAAAATGCCGATTTATTGCCTTATTTACCTCTTTATCCGCCGCCGCGTTCATATTCCGCCGAACGTGCACAAATGCCACCGCCTCAAACTTTGGTAGCATCTTCTGAATATCATTATAGATCGGCGCAATATCTCGGTTCTTTACCTTGAAAATCCCGTTCATCTGATTAATCATCATCAGATTATCGCCCACAAAGCGCACCCGGGATAACCCCAACTCTATGGCCTGTTCAATTCCCTCTTTAAGCGCATAATACTCCGCCACCCGAGAGGTCGCAAACCCGATAAACTCGCCACCTCGCCTCAAAACTTCCCCGTTTTCACCCACAATATAATAGCCAATCCCCGCCGGCCCCGGATTTCCGCGCGACCCGCCATCGACATAAACCGTCGCACCATTCGCCGCGCTCCTGGTTTCCTCCGCCGAATATGTCGGCGCCTTCTTTAGATTCTCAATCTGAAGGACCGAAGTTGTCGCCTCATCTAATCTCAGCCCTGAAAAATCAGCAGAAGACACATATTTATACGCCGAATACCGCTCGTGCGCCACCTCTATCTTCGCTGCCTCAGACAACACTACCTCATAAACAATATACAAATTCCCCATCTGGGAGGAACCAACTAAACCTGTAAAAGTAATCGCATCTCTTAAATTAACAGACGAGACCTGAACTCCCAGGTTCTCTGAAAACAGCCTAGATAACGCCTCTTCCGGCTGTTCGCCAAAGCGAATCTTCCCTGTTGGAAGCTCAAAACTTGGCATTTCCTCGCCTCGCCCACGCAGGCGCTTGAGTAACAAAATATCGTCACCTTTCTTGACAATTCCAACTACTCTGATTCTCTGTTTCATTTAATCCCATCCTTTTAGTAACCCCAATAGTCTTGTTTTCCCTGTAGTATGTACAAGGTGGGTAAAATCTTATGCCGCTTCCCACGGGAAGATGACCACGAAATCCCTTAAATATGATTATTCAGGAAAATCATATTACTATCGGGGTACTTCTATTATATCACGCCCCGACTAGAAAATAAAAGAAGTCCAAAATCCCGTTCATTCCCCCGATTAACAACCGCGACAGCCCAGACGAGAACATCATTACGAGTAACAAAACAATCATTAGCCCGTATTTTTCCAGATTCTCCATTACTCTTCTCGCTCCATCTGGTGCAATCGCATACAAAATTCGCGACCCATCAAGCGGTGGGATCGGGATTAAATTAAAGATAAAGAACCCTAGATTAATCATCACACCCTCGGCAAAAATCGTCCCAACTATCCCGCTATCCGTCGTCTGGAGCGCCCCTGTAGCCCAGCCGATCAAGAAACAAAGGAGCGCTAGAAGGAAGTTCGTCAGCGGCCCAGCGACCGCTACCAATGCCATTCCCCAAGGACCCCATTTTAGTCTTCTAGAATCCACTGGCACCGGCTTCGCACCCCCGAAAATCGGCCCACCGACAAGATATAAAATTACCGGCACCACAATCGACATATACGGATCAATGTGCTTTAAAGGGTTCAGCGATAATCGACCGTTCTCTTTCGCCGTCGTATCGCCGAGAAGATAAGCCACGCCCCCATGCGCCATCTCATGAAGCACGGTCGAAACGACCAAAACCCCGATAACTATCAGAAACTGGGCTATATCAAATCTCATTAAAGCGAGATTACCTCAAGCGTCGCTGGTAGCGAGCTTTCGTTTTTCACCTTGTATTTCTTCTCTGTCCTTGCCGTCAACTTCAGCTCAGTTACCATGCCGTCGATATTCCCCATCGAAATCACTACCTTTGGCTCAACCTCGCGTACCGCTCGTACCGAAGAAGTACAGAGAATATCCGCCATGCCGAGTTCGTCCAAAGCCTTCTCGCAGCCGCCGATGATCCCAACGTGGACTCCGCCAATTTCTGCATCATAAATCGTCTGGCCCGAGCTCTTTACTACTCCGGCCTTGGCCACTTCTTTATCTGAAGAAGCCTCGTCGCCATCTTCGCTCTCGCCTTTTTCACCAGCGGTCGCCGCCTTATCAACGTCAATTCCCCGAATCGTTACGTCGCCAATCTCAAACTCGCCTGGCCCCTTGATTTTCCCAACCGTAAGCCCTGCATCAATCTCATTTTCAGCAATATTAAACGTTACTGACGTTTTTTTAGTGTTAATCGTAATTTCATCCGGATTTTTGCTCTCGATATCAAACATTTTGCCTCCTATTTTATAATTTTTTCTGGATCATAAATTTCCGAAATATCCATCTCAAACACTTCGGTAATAAACTTATCTCTTACGCTCTTCCGGTACAGATAGTCCTCAAGCGACATAATTACGTAGTTCAGCGGCTTCCCCTGTTTCTTCTCGACTACCTCCGCCCAACGTGTCAATTTCTTCGTCTTGTCGTCCCCGACAATCAGCATATCAATCCCGTCCTGGCCTGGAACTCGGTTTGTCACAATTAGACCCGAAACGTACTTCCGAACTGGCTTTACATATTCATCCCAAGTACTCTTACGAACATCTTTATCACGCACTGCTTCACCAATCTTTACCTTGAATAGCTCAGACAACGCTCGCGCATATGGATGTTTCATATTTGCAGAATAATAAACCTTGTTGTCATAAGTCTCATTTCTAATAATTCCAATACTGTCGAGGTTCAAAAGTTCTCGCCGAACAGAATTAATTTGTTCATCAATTACCCTAGTAATTTCCCTGACATAATACGACTTATTCGGATTCTCAAAGAATAATCTGAGGAGTTTCGTCCGAGTCTTCGACCCGAACAATCTTTCTAGTGGACTAGCATTTTCTTTCACCATCTTGTATACATTTTACCACACTTGGTACAATTTTTTCAAGCGGCAGCCAACAAATATTATCGTTCCTCTTAAACCAGGTCATCTGCCGCTTCGCCAAATGATAATCATCTAGCACCGCCAATCGCTTCGCCTCCTCAAGCGAATATTCCCCCTGTAAATACCCCCAAGCGAACTGATAAATATCGCTTTTCATCGCCTGCGACCCCCACCCATATTTTTGTACCAAAAACCTCGTTTCTGTATACAGCTCGTCACAAAATAGTTCATCAATTCGTTTTTTTAGCCGCTCTTTTAGCTCGTCCGTACTCCATTTTATCCCAAAAACTTTATACCTCGAGGACATTTCCGCCCGATCCGCATAATTCTTCTTTGCCTCCTCAGAAAACTGATAGTCATAGATTAGCGCGTCGACATACAGTCCCGTTCCCCCAGCAATAATCGGCACGTGCCCCCGCGCCTGAATTTCTACGATTTTCTGCTCGGCGTATTCCTTCCAATCCGCCACCGTAAATCGCTCGCCCGGCTCTACTAGATCCAGGCCCCAATGTGGCACCTCAGCCTGCTCGTGCGCCGTCGGCTTCGCCGTCCCAATGTCCATATGCTTATAAATCGCTCTCGAGTCCGCCGAGATAATCTCTCCGCCTACCTTCCCCGCAATCTCAATCGCCGCCGAAGTCTTACCCGACCCCGTCGGACCAACGATTACCGGGACGAATGACGTCATTTATTCCTGTAGTCCTTTAAGATAATCGGCTAGTTGCTCCAGCCCCACCTTCTCCTCGCGCGCGCCGCCTTCGGCCTGGTCATCGTGTACTCGAATCGAAACCTGCCCCTCCTCCGCATCCTTCGGCCCAACGATAATCACGCATGGAATCTTCATATCTGTCGCGCGACGAATTTTCTTGCCTAGAGAATCTGACGAGTTATCCGTCTCAAACCGCAGTCGATTCCCCGCCACCGGCTCATCCAAAACGACGCCAGATAAGACTTTCGCTACTTTCGCAACATAGTCATTAGTTTGATCATTAACAGTTAGGATTCGCACCTGCTCCGGCGCACACCATAGCGGGAACCACCCTGCAGTATGTTCAATAAACACGCTCATAAACCGTTCAATCGAGCCAATCAGTGCACAGTGAATCATGATTGGCGTCTTCTTCGTGCCATCTTCCGCCACATATTCCAGTTTAAATCGCTCCGGCATCGCATAATCTAGCTGGACCGTCGCCAGTTGCCACTCGCGCCCCAGCGCATCTACCGCCATAAAGTCCATCTTCGGCCCATACATCGCCGCTTCCCCCTCGCCAATGAAGTAATCCATCTTGAACTTGTCTGCCATGGCTTTAATCTGGCTCTCCGCCTGCTCCCACATCTCTGGCGTCCCGATATAGCCATCTCCATCATCGCGGAACGACAAGCGGAGGTGTAATTTCATATTTACCCGCTTGTACAAATCTTTCGCCGCTTCAATCAATTCACCGAAGATGTCCCCGACCTGCTCCGGCGTACAGAATACATGTGAATCGTCTTGCGTAATCGCCCGCACGCGAGACAGCCCGCCAAGCTCGCCTTTTCTCTCATCACGATAAACCATCGTCGTCTCAAGATACTTAACCGGAAGCTCCCGATAAGAGCGCGGCAACGAGGCAAAAATCTGCGAATGGTGTGGACAGCTCACTGGTTTAATCGCCAAATGGTCGCCCGATTCCTGCGAAACAAATTGTAGCATCTCTGGAAACTTCTCATAGTGCCCCGAAACCTTATAAAGATCAACATTCGCAATATGTGGGATACAAACTTTCTTGTACCCAGCGCGCAAACGATAACCCTGAGTAAAATCGTTTAAAAGGTCGCGCAAAATCGTCCCCCGCGGCGTAAACAGCGGCAAACCCGAACCAACCAACGGCGAGTTGCAGAAAAGATCCAGCTGCTGACCAAGTTTACGATGATCGCGCGCTTTCGCTTCTTCTTGCTTCTTTAAATACTCTTCTAGCTCAGGCTCTTTTCCAAATGCCACCCCATAAAGTCGGGTCAACATCTGGCGCTTCTCGTCGCCACGCCAATACGCCCCCGCCACGCGATTCAACTTAAACGCTGGCGAAATCTCTTTAGAACTCTCAACATGCGGTCCCTTACAAAGATCTTCAAACAGCGTTTTACTGTCTGTTGTTGTAATTGTGTAGAAAGAAATTGTTTCCCCTTCTGGAAGTTCCTCAATTAGCTCACGCTTCAAATCCTGTTTATTTTCATCCGCCCACTTTAGAGCCTCCTCGCGCGATTTCTCCGCACGCTCCATCGTAAAACCAGCCTGGATAATTTTGCGCATCCTCTTCTCGATCTTCGCAAGATCCGCCTCAACGACTTTCGTTTTACCGAAGTCAATATCGTAATAAAACCCGTCGTCGATCGCTGGCCCAATCCCGAACTTTGCCTCCGGGTACATTTCTTTTACCGCGGCCGCCATCACGTGCGAAAGCGTATGCCGCATACTTTCTAATTTTTCGCTCATTGAAAAACTTCCTTTCTTATCTTTATTTTACCACGAAATCAGCGTGAAAACTTAAAATCACTAGATAGCCACCACATGACAATCGATCCAACGAAATTCCCGACCACCGCCAGGACGATAGACCAATCAAAAATCCATGCCATCCCCATCGTAATCACGTTGGCGATACAGTGCTGGAATCCACAGAAGATAAACAGTGGCACCCCGAGAAGAATCCCCAACTTCGATCCTTCCCGATAAATCTTCACAGCTAGATACATAATCACGCCACACATCACCGACTTAATCAGAAACGGCACCGAAAATTCCCAGCCCATAACCTTCGTCGCCGCCACGCTGGCAATCTCCGGGTCCGCCATCCCAAAAATCATCCCGATAAGATATCCGCCAACAAGGTTCGCTAGCAAAATCAGTGAAATCTCTACCATCGGGATTTTGTCCTCAAAGATGAATCCGCATTTCCCCGTGAACAAGTTTTGCTTCAAAACGCAAACCCCGAGCAGTCCGAACGCGAACAAAAACGGCCCGATCGGCAATCCAATTTTTATTAAAACGTAATCTCCTAGCCCAATCAACAGGCTCGCGCCCACCGCTTTCTTAATTAGACCTCCATATTTCTTCATACCTCTACTATACCATTTTTTGCCACTCTATGCTATAATCAAACTATAATCAAATACGGGCGATTAGCTCAGTTGGCTAGAGCGCCTCGTTTACACCGAGAAGGTCGGGGGTTCGAGCCCCTCATCGCCCACCACAAAATAAAAGAATAGCCAAAGGCTATTTTTTTATTTTGTGGAAAGACGGGCGAGCAAGTATTCGCGAAGTCGAATATAAGAAAAAGCTTGCTTTTTCTTATCGAGACGATGCGAATGCGAGCCGAAGGCTCAGGTGCTTTTTCAAAGAAAAAGCACTGCTCGCCCGGCTTACCATGAAATCGACATTTGTAGTATAATGTTAGAAAATTATTTAATAAATCCCATGTCATCAGTTACACGAAGAATTAGAGAAATTAAAGGAACAAAAGATGCTCAACCGAGAGGCGGTTATCTTCCGTTAAAAACCTTTGCCATAGAAGAATATGCCGATAATAAACTAGTCTCTATGTCTGATGAGAATATTAGCGCTAGCCTAGTTGGGACTGCTGTCGACTATTTAGCAAGACTATCTTTTACAGACAATGCAGAAGAAATAATAAATCCATATCCAGATACCAATATCGGTGTATTCGAAATATGCCTGAAGGGGGCTATTCTGCTAGGGCAAAAACGAACGAAACAATGGGCATTTAATGCCGTTTCAGAAATTGTAGCCGACTACGCAGTGAATAAAAAAAAATAACCGATGAAATGGTTGTCTTAGCTTGTAAATTAAGCGGTTTCGATGTGGTATATAGGAGTAGCGCTTGGGAATATAAGCCTGTCAGCAAAATTAATCCGAACAAGAAAACAATCGGCAATATTAAAACAATGATAGACCGAACTTCGACTTATGTTTCCAAGTGTAAACCAATAATAGAATCTGGGTTCATTATCAGCGATTGTGGCGGAAAATATGTAACGGTTGGAGATGGCGATCTGCTAACAGAAGACTCTATTATAGACTTTAAGGTATCCACAAGACCGCCAACATCAGATCATACTCTGCAACTTCTCATCTATTATATTGCAGGGCTCCATAAAGATTTCGAAAAATTTAAAAATGTAAAAAAGCTCATTATTTTTAACCCTCGCTTAAATATCTCTTATACCTATAATTTACACAATCTTGAAGATTGGATTTTTAATGAAGTAGAAAAAAACATTATAGGCATATCACCACATAAATCATTTAAGGAAATCCCTCATTGCTAGTCCTCTTGCCAAAAATCTTATGTTTTGCTACAATAAAATCATAGAGAGCAAGCCCCTAGAAAACTTACTCTCGTTGTTGGCAAGTTAGTCGCTACCGGCGGCTAACTTTTTTCTTGGCTTTCGCCCTTTTCAGGACTACGACAAGTTTCAAACCTAGAAATCTAAATTCTACGCTCATCCTCCTCCTTTCTAGAGGCTTCTAGCTTTATCTAGAATAGCCGTTCATTGAAAACCCCCTCGCAGTTTTGCTACGGATCCACACCCTGAGATTTCAACTTGTTGAACGCCAGGAAACGCCAACACGCCGCCATTATATCATACTTGTCAATTTTTTTACAAGCTCTAGCTCAATACAATTTTTCAGGGTGTTGTAAAAAAATACTGGAACAGAGACGGTTTCTTATCTCTTCCGCATAAACTTCGGCTTCGCCACGCCAAAGTTAATCGCATTCTTCTGGAACGTCTTCACCGCCAGGCGAATCGCCACCACCGCAGAAACTATTACGATAGAAGTTCCGATACAGAACTCGGGCACGCTAATCGTACCAAAACCGTTCCGAAGCATCAATGCAATCGGCGCCGTTATCGGGAAATACGTAAAGACTTGTACGATTGTATTCGGCTCAGTTGCCATAAACATCTGCATGAAGTATAGCGGCAGAACCATCGCAATAATCGCCGGCCCAATGAACGATGAAGCGTCCCGCGCCGTAGATACCAACGCCCCCACGAAAGTACACATACCCGCATAAAACACCGCCGAAGCCACGAACAATATAATACTCAACGTAACCGCCAACGGATCAACTTCGATCATTCCAAGAATCGACGCCAGAAATCCTTGATCGCGATTTAAGAATACCATCACCAGTATCGGTACTACCAACACCGTAATCTGCACCAACCCTAATATCAAAAGCGCAACAATCTTCCCTACAATCAGATGTTTTGACGAAATCGAAGTTAGAATCATCTCGCTGATGCGATTCTCTTTTTCCTCCACGACCGTAAGCAAAAATCTATTCCCACATAACGCCACAAACATAAAGAACACCGCCCCCACAAACAGCGGAATAATCGCCTTACCCAGCACATTAGCGTCCGTCCCATCCTTTGCTAATTTATGGTCCGTAACTTCATATTCACCCGTCAGCACTAGGGCATCCAAATCATCCACCCGCGCCGATACATCCTGCGACAAAATCCGCTTTAATATCGCCCCGTCATTATTAAATACCTCCAACCCCTCGGAAATATGATAGAACTCCGCCTTTTTATTCTCTGGAAAATCTTTCGGAATTACGTAGTACAAATCCAGCTCGCCCTTCTCCAGCTTCTCAATATTTTGTTCTTTACTCTCGGTCGTTAGATATGGCACTTGCCCCGACAAAATCCCTGCCTCGTCAGAAATTGCAATCTTTGTATTCTCGTCAAATTTCGGTTCCGTATTTACGCCGTTAGACGAAACAAAAACGATAAAATACAGCACGCCAATCAAAGCCGGAATTAATAGTGTCGCTGCCCAGAAAGCTGGCTTTTTAAGCTGCCTGACAATCTCATATTTTGCTACCTGTATCGTCTTACTGCTCATGATTCTCTCCATATACATCTACGAAAATCTGGTCCAGACTCTTACCGCCAAATTCCCGCTTAATCTCTTTTATCGTGCCGTACGCTCGCGCCGTCCCATCTTTCAGAAGCAGCGCTCGATCACAAAATCGCTCCACCTCGTCCATATAATGTGTCACCATAATAATCGAAGCGCCCTTGGCATGGTGCTCGTCAATGATATCCATCAAAAGCCGCCGGTTAATCGGGTCAAAACCCTTCGTCGGCTCGTCCAAAATCAAAAGCTTCGGGTCTCCCATAATCGTAATCCCAAGCTGAATCTTTTGCTGCTGCCCGCCAGAAAGCTTATCAACCCGCTGGTCCGCCTTATCCGCCAGGCCTACTCTCTTTAAGTATTTAAGAATCCACTCGCGCGCGTTTTGTAACTTCTTCAGCTCCGCAAAATAGAGCATGTTATCCATCACCGTCTCCTTGCGATACAGCCCGCGCTCCTCCGGCAGATAGCCTACCGTCACGTCAGAATCTTCTGGATTAAACTTCTTCCCATCCATCAAAAGCTCTCCGCCTGTCGGCTCGTAAAATCCAAGCAACGCTCGAATCGTCGTAGTTTTGCCCGACCCGTTCGAGCCGAGGAACCCAAATATCTCCCCCTTCCCCACTGTAAACGACAAATCCTTAATCAAAGTTTTACCGCTAAACGCCATTTTAAAATGATTTACTTCTACCATGCTCTTCATAATTCTATTATATCACCTCCTAAACTTGGCCCTTCAAAATCTTCACGATTTCTGGCACATCTTTTCGTGCCACACTATCATCCAGCCCATTTGCCAGCCACCGCATCGCGAGTCCAAACAGCGCCGATGCATAACAGTCTATAATCACCCGCCGACTCGGACCATGGATATCCGACACCCCATCGCCGTCCGTATCCTCGCCATTAAAAGGTCCGTCCGAATCACCAGATGAGGCCCGCCGGGATAGCATCATATTGTTCCAATAATTCTCCGCCAAAATATAACAAACCTCGAATAAATATTTTTCAAACACCGACCTAGACAACGAATTATAGATATGTCGAACCACTATCTGATTGTCACGCGTCAAATCAAGAACAGCATACAGGCACTCTTCTATCGAGTTCATCGTCGGATGTTTCGCAACCAGCTCATCCGCCTGGTCGACCACAATCGCCTCAACTACCGCCGGAATATCCCGAAAATGATAGTAAAACGTATTTCGAGAAACCCCACACTTCTTCGAAATCTCCCTGACCGAAATCTCGCTCATCGACTTCTCGCGTAAAAGCTCTAAAAACGCCTGTTTTATCGCCTGTTTTGTGAACTCTGCCGTCATAATTACTATAAATTATACCATAAAAATTGGGCAAATTGCCAAAAATGCCCAAAAATTGGACAAATGCCCAAAAATCACCATACCCAAATCAAACAAACACCATTATAATAATGGTCATGAAACTCAGCAAGTTAGTCGTAAAACATCGTATCGCAATCCTGTTAGCGACCTTAATTTTGATGATCCCCGCCACAATCGGTATGCTGAAAACCCGCGTGAATTACGATATGCTGACCTATCTCCCAAGCACGATGGACACTATGAAAGGCCAAGACGAACTGAAAAAAGAATTCGGCAAAGGGGCCTTCTCGCTCATCGTCTTTGAAGATACTCCGGAAACCCAAGTCGATGAAGCCAAAAAACAGATCGAAGAAGTCCCTGGCGTAAATTCTGTCATCTGGTACACTTCCGCCGCTGACCTCAGCGTGCCAATGGAAATTCTCCCGACCGATTTATACAACGCCTTTAACTCCGAAAACGGGACTATGCTGGCCGTCTTCTTTGACGAAGGTACTTCTGAGGACCTAACCCTCGACGCCGTCATTAAAATCCGCGAAGTTGCCGGCGAAAAAGCCTATGTCTCCGGTATGTCCGCTCTCGTCCTCGACTTAAAACAACTCTGCGAATCCGAGGAAATGATCTATGTCGCCATCGCCGTCATCCTCTCCATTCTCGCCATGCTTATTTTCCTCGACAACTGGCTAACTCCGTTCGTCTTCATCGCCTCAATCGGCATGATGATTCTCTTGAACCTCGGCACAAACATTTTCCTCGGCGAAATCTCCTTCATCACAAAAGCCTTAAGCGCTGTTCTCCAGCTCGCCGTAACCATGGACTATTCAATCTTCCTCTGGCACTCATACAAAGAGGAACAGGAACACGCGAAAACCAATGAAGAGGCCATGACCCACGCCATCAAAAAGACCTTCTCCTCTGTCGTCGGCTCATCCATTACGACTGTCGCCGGCTTTGTCGCGCTCTGTTTCATGTCCTTTACTATGGGCCGCGACCTCGGCATTGTTATGGCTAAGGGCGTCATTCTCGGCGTCATCGGCTGCGTAACAGTCCTACCCGCGCTGATTCTCATACTCGACAAGCCCCTGTCAAAAGCTTCGCATAAACCGCTTCTTCGCCATACTGAAAAAATCAGCCATACCCTCTTAAAACTTGCTCCAGCCCTGCTCGCCATCTTCGTCGTCCTCATCCCGCCGGCTTATCTCGGCTATAAAGAGACCAATAACGAGGTCTATTATAATCTTGGCGAATCCATGCCAGATCGTATGTCTTACAAAATCGCCTCGAAGAAGCTTGATGATAATTTCCATATGGGCGCGACCCACATGCTTCTCGTAAAATCCGATACGCCCGAGGAAAATGTCCGCGCAACCGTCGGCGAAATGAAAAACGTCGAAGGCGTAAAATATGTACTCAGCCTTGAATCGCTTGTCGGCGAACGCATTCCAATCGAATTCCTTCCGACCGAAATAACCGAAAAATTAAAGACCGACAAATGGGAGCTTGTGCTTATCGGTTCCGAATACGGCACCGCTTCTGACGAAGCCAACGACCAAGTCGCTAAATTAAACGATATTGCCAAAAAACACACCGAGGGTTCACTGCTCATCGGCGAAGCCCCAGCCATGAAAGACATGATCGAGACGACCGATACCGACTTTAAAGTCGTAAATGCCATCTCCATCATCGCCATCTTCATCATCATCGCCCTCGTTGAAAAATCTATTAGCCTGCCGTTCATTCTCATTGCCGTAATCGAACTCGCAATTTTCATCAACCTCGCCATTTCCCACTTTACCGGCACCAGCCTGCCGTTCATCGCCCCGATTTGTCTCAGTACAATCCAACTCGGTGCTACCGTCGATTACGCAATCCTTATGACTACGCGCTATAAAACCGAACGTCTCAACGGCAAAGCCAAAAAAGAAGCTGTTTTCATCGCTCTTTCGACTTCCATTCCGTCCATCATCGTCTCTGGTGCCGGCCTCTTCGTCGCTACCCTCGGCGTAGCAATTTACTCCGACGTCGACATCATCAGTTCGATCTGTCTGCTCCTCGCTCGCGGTGCCGTCATCAGCGTCATTATGGTGATTCTATTCTTACCTGCCATGTTCATGGTATTTGATAAATTAATTTGTAAAACCACAAAGGAGATGAAACCATGTCTAAAAAATTAATACCAACCATTTTAACTGCAGCAGCCATCGCTGGTAGCTTTGGTGTAACTTTTGCGCTAGCAAACAATAGCTCCGCCGCCAAAAACGATCTCGACGAAGTTAAAATCGCTCAGGTCGCCACGACCGGAGATACGAGCTTGACCGGCTCGCTCGTTGATGAAACCGTCTATGTCTTCGCTAAAACCGATGGTTCAGTCAGAAAAACCATCTCTTCTGACTGGACAAAAAATTCACTCGGCGTCAGCGAATACAAAAAGACCGAGGGCAACGTAAAAACCCCGATCGAAATGAAAGTTAGTTACACTCTCGACGGCGAAGAAATTAGCGCCAAAGACCTCAAAGGTAAATCTGGCAAAGTCACCATCTCCTACGACTATAAAAACACCGAAAAAACCGGCGGGCTCTTCGTTCCCTACGCCGTTATGACCGGCCTAATGCTCGACAATAATGTCTTCGAGAACGTCGAAGTCGAAGGCGGGAAACTCGTAAACGACGGCGATAAATCTATTGTTGCCGGCGTTGCTTTCCCAGGCATGAGCGAAAACCTCGGTATAGGTAAAAGCACAATAAGTATCCCGAGTTCTTTGAAAGTTACCGCCGATGTGAAAGGTTTCAAACTCGGTATGGCTATGTCTATTGCTACTAGTGAAATCTTTGACAGCCTAGATACTTCTAGCTTTAATTCAGTCAGTAGCCTAACTGGCGAACTCGGCAAACTTACCGGCGGCATGGATCAGCTCATCTCCGGCTCTTCCGCTCTTTATAATGGTCTTTCCGAACTGAACGACAAATCTGGCGCCCTCGTCTCCGGCATTGATCAACTTACTGCCGGCGCTACCAGCCTAAAAACTGGTCTTGCCCAGATTAAAGAAGGCGCTTCCGACCTGAACACCGGTCTGAATAGCCTGGCCGAGCAAAATAATGCTCTAACAACTGGTGCCACTCGGGTCAAAGCTGGCCTCTTCCAACTCGCCAGCGGTAAACTTGCCAGCGACCTAACCGCCGCCGGCGCGCCAGCACAAATCATTGCTCTCGCTGCTCTTACCGAGGAAAACTATACCGATAACCTAGCAACCATTACTGAGAAAACTGGTTCTGATACCAGTGATTTGAAGATGCTTCTAGACGGCGCCGTCAGCCTGAACGCCGGCATCACTAACTATACTGGCTATGTCGCGCTTATGGCCAATAAAGCCCCAAACCTAACTAGCGGTGCCACAGCGGCCTACGCTGGCGCCGAAAAACTAGAGAGTGGCCTCGCTACCTTGAACGCTAAAACCCCAGCCTTAACGGATGGCATCACGAAGCTTAAAAACGGCTCAGGCGACCTTAAAAACGGCCTAGACACCTTTAACCAACAAGGTGTCGAGCGTCTCGTCTCCGCCGCTGGCAGTATCGAAAATCTCGCCAGCCGCTTGAAGAACACCGTCAATCTCGCCAAAGCCCAAAAACCAATTAAATACGTCTATCGCATAGACGAAATCAAATAGTTATCCGACGTTGTTTACGAGCGAGTAAATCGGGAATAGAATTGCGCCAATAATACCACCTGCCATCACCGCGAGCAGCACCATCATAATCGGCTCAATCATCTGCGAAATCCGCGCAACCTGCTCATCTACCTCGTCCTCATAGACCTGGGCGGCCTTACCAAGCATCTCGTCGATTTTACCCGATTCCTCACCGATAGATGCCATCTGCGGCACGAGCGGCAAAATGTAATCGGCCTCTTTTAGAGCCTCAGACAGCGGTCGGCCGGCCTGAACCTTCTTCTCGGCCTTATCAATCTGCTCTTGTAAAACAACATTGTTCATTGCCTCTGCCGAAATCTTCATCGAATCAAGCATCGCCACGCCGGTCGAGAGCAAGTTCTGCATCGTTCGCGCAAATCGCCCCATATAAAGACGCAGGAATAGCCCCTTAAATAACGGGACGTTGAGTTTCACATTAGCGGCAGCTCTAATCCCCGTGTCAGTCTTCCTAAACCACATAAAGAACCAAACTAAGCCAGCAATAATGATTAAAATTACCCACCATTGATTAATCAAGAAGCTCGCCCCCGCGACCATCACCGCCGTCAAAGCTGGCAACTCCTCGCCAAGACTCTCGTATAGGTCCTTAACCTGAGGCACAACTTCAAGCATCAAGAAAATAATCACCGCAATAATCACTGCAAGCGTAATTAACGGATTAGTTAAGGCTGAACGAATCTTAGACAAAACCGATGCATCTTTCTCCTGCTGAGTCGCCAAGCGCTTCAAAGAAATATCGAGCGTACCGCTCATCTCGCCAGCCGACAACAGTGCAAGATAAACTTTATCAAACACGTCTGGGTGTTTCGAACAAGCATCCGTCAAGCTCTTACCAGACTCTACGTCCGCCAAAACTTCATCAATCACTGCGCGCATCGCTTTATTCTGCGTCTGCTCGGATAATGTCCTAAGCGCCCCTGCAAGCGGCAAACCCGCCCCAATCAGAGTAGCAAACTGGCGAGTAAAGACGATTTTATCCTTAGTTGTAACCTTGTTCTGTAATTTCGAGAACAGCCCGCCCTCTTTCTCTTCTTCAATCGAAATCGGCGCCAAACCTTGCTCAACCAACAGCTTCCCCGCCGCGCGCTCAGTCTCAGCCTGAATTACGCCTTTAACGTCCTTCTTGGCCTTTGGATCAGTAGCTTTGTAGGTAAATCGGCGCATGAATTATCCTCTTACCAACCTTTCGAACTCAGTCATATCAACCGCGAAATCACGCGCATCATCATACGAGATCACCCCTGTCTGGACCATTTTAACCAGCGTCCGATCCATTGTCTGCATACCCTGCGATACGCCAGTTTGAATTGCCGTATCGAGCTGGTGGGTCTTACCCTCACGAATCAAAGATTTAATCGCTGGATTAGTAATCATAATCTCAGCTGCCGCAACTCGCCCGCCGCCAATTGCTGGGACTAAACGCTGCGCACAAACCGCCTGCAAAACCGAGGAAAGCTGCATCCTGACCTGTTGTTGCTGGTGCGCCGGGAACACATCTACCATCCGATCGATCGACTGCGCCGCCGAATTAGTATGTAGCGTCGCGAAAACTAAGTGGCCAGTCTCAGCAACCGTAATTGCCGCCTGAATCGTCTCAAGATCGCGCATCTCACCAATCAGCACTACGTCCGGATCTTCGCGAAGAGCCGACTTTAGAGCCCGCGAGAACGAATAAGTATCATAATGGACTTCGCGTTGCGCAACCAATGCCTTTTTAGACTTGTAAGTGAATTCAATTGGATCCTCAATTGTCAAAATATGTACTGGCTTCTCTTGGTTAATCTTCTCGAGAAGCGCCGCCAGAGTTGTTGACTTACCAGAACCAGTCGGACCAGTAACTAGCACTAACCCACGTGGAAATTCAGTAAATTTTTCCACGATTGCTGGTAGCCCTAGCTCCTGGCAAGACAAAATCTTATCCGGGATTAAACGCATCGCCGCTGCTAGATTCCCCATCTCCTGGAAAGCATTTACCCGAAAACGCCCAATCGAACCAAATGCAAATGAGTAATCAAACTCTTTATCTTTGGCTAAAATCTGTTGTTGCTCCGAATCCAACGTCGAAAAAATCATTTTTTCCGCATCCGCTTGAGTCACTACTGGCATATTCGGAATCGGCCTAA
>JAFRLA010000004.1 GCA_017431465.1 Candidatus Saccharimonadota bacterium
AGTAGTGTCCGGACCGGAAGGTAAGGTGATCGAGGGGATATTTGATGGGCAGATTATGATTGGGCCGGACGGCAAGAATTATCCAGTACCGGCAAATTATGCGTCGAAGTCAAAGCTGGTCGAGGGCGATATTATGAAGCTAACCATTACTGAAGATGGGAAGTTTATGTATAAGCAGATTGGGCCAGTGGAGCGCAAGACAGTGATCGGGACTTTGACTTGTCATGATGACAAGTATTATGTAGAGGTGGCAGGGAAAGAATACCAGATTTTGTATGCGTCGGTGACGTACTTCCACCTGCGTAAAGGCTCGCAGGTGTCGGTCACCATCCCCGCCAAGAACAGTGAAGCGACTTGGGCGGCGGTAGAGGCGGCTTTATAGTGTGGACTTTCTTTGGAAAAGAAAGTCCAACAAAGAAATGACGAATCAAAAAGTCAGGCACATGTCCTGAGCACTTTGACCTTTCTTTGAAAAAGAAAGGTCAGCAAAGAAATGACGAAATCAAAAGTCAGGCAAAGCCCGACTTTTGATTTTGATTATAACTGGTAGATATGATAGAATGGTAGTATGAAAACTCTGTATAGGAAGTACCGACCGTTGCGTCTGGAGGATGTAATAGGACAGGAGCAGGTGACGGTGCCGCTTAGTAATGCGCTGAAGGCAGGGAAGGTGGGACATGCGTATCTTTTTACGGGGCCGAGGGGGACGGGAAAGACGAGCGTGGCGAGGATACTGGCGCATCAGGTGAATGGTTTTTTGTATGAGCTAGAGGATGATTATGTAGATATTATTGAGATAGATGGAGCGAGTAATCGGGGAATTGATAATATTCGGGAATTACGCGAAAAGGCGATGATTGCGCCGTCGCAAGGGCGGTATAAGATATATATTATTGACGAAGTGCATA
The DNA here is from genome assembly GCA_017431465.1 of Candidatus Saccharimonadota bacterium. GTDB lineage: Bacteria > Patescibacteriota > Saccharimonadia > Saccharimonadales > Saccharimonadaceae > Nanosyncoccus. The sequence continues at coordinate 909 of JAFRLA010000004.1, forward strand.
TGTTGACGAAAGAGGCGTTTAATGCGCTGCTTAAGACACTGGAGGAGCCACCGGAGCACGTGATTTTTGTGATGGCGACGACGGACGCTTATAAGGTGCCGGTGACAATTACGTCACGGTCGCAGATTTTTAATTTTCGACTGGTGGATGGCAAGGTGATGTGTGAGCATCTGAGGAAGATTGCGGAGGCGGAGCAGATTGCGATTACAGATGAGGCGCTTAGTATTATTGCGGAACGAGGTGGTGGATCATTTCGTGATTCGCTGTCGCTGCTTGATCAGATTTCGACTTTGACTGATGGCGAGATTACGGCAGATTTGATTATTAAGGCAATGGGGCTACCGGAGACAAGAAAAATCTCGGAGTTGTTGCAGGCTTATGCCGAAGGTAATGTTGTAAAAATTACAGCAGTTTACAGGGAGGTACTGGCAGGAGGAGTAAAGGCTGAGGTGGTGGCGGAAGAGTTGATGCAACAGATTATTGCGGAGCCGAGGCCAGAGATGATGCCGCTACTTGAGAAGTTGCCCGAGGTGAAAGCGCCATTCGCGGAGGCCAGATTGCTCGTTGCATTGCTCAAGGTGTCTGACGGCCATTTTCCTGAGCGGGCTACTACAGGGGCGGCTGGCAATTCTTTTTCAGGACCGACTGCTCCGGTTTCGATGTCATACACTGGGACGCCGGAAGGGGAATTCGACTGGCAAGCGTTTCTGAACAAGGTCAAAGAATTGAACGACGCGGTGTATTCGCAGCTGGTGAAGGCGAAATACGAGTATCGGGGTGGGGTGCTGAAGATTTATCCGGCGCGAAAGGTAGCGCAGATGATTTTGTCGAAGGAGAACAACCTGCGGGTGTTGGTGGAAGCGGCGGGTGATGTAAAAATTACCATAGGTGATTCAGATGGGGGAGTAAAAATGGAGGGGGAAGATGAGCTGATTGCAAAAATGTCTGGTATAATGGGAGGTGAGGTACTGGATGATGGAGGAAGTGACCCATTTTAGCGAGGGGGACGCTGGCGGGAGGGTACCGCCGCAGGATGTTGTAGCCGAAAAGTCGTTGATTGGTGCGATTATGATTTCGGATGCGGTGTTGCCGGAAATTCTGGGTGTCATTAAACCGCAAGATTTTTATGAGGAAAGACATCAAGCGATTTTTGAGGCGATTGAAAACCTGTATGATCAGCATAAGCCGATTGATTTATTGACGTTGACTAATGCACTCAAGACGGCCAAGAAGCTAAAGTCGGTGGGAGGCGCGGGGTATTTGACGGCGTTGTCAAATTTTGTACCGGCGGCCTCGCACGCCAAGGCATATGCGGAGATTATCGAGCGAGCATCGACTAGGCGCAAATTGATTAAGGCTGGGACGGAGATTGCAAATAAGGCGTATGAGGACGACGCGGAAGTGGGGACGCTGGTAGGCGAAGCGGAGCAGGAGTTGTTTGCGGTGTCAGATAAAATCGTCAAAAGCGACTATGTGGCGATGAACGAGTTGCTGGCCGATGCGTTTGATAGGATCGAAGAACTGCGCGAGAACAAAGGAGCGCTCCGGGGACTAAAGACCGGGTTTCGCGATTTGGACAAAAAGACTGCGGGGTTACAGAAGGGCGATTTGATTATCATCGGAGCGCGACCGGCGATGGGTAAAACGACGTTTGCGCAGAATTTGGCATATAATATTGCAAGCATTAATAATAAGGGGGTACTGTTTTTCTCAATGGAGATGGCGGCGAATGAGATTATCGACCGGATGATTTCGGATGTATCGGGGGTGAATAACTGGAACATACGGACGGGCAATTTATCGGACGAGGAGTTCCAGAAAATTGGCGACGCGATGGCAGAAATGGATGAGCTGCCGATGTATATTGACGATACAAGTTCGATGACGATTATGGAACTCCGCAATAAGGCACGGCGGGCGATGCATGACCACGATATCGGAATTGTGATTGTGGATTATCTACAGCTAATTCAGGGGTCGGACCGGTATAAGGGGAACCGAGTGCAGGAGGTGACGGAGATTTCGCGAGGTTTGAAGATTTTGGCGAGAGAACTCCACATTCCGGTAGTGGCTTTGGCGCAGTTGTCGCGTCAGGTGACGGGGCGGGATGACCCGCGACCGGTATTGTCAGATATTCGTGAGTCGGGGTCAATCGAGCAGGATGCGGACCTCGTGATGTTTTTGCACCGGCCAGATTATTATAAACAGAATGATGACAATTACGAAGAAACACATATTACTGAGCTAATTGTGGCGAAGCACCGGCATGGTGCGGTGGGTAAAATTGAACTTTACTTCCATCCAGAGTTGCTCAGGTTTATGTCGCTCGATAAAACCTACGAAGAAAAGAAGTAAATGTGTTATAATAGTTATTAGATGAAAAAAATCGTTATCTCAAAACTTTTTTTGTATAAATATCGGTTTATAATTGGATATATCGTGCTTGGTTTGGCGTTTGTGGGGCTGATGCTCTTACTGCCGTTTTTCTCACAGAATGGTTTGTCCGAGGCAGAAATGGCGTCGGCGGAGAATTCTTACTATCTCGAAGCAAGTGCGCCACTTGAGGGAAACTTAGTTGATTTGCCGTATCATTTACTACAGAAACTTTCAATTAAAGTGCTAGGACTAACGCCGTACGCGATAAAATTGCCGAGTGTTCTGATAGGATTATTACTGGGGTTACTCTTGATACTTTTACTGAACCGGTGGTTCAAGAATAACGTGTCGCTTCTAGCGTCGTGTCTAGTGTGCCTTTCGACGCCGTTTTTGTTTTTGGCGGGGTCGGGGACACCACTAATTATGGTGGTATTTTGGCCAACTTTGCTACTTTGGCTAGGGTCAAAGATTCAGGGCGAGAAAAGGCCGAAGCCGATTTATTCGTTTTGGTTTGGCGTGGCACTACTCCTGGCGATTTTCACGCCGTATATGCTGTATTTTGCGGCTTTTTCGGTGCTGTTTGTACTTTGCCAGCCACATCTAAGATTCGTGTTGAAGAGTTTACCAAAGGCGATTTTGGCGGTGGTGGGGATATTGGTGCTAGGCGGGATGTCGCTTCTGATAATAAATATAGTCAATCGGCCGGACACAATTCAGGAGCTTTTACTTGCTAAAGGGTTTGAGCCGGCAATGTTTCCGTCGAACCTGTGGGAGGGGGCGCGTAGGTTGTTTTCGTGGTGGGGGACACAGGATGGCGTGTTCTTGGCGCCGCTGGTGAGCCTGCCGATTTTCGCCTTGGCGCTCACTGGACTCTTTAGTACCACTAAGGGATTCTTTGCCTCGCGCAATTCGATTGCAACGGTACTGATTATCTTTACGATAGTGATTACTGGGTTCTCATCGGACCGAGCGGTGTTTTTGATTTTGCCAGTGTCGATTCTGGTGGCACATGGGCTGAAGTATATTCTCGAGAAATGGTACGGGCTGTTTCCGGAGAATCCTTATGCCCGGGTGACGGCAGTGATACCCTTGACGGTACTTTATGCAGTGATGATTATCCCGAGTCTGGCGCAGTATGTCTATGGTTACCGGTATAACCCCGAGGTAGCAAATTCGTTTAGCCACGATCTTGCAATTGTACGGGATAACCTGACGGACGAGACCTTGGTGGTAAAGCCCGAGGTGTATAATTTTTACCGGATTTTGGAGAACTCGACGGATATTAAAGTGAAGACGGAGATGCCCGAAGCGGAAAAAATTGCGTTTTTGCACGCCAAAACTACGGACGACAAATATCAGCTTTCGCGAATTATTACTTCGCCAAGGAAGGAAAAGTCTGATATAATATATCTATACACAGTAAAAGGAGAATAAGATGGGACAGACCCTAGACCAAATGAAGCTACTAAATCAGTTGCGCAAGGCGCAAAAAGAGCTAAAGAACGAAATCGTGGAGGTGGAAGCCGGTGATGGTGCGGTGGTAGTACAGATTAATGGCGAACTCAAGGTAAAAAAGGTGTCAATCGATCCGGAGAAAGTTGACCTCGATGACATTCACGAGCTGGAACGGTGGATTGAGAATTGCATGCGGGATGGCTTTGCCAAGGCGCAAGAGATTGCGGCCGATAAGATGAAGCCTCTAATGGGTGGCTTATCTGGGTTAGGACTTGGGGCGTAGAGCTAAATGCTACCGCAAGCTCTGACAAATGCGATTGATGCGCTAGCGATGTTGCCTGGCGTGGGTCCAAAGACGGCCGAGCGCTATGCCTACTTTTTGTTTAAGTCGAATGAGCGAGTGGCGGAGGGAATTGCTGAGGCTTTGGCGGGTCTGCATACGGGCGTAAA
>JAFRLA010000005.1 GCA_017431465.1 Candidatus Saccharimonadota bacterium
TGGGATTTTCCACTCGTCCCAGATTTTAATTCCACGGTCCTGGAGCCAAGAAACCTCGTTACTCTGTACCTGAAAAATCCACAAAATCTCGAGTACGGCGCTCTTAAACGCTACTTTTTTAGAGGTCAGAATCGGAAATTCCTCAGATAGGTCAAACTGTAAGACTTGGTGTGGCAGACGAATCGTCTTTACGCCATCTTGAGCAATATGATCCGGCATCGCCGAGTTGTCCGTCCCTTTAGTCGATTTACCACTGTAATTCTGAATCTTCTGTCCGTGGTCGAGTATTCGCCGACAGAGGTCAATATATTGGTCATCAAATTTGCTCATATTCCTCCTTTGTTCAATTATACCACGACCAGACGCCGAACCACAAAAATCCCGGCCTTAAACGACCGGGGTTTTGTTTAATTCGAGAGGGTGATTTTGACGTTGCCAAAACGTCCACCAGGGAAACCATTTCCCGCGGACGTCAGTTACTGCTGAATCTAAAACTGCGATAAACGGCAGAGTTATCTCCGGGGCAAATTGGTCACACACGATAGCCTTGAAATGACAAGCCCAGACATCGGTCGCGTTGTACGTCCCGATAGTTGCTCCAAACGCCAGATCTCGGCTAGACGGCGGATTTTTCAGACGAACATCGCCGTAAAGCCCGCGCAGCTCATAGTTTAGGAGCTGCAAAATCGCCTCTAGCTTGTCTGCTATGTAAAGCGCTTGACCGCGAGGAGTCGATTTCTCTTGGAATTCCAGATAATACTGATACGTATCTTCCCAGGTCTCCTCTGGCTGAGTGTAGAGCCATTCTAAGAAAGTTACCTGTTCGATATCTTCCTTCTGGGCATGAGCCGGATTACCATCATCCGCGATGTCGCCGATGTAAATCTCGCCAATATCGTGAAGCTGGGCCAACTTAATCGCAGTTTCCACGTCCGGAAAAAGCTCCGGAAACCACGCCGCCATGTCAGAGACCAGCCTCGCTACACCAGCCGAATGTTCCAAATCTGATTCAAAACGGTTCAGAAAATCCTCTTCGGTCGGCTCGGGGTAGACTTTGCACAAGTAGTAGCCGGCTCTTGCGATGTCGGCTTCTCTTTTAAACATCCGATAAGATATCCATATTTTGTCAAACTCGTCAAATTCCTGAGTTTTAGTCATAAAAATCACCTCCAAACGTGCTACTCCCACTCGAATCTGCTCTAATTTTATCATAAAATCCAAAAAAAGTCTTTACTTTCCGACCGTTAAGTGCTAAAATAAACTTGACAATCTCGTAAGAGATTATTTTTTATAGGGAAGGAGTAAGATGGCTGTAACGAAAATTAAAGCCTCTACGACGCCGACTAAGGACAAGGCGCCGAAGGACACGAAAAGAGCCAAAAAAGCCCTGAAACGGGCTGAAAAAGCCAAAAAACGGGCAAATAAAAAGCCAATGCCGAAGCCTCTGCGCGTTATTACTGCGCCGTTTCGAGGGATTGGTCGCTATTTAAAAAATTCATGGATCGAACTCCGTCAGGTTCGCTGGCCAAATCGCAAAGCCACCTGGAAAATGGTGCTCGCGGTCTTTGTTTACACAGCCCTTTTAATCACGGTTATTACTCTTCTCGATGTGTTCTTCACATGGATATTTAACTTAATCTTAGGGAAAGGATAAAATATGGCAGTTAACAGATATGATGACACTCGCGCCTGGTATGCAATTTCGACCTACTCTGGCTACGAAGACAAAGTTGCAGATTCGATCAATCAGCGTGTTGATGGCGCAGAAATGAAAGGTAAAATCTTTGGCGCGCTCGTTCCGAAGGAGAAACAGATTGAAATTCGAAACGGCAAACGCAAAGTTATCGACAAGAAAATCTTCCAGGGCTACGTCTTGGTCGATATGAAACTCTCTGATGAGACCTGGTACATTGTTCGCAACACCCCTGGCGTAACCGGCTTCATCGGTACCGGTACCCAGCCGACCCCTGTTTCCGAAAAAGAAATCCAGAAGATTAAGAAGCGCATGGGTGTTGAGGATCCAAAATTCTCGATCAATTACGCCATCGGCGAAGTCGTCTCTATTACCGACGGTCCATTCAAGGGCTTCGATGGCTCAATTTCCGAGGTCGACAGCGTTAAAGGCAAGCTTAAAGTCATGGTTTCGATGTTCGGCCGCGAGACACCAGTCGAACTCGACGCTTTACAAGTCAAGAAAATTTAGGTATAATATAAGAGTTACGCGCTCTGGAAGGAGTAAAATATTATGGCAGAAGCAAAAAAATGTATTGGAAATCTTAAACTTCGCATCCCTGGCGGAAAAGCGACCGCTGGGCCTCCGGTAGGTTCTACCCTTGGTCAATGGGGTCTAAATATGATGGATTTCATTAACCCATTCAACGATGCGACTAAGGAATATCAGGGTAAGGACGTTATCGTCCACATCGCGGTTTACGAAGATCGCACCTTCGACTGGAAGTGCCTTGGCCGCCCAGTTGATGACCTGATTCGCGAAGAAATCGGTCTCCAGAAGGGTTCTGGTAAGCCAAATCTCGACAAAGTCGGCAAAATTACCCGTGCTCAGCTCGAGAAAATCGCCGAAATTAAAAAAGATCAGCTGAATGCTATCGACCTAGACGGCGCCGTTAAAATCGTCGCTGGTACCGCCCGCTCGATGGGCGTCGAAGTCGAGGGCTAATAAAATGCCCAAAGATGCTCTGGTGACTAACTTTTGGAAAGAGTTGCCGGAGCATTTTTCTGTTCTCGCGCCGATGGAAGGCGTGACTGATATTGTTTTTCGAAGGGTCGTAGCTAAAGCTGGCCGCCCAGATGTCTTTTTTACAGAGTTCACCAATGTCTCTAGTTTTGCCTCTGAAAAAGGACGGCATGACGCTTTAGAACGCTTAGAGACTTTACCTGAAGAAAAGCCAATTGTCGCACAGATTTGGGGCAAAAACCCTGAACATTTCGCCGAATTAGCTGGCGCACTCTCCAAAATGGGCTTTTCCGGACTTGATATTAACATGGGCTGTCCAGATCGCCATGTCAACAAAGCTGGCGGCGGCGCGGCGATGATTAAGACCCCTGAGCTAGCCGTAGAATGTATCCGCGCCGCTAAAGAGGCCACGAATCTCCCTGTTTCGGTCAAAACCAGGCTCGGGTTTACCTATATCGAAGAATTTCACGACTGGCTCCGACTCCTCTTAGAACAAGACCTTGCCGCCCTGACCGTTCATCTCCGGACCCGTAAAGAAATGAGCAAAGTCGGCGCCCACTTTGAGCTAATCCCTGAAATCCTAGAACTCAGAAACGAAATCGCGCCGGATACAAAACTGATTATCAATGGCGACATTGAAGACCTAAAACAGGCACGCGAGCTCTGGAAAAAGTACCCCGAAATCGATGGTATTATGATCGGCCGCGGCGTGTTTAAGAACCCCTATTGTTTTACCGATCACGAACCGACAAGAGAGGAATTAACTGATCTGTTTCTGTATCATCTCGATCTTTACGACGCCCGCGCAAAAGAACTCAAGAAACGAGGCTCGCGCTATCCGTTTGAGCCCCTAAAACACTTCTATAAGGTCTATTTCAGCGGTTTCCCCGGCGCCTCCGAGCTCCGCACGAAACTCATGGAGGCCAAAACCACCGAAGAACTTCGCGAAATCATCAAATCCGCCCAATAAATGCAGTGTCACTCACGCTATATCACAAAACGCTAAAAAAGTCAATACTGTTTACGCTTAATAGTCGTGGAGCGTTTTGTATGGTATAATTTTATTATGGATTTAGACAAATTCAAAGCAGAAAGAGATGAGATCATGGCATTTTTGGCGAAGCCAGAGGCTTTTTCTAGCCCTGATTTTGCTGCAAAATCGCGCCGGCTTTCGGAGTTAAATGAGATCATCGAAACTGCGGACAATTTGGCTAAAATGCAAAGCGATTTAGACGAAGCGAAGGCACTGTCGAGCGATCCAGAGCTCGGTGAGCTCGCGAAGGCGGATGTAGAGAAGCTGACCGCGGACATTACGAAAGCCGAAGAAAAACTAGAAGAAATGCTGATTCCGCGCGACCCAAACGATGATAAGCCGGCGATAGTAGAAATTCGTGCCGGTGCGGGTGGCGATGAAGCCTCGCTGTTCGCGGGTGAACTTTATCGGATGTACCTGCACTTTGCGGAAACACACGGCATGAAAACTGAGCTAATTTCGCAGAATGAAAATGAAGCCGGAGGAATGAAAGAGGTGATTTTCCGAGTTTCTGGCGAGCGGCCGTATGGCTGGCTAAAGTTCGAGGGCGGCGTTCATCGCGTCCAGAGGGTGCCGGTGACCGAAAGCCAGGGGCGAATTCATACCTCGACCGTTACCGTAGCAGTTCTCCCAGAGGCGGAAGAAAGCGAAATCGAGATTAAGCCGGAAGACTTAAGGATCGATATTTATCGTTCGGGCGGACACGGCGGTCAAGGGGTCAATACGACCGATTCTGCCGTTCGGATCACTCATCTTCCGACGGGAATTGTCGTAGCGATGCAAGATGAGCGCTCCCAGCAGCAGAACCGCGTTAAAGCGATGTCAATTTTGCGTTCGCGCTTGGCCGAGAAGAAGAAATTGGAGGATCAGGCGGCAGCATCTAGTGCCCGAAAATCGTTAATCGGTACCGGCGATCGCTCAGAGAAAATCCGAACTTACAATTTCCCACAAGATCGGATTACCGACCACCGCATCCATTATTCCCGCTCTAATGTTTCGGCGGCAATGAATGGCGATATTGAAGATATAATCACGGAACTAATCAAGAGTGAGCGAGAACTTACTGCCGAAAGCGTATAAAACTGGCTCTGCGAATTTTTATGGGCGAGATTTTATGGTTTCGCCAGATGTTTTGATCCCTAGACCAGAGACGGAACAATTAATAGATCTAGTTTTGTCGCTCTACGGAAAAGCCTATCTTCCAGGAGTGAAATCTTCGGAGCGGCGAATTCCGGAAAAACCAGTGATTTTTGATATTGGGACCGGCTCGGGATGTATCGCGATAACTTTGAAACTGGAGATCCCTGGAGCGGAAGTTGTCGCACTAGACATTTCGCCCGAAGCCTTAAAAATCGCCCAGAAAAATGCGGAAAATCTAGGGGCGGAAGTTGAATTCTTTGAGTCAGATTTACTATCAGTGAAGGAAGATACAAGGAGCGACAACGAAATCGCAGTACCGAATCGGGCGATCGTAGTAGCGAATTTGCCGTATGTAGATCCAGATTGGGATTGGTTAGATAAAAAAGCGCTGAGCGTTGAACCAGGCCTGGCTCTCTATGCAAAAGATGGCGGACTGGCTCTCTATGAGCGATTGTTTTATGAGCTGCCAAAGACAGTAGAATTTGTGATCATCGAGGCAGACCCTTGTCAACACGAAAAAATAGTAAAATTGGCGGAGCAATCAGGATTCGAACATGAAAAAACTGCCGGGTTCGCTATGCAATTTAGACGTCGAAAATTGGCTTACTAAAGAAGACGAAGATTATCGCGATTACAAAAACGCTGAACAAAATCGGGGCGATCGTGTCGTCATAATGAAGTTTGCCATCATGCTTGATGATTGAGCGGTAAACGCGACCGAATACGAAGGCGAAAATAGTCAAAATGACAGAGATTTGCGGGATGACGATACCGGTATTCCAGAATGAATAAACTATCAGCCAGGAATGAGCCAACCAAGCAACTTCGGCAGAAATTAGACCACAAACAGCGGTGACGATCGGAAAGTCGTTGTCCTCACCTTGGACAAGAACGTGGCGAGCCCCGGCGTAACCAACGAAAAAAGCCTCGATCGTGATGATTGACGAATCTAGGCTAGCCGAAAGCATAACAGCCGCGGTCGTGCCGAGAAATACTGCAACCAGAGACTGGAGCTCTGCAGCGGTTTCACTCGAACGCGGCTTCAATACAAGCAGCCAAAGGGTGTACAAAACGGCGGTCGCGATATGAACTGGCAGAATAGTCGTCCCGGCACAGTAGGCGATCAGGACGAAGCTGGCGCCGACGATTAAATCGACCAAACTGGACTTAATGTTTAGTAGCCAAAAACGTGGCCGAACGGCAAAAATCCGCCATTTAGAAATTAGAACTAAGATAATACCTAGGACCCAGCTACCAGAGACTGTAGTCAAGAAAATCGACCCCACGCCGAGCAGAATATTCAGAATAACATGAATGACAGTAGAAAGAACATTCCGGGATTTTCGCACTAAAATATAATCTGCCATAAAAATATTATAGCAAAAAAGATACATTTTTCATAATATTTATGCTATAATGAAAAACATGGATGTTAAACCGAGGTTTTTTCAGAAGCACCCGCTGCTAAAAGATGTTTTATCTCTGGCGCTTTTTGTAGTTTGCGTCGTAGCCGGCACTTTGGCGCTAAACGCCTTTGTTTTCCGCTCTTATAACGTAGTTGGAGTTTCGATGGAAAACACGCTCCACGGAAATGACCGCATTATTGTTAATCGCATTCCAGTTACGGCGGCGCATTTCATGGGTCAGGAATACGTCCCAGAGCGTGGCCAGGTCATCGTTTTTGCGAACGGTGAGGCAGACGGGCCTTTGACCTGTGAGGCTAAATCTGGAGTTTCGGACCAATACATCGTTAAGCGTGTAATTGCTTATCCAGGCGAACGCGTAACGGTCAAAGATGGCGTTTTGACGGTTTACAATGACGAAAACCCGAATGGGTTCCAGCCTGACACTACGACTTATAAATCCGATACTGATGGCCCGAAGAAATATACCTCTGGCGAGGTCGACGTCATTGTCCCAGAAGGTGAGTTGTTTGTTTCCGGCGATAACCGCGAGGGAACGCACTCTTACGACTCTCGCAACGGCCTCGGAACTGTGCCATACTGCCGCGTAATCGGGCCGGTAGTCTTCCGCCTGTTCCCGTTCGACCAGATGCGGTTCTTCTAGAAACATCGCGCCGCTAGAAATAGCAGCGCAATTTTTTATGTCCGTATGCTATAATCATATTAGAGCCATGGTTCCTTAGCTCAGTTGGCTAGAGCGCACGATTCACATTCGTGAGGTCACAGGTTCGAATCCTGTAGGAACCACCACGGTAGGAAGCGAGACAAAAGAAAAACAAAGTTTTCCTTTTGTGAGCTGACGCCCCGTGGAAAGCTTTTCGCGAAGCGAAAAGATTACCAGTATTTAATTTAAAAGGAGATTTATATGAAAAAAACACGCGGAATTATTTGGGGAATCGCCATCCTCGCCCTCGGTATAATCTTCGGCGGTAACGCCCTCGGCGTCTGGAATATCGACATTTTCTTCAAAGGCTGGTGGACGCTATTTATCATCGTCCCGAGCGCAATTGGCCTGATTACTGAAAAGGAAAAATTAAGCAACCTGATGGTGCTCGGCGTTGGCGTCTCTCTGCTTCTTGCCTCCCTAGACGTCTTCTCTTGGGAGACCGCAGGCAAAACCATCTTCGCCCTCTTCCTAGTCCTACTCGGTCTAGGCATCGTTCTCAAGACCATCTTCCATGGCAAATTTAAAAAAGCTATCGAAAAAGAACTCGACAAAGCTGATAAAAACGGTGACGAGCCACGCTCCCACCTCGCAGTTTTCTCTGGCGAAAACGTCTCTTACGATAAAGAAGAGCTAAAAAACGTCAAACTCTGTGCAGTTTTCGGCGGCATTGAGCTAGACCTAAGAAACGCGATCATTAAAGACGCTGCGGTCATTAAAGCCTTCTCGCTCTTCGGCGGTATTGATATTATTCTCCCTGAAGATGTCGTTCTAAAGACTGGCTCCGGCTTTGTCTTTGGCGGCATCAGCGATGAGCGCAAAAATGCCGACAAAAAATCTACTGCAAAAGCGAAAAAAGTCCCTACTATCTATCTTGACGCAGCCGGTGGCTTCGGCGGAGTTGAGGTTAAGAACTAGTAAAGTCTATGGATAATAACCAGAACCAGCAGTTTGTCGCGCCGACTCCAACTAGCCAAGTTCCGCGCACGCCAAACCCTGGCCAGCCAGAAGTCCCGCAATCCTATTCCGCTCCGCTAGTTATCAAAACTAGCATCGCACGCCTGTTTATCGGCTTGGCCGCCGCCTGTATTATCGTCTCTCTTGCGGTTTTCATCTTAAAGAAAATCGACTTGAATAACGAGATCGTCAATACAATTCGGCTGGTCGTCGACCGAATCAACGATGTGGCAATTTTCGTCCGAATCGGCTGTCTAGGCTTTGCTACCGCGGCTACGATTATTCGGGTCTTAAACCCGCACCCATACAACACCAAAACGCTGATTGTTGCTTGGGTTTCGGTTGCACTAATTGGTCTATCCCTAATTATCTTCCGCTAGCCCCCAAGACAACAAATGCAACAAAAAAATCGCCCGTAACTGGGCGATTTTTCTTAAGCTTCCTTTTCGGCCTTTTTCTTGGCCTCTTTTTCGGCTTTCTTGACTTTATTGCCAAGAGTTTTCTTTAGCTCAGCAGCCTTCGCGGCACGAGCCTTGAAGCGGTCAACGCGGCCCTCGGTATCGATAATCTTCTCTTCGCCAGTAAAGAACGGGTGCGAAGCGGAAGAAATTTGGATCTTCACGAGCGGATATTCGTTGCCGTCTTCCCATTTGATCGTCTCTTCGCTCTGAGCCGTGGAGCGAGTCAAGAATGAAAAGCCCGCCGCCTCATCAGAAAAGACCACAAAACGGTAATCTTTAGGATGTAAATCTGTTTTACTCATAACTGCCCACAATTATAGCAAGATTTCCTCAAAAAGTAAACCCCTAAATTCAGAAAACTCTTGAAAAATTCCTCAAGAAGTGGTAAAATCAAGTAGTAATACTAATTTAATGAAACAACTTCGGGCGGTTTTCCTGAATAAACGGGCCCGGAGTGAAGGGAAAGGAAAACATGTCGGAAAATGTTGACATGAAAGCCCTGCTTGAGGCAGGCGCCCACTTTGGTCACAAGACCAGCCGTTGGCACCCTAAGATGGCCCCATACATTCACAGCCGTCGTAATGGTGCACATATTATCAACCTTGAGAAGACTGTCGAAGCCCTCGACACTGCGCTTCCAAAAATTACCGAAATTGCCAAGAACGGTAAGAAAATCCTCTTTATCGGTACAAAAAAGCAACTAAAAGAGGTTGTTGAGGCTGCCGCGAAGGCTGCTGAGATGCCTTACGTCACTAACCGTTGGGTCGGTGGGACCTTGACTAATGTCGAGACTGTCAATCGCCAAATCAAAAAGGTCAAGGATCTTGAGCGCAAGATGGAGAGTGGTGAACTCGAAAATCGTTATAATAAACTCGAAGTTCAGCGCTTCCAGGAAGAAATTGACGTATTAAACGAACGCTACGGCGGCATCAAAGACATGACCGAGCAACCAGCTGCGGTAATTATCGTCGATGCGATGACCGATAAAAATGCGATTAAAGAAGCTAAAACCCTAAAGATCCCCGTATTCGCGCTTGTTGATACAAATGTCGACCCGACCGAAATCGACCATATTATCCCAGCAAACGATGATTCGATTAAAGCGACCGAGCTGATCCTCGGTTACTTCGTCGACGCTATCAAAAAAGGTAAAAAATAATTAGGAGGCATTATGGCAGACATTTCTATTGAAGATATCAAAAAATTAAAAGAGCTTTCTGGCGTTGGCTTGACTGATGCGAAAAATGCTCTTGTCGAAGCTAAGGGCGATTTCGATAAGGCCTTAGAAGCTATGCGCAAAAAAGGTCTAACCAAGGCCGAAAAACGCGGCGATCGCGAAACCCGTGAAGGGCTCGTCGATAGTTATATTCACGACGGCCGCATCGGCGCCATCGTCGAAGTAAACTGTGAGACCAGCTTTGTTGCGAAGACCGACGAATTTAAAGATCTCGCGCATAAAATCGCGATGCAGGTGGCTTCTATGGCTCCGCTTTACGTCTCTGTTGATGATATTCCAGAGAAAGAGCTCGAAAAGAAGCGCAAAGAATTTGAAGAAAACTTCAAAGGCCCAGAAAAAATGAAAGACCAGATTATCGACGGCCAGGTCAAAAAAGCTTTCTCCGATAAGGTCCTTCTCGATCAGCCTTACATTCTTGACGACACCAAGACTGTTGCAGAGTACATCAAAGACAATATCGCTAAAACCGGCGAAAACATCACCGTTAAGCAGTTCAAACGCATCGAGCTCGGCGTTACGGAATAAGGAGTCGAGGGAAGAAAAAAATAAAAAGGCATCCCTAATGGATGCCTTTTTGTTGGAGATTCGAATTTGCTCTTTTACACCCTAAGAAGAGATTCCTCTATGGGTGAAATAACTTCCAGCGTCGAAAGCTTCAGTAGTAGACGGTTCCAATCTTTAAACCAGATATCAGCAAAACAAACAACGGGACCATCCCTATAGAATGCAGAGAAAGACATATTCGTTCCCATATCATCGACAGAGTTTATGTGGATTCTACAAACCGGATAGACATGGTCCTGCGTATAAGCCCTGTAATAGTCACACATAAGGTTGTTGCCCGCACGTTCATCTTCCTCTGTATCTCCGGGCCTCCAAAAACGGTGCCTCGCAGTTCGTCCAAGTGGGATAAAATATGTTGGAAAATCGTACGGCGTTGCAACTTCGAACTGTACCCGCAGTCCTCCAGATCCCCAGCGCTCTGAGCCAAGCTCTTTTTCGATGTCCTCAAAGTGTCGATCTCGAATAAAAGCCAGAAGAACCGGCAAAACAGAAAAACGTTGTACCTTAGGCCAACCTTTACCACACCAATCTCTCAGAGGATAAACTTGGTGATAGTCAGTTTCCGCTATAAACTTTTTCGTGATAGAATCGAGGTAGCTTATCTCTCCGTCGAGATTGTTTTTATTGCCCAGACAACGTAGGTCGATAAACTTTCGCGTAAGCCCATAATTGTAGACTTGCATATTGTCACCTCCAAAAAAATAAAGTTGCCTAACCGAAATAGTTACGAGAAAATTATACCGTAATTATCGAATAATTTCAACTATTTTATGCCTCGAAGTGGTTCCAGAGACGATTTCTATGCAGGATTTTGCAACGCCGAAATGTTTCGCCAAAATTTTTATGACCGCCGCATTCGCCTCGCCATCGTGTGCCCGGGCATGTGTCCGAACAATCAACTCACCATCTGATGGGCCATTAAACACCCCCTCGACTTTTGACCCTGGCTTGACTAAGACGGCATATTTCATACTTCCATTTTATCATATGTTATAATAGAGGTATAAACAGGAGTTTTTATGTTTGACACCAACGATGATCGCAAAAAAATGAACGCCGTAGTCGAGCGTTTCAAAGATGAAATGAAAAAAGTTCGCACCGGTCGTGCGCACCCAGATATGCTTTCCGGTGTGAAAGTTGAGGCTTACGGCCAGTGGATGCCACTAAACCAGGTCGCCAATGTCACGATTTCTGATGCGACTATGCTACTCGTTACTCCGTTCGACCCAACGACCATCGCCAATATCGAGTCTGCGATTCGTGCCGACAACACGCTTGGCCTGAATCCGTCTGACGACGGTCGTGTAGTCCGCGTCCCGATTCCGCCACTGACAGAGGAGCGCCGCCGCGAAATCGTCAAGACCGCTTCGACCAAAGTCGAGGAGGCAAAAGTTGGCATTAGAAATGTCCGCGAAGATGCTAGAAAAGATATTAAAGAGGCTAAAGATCTTCCAGAAGATGCTAGAAAACGCGCCGAAAAGGAAATTGACGATATGACCAAAGAGTTTACCGACATTATCGACTCCGAATTCAAGGCTAAAGAAGCCGAAATCATGAAAATCTAACGGAAATTTAAAAGCTTGATGGAACATATCGGATTTATCGTTGATGGCAATCGCCGTTGGGCGCGCGAAAAAGGTTTGCCGACCCTAGAAGGGCATCGCCGCGGCTTTAACAAAGTCGAGGATGTCGCCAGCGAGTGCGTGAATAGGGGCGTCAAATTCATCTCATTTTACTTATTTAGCACCGAAAACTGGAATCGTTCAGAAGACGAAGTCGCCTATCTGATGGATTTAGTTCGTAAAAACGCCGCACAGTTAAAAAAGCGGTTCTTAAAAGAGGATATTCGCTGCATAGTTATGGGTAGAAAGAAGCCGGCACCAGAGGATGTTCTAGAAAAACTTGCCGACCTCGAGGAGGCGACCAGAAATGGTTCGCGCGGCACAGTCTGTATCTGTTTTAACTATGGCGGTCATTGGGAAATCGCCGATGCGGCAACGAAGCTAATCGCTACGAAGATGGCCTCCCTAAAAGACAGTAGCCTTCCGCCGACTTTCAACGTCACTCCAGAAGAATTTGCCGACTATCTTTATCATCCCGAGGTCCCAGCTTGCGATCTCATCGTTCGTACTTCTGGCGAACAGCGTATCTCTGGCTTCCAACTTTGGCGTGCCGCCTACTCAGAATTTCTATTCTTAGATAAATACTTCCCAGACATCGACCCAAAGTCCGATCTCGATGCAATTCTAGAGGAATATAATCTCCGCCAGCGGCGCTTCGGAAAATAAATGAACATTGCCCTCGCACAAATATTAGCCCTCTACTCGTCGTTATGTCTACTAATTAGCTTTTGGCAGAAAAAGCGCAAAGACATTCTGAACTTGCAGATTCTAGATAGTGTTTTTGACATAGTCCAATATATTTTACTTGGGGCGTATACTGGATGTCTAATCAGTTTTCTCGGCGCCACAAGGGCATGTGTCTTCAAAAAAGCGAAAAATGGGGCAGTTTTGCTACTCTTTATCGCCTTGTACATAGCCGCAAGTATCCTTACGTTCAGAGGCTGGCTCAGCCTGCTGCCACTAACGGCCGCAATCATATACACTATTGTCATCTGGAACAAAAAAGAGCAGAATATCCGATTTTTCTCAATTTTTGTATTTCTGCTTTGGCTAGTCTATGATATTTTTGTCCAAGCCTATGTTAGTGCAATTACAGACATAGTACTCGTAGCTTCTAACGCGGCGGCGTTCTATAAATATAATTCAAAAGAAAAGAGCAAATGAAACGCATCGCTATCATCGCCCGCTCTGAGTTTCCCGACGGTATCGGCGAGGATTTTGCCCAGATTTTTCAGAAACTCGGCGCTGAGCCAGTGAAAATCGACGGGAAAACCGACCTTACCAACACTTGCGAAAAATGCGATGCTTTGCTCGTTCCCGGAAACCCTAATAACATCCCGCCGCGCTATTACGGCAAAGGACCTCTGCCAAACCTAGATTACCCTGTGGATGACTTCGCGTTAGATAAACGCGTTATAAACAAATTCTACAAAGCGGAAAAACCGATACTCGGAATTTGCGGCGGCGCACAATCCGTCAATGTCTATTTTGGCGGTACAATGAACCAAAAAGTTGAAAATCACGACCTTCCGCCAGAAAGACGGCACGATATCAACATAAAACCGGGCAGCATCCTTGATAAAATCTACAAAACACCAATCCTGCCGGTCAATTCACTACATCATCAGGCTATCAAAAATCCGCCGAAGGATTTCGAAGTTATCTCTATGTCTCCCGACAGAGTTATTGAAGCTATTGCGAAAGACGATATTCTCGCCGTCCAATGGCACCCCGAGAAAATGGGCGACCAAGAGTTCTTTAAATACTGGCTAAATAGCTTTTAGGTATAAAGCTCCGCTCGATGCCGATAAACTGAGCTGCGGATATAAATCGCCCGCACTGTTCGGTCAGCTAGCATTGCCGCTGCAAGACCGTGAAAAGCCGACTTTTTCATAAATTTATATATCATTTGATTTTACTTATGCTATAATAAAACCATGAATATGGTCATTGGGATACTTATCGGTTTATTAGTACTAATGTTCTTGGTCGTCGCGCACGAACTGGGACATTTTATCGCCGCGAGGAGAAACGGAGTCAAAGTTAACGAGTTTGGCATTGGCTTCCCGCCGCGAGCTATTGCCTGGGTAAAAAACCCCGAATATGAAAAATGGAAAAAAGTCCCAAAAAATGCCCGGAACAAAAAACGAAAACCCAAAAAATGGCTTCGCCTAAAACGTAAAGACTGGGGCAAATCCCAAAAAAGGCTAATTTTCTCCTTGAACTGGCTGCCGATCGGTGGTTTTTGTGCCATGGACGGAGAATCCGACGCCGATACCAAAAAAGGGACTTTTGGCGCAGCGAGCTTCTGGGGCAAGACCAAAATCCTCTTTGCCGGCGTAGCCGCAAACTGGCTAGTTGCTTTCGTAATCTTGACTGTCCTGGCTGTGACTGGTATGCCACATTTCATGGACGACCAGTTCACGATGTCGGGCGACACTAACGTCTCTGAAACAGCGATTTTCATCGAGAAAATTGAGCCGAATTCGCCCGCCGAGCAGGCCGGGATGGAGGTCGGCGATCAGATTATCGAAGGTATCAGCAACGGCTCTACTGCCGCTGAGGAGGTTGGTTCGTCTGCCAAATTAACTAATTTTAACGCCGCTCATGCCGGCGAAAAAGTTACTTTCCATATTTTAAGAGATGGCAATGTTATTTCGGTTGAGCCAACGCTAAACAACGTCGAAGACAGTTATGTCCTCGGCACAACTGTTCGCCAAGAGGGGCGTGAGCTCTATTACTCCACCTGGTCTGCACCAATCGTCGGGGCTGTTACAACTGTCCAACTTACCGGCGAGACTTTCCGTGGCCTCTGGAATCTCCTCTGGGATTTCGGCTCTGGCATCGTTCGACAACTCAGCCCTGACAGTACTGTGCGCGAGCAAGGTCGCGAAGCTATCGGTACTGCCGGAGAATCTGTCTCTGGACCAGTCGGCATCATCGGCGTTCTTTTCCCAGCCTTTACCGAAACCGGCCCGACTAACCTCGCTTTTCTCGCCGCGATCATCTCTATCTCGCTGGCCTGTATGAACGTTTTGCCAATACCAGCCCTCGACGGCGGGCGCTGGTTCCTCATCGCTCTGTTCCGAATTCGTGGCAAAAAACTCGACAAAAAGACCGAAGAAAAAATCGTCTCGCGGGCATTTCTAGTATTGCTTGTTCTTATTGCAGTGATTACCGTACTTGATGTAATTAAGATGTTCTAAGATGATTCGAAAAAAAGCTCCAAAAACCCCAAAAGAACCCAAAAAAACCGTCCTAAAAAACACCGGCAAAGGAATCTTGCTCGCAATTGCTATAGGGGTGCTTATCTTCGGCATCGAATACGGCCTCGCTTGGCTGCTTTACTGGCTAATCGGCGCCGAGAAACTGACTCAGCCCTTCTGGAACGCCGTATATCAAGCCCTAGTCTACGCCATAACGCTCGCGTTTATAATTAGCGCCCCAATACTGCTCTCTAAGCTAAAAACCGCTAAAAACGGCTTAAAATGGGCAAAAACGCTAAAAATCGATCGGGAAGAAGCCGGTCTAAGAGGGTTGCCGACCTGGACCGACATTGGCCTCGCCCCTGTTGGACTTCTGGTGTATTTTCTCGCCGCGGCTGGCCTAGTCGCACTATTTAAACTTTTCCCCTGGTTCAACGCTCTAGAGAATCAGGATGTCGGTTTTAACAACATCTACGCTGGCGCCGACCGCGTCATCGCTTTTATTGCGCTCGTGGTCATCGCCCCTGTTGCCGAAGAGATCATCTTTCGTGGCTGGCTCTACGGAAAACTCAGGAATCGCCTAAAAATCATCCCAGCCATGCTGATTGTCTCTATTTTATTCGGTGTGTTACATGGCCAATGGAATGTAGGAGTTAACGTCTTCGCACTCTCTCTAGTCCTCTGTGGCCTGCGCGAGATTACTGGTACGATTTACGCCGGTATGATCGTCCACATCTTAAAAAACGCCTTGGCTTTCTATCTGTTGTATTTGGTGTTATAATAAAGACATGAGAATGTCTAAAACCTTTGTCAAAACCCTGCGCGACGCCCCGAAAGATGAGACCGCGCGCTCGGCGCAGTTCTTAATTCGCGCCGGCTACGTTCATAAAGAAATGGCCGGAGTCTACGACTTCTTGCCGCTAGGTTTAAAAGTCCTAGAGAACATCAAAAATATCATCAGAGACGAACTCAGTAAAATCGATTGCGAAGAATTACAACTTACCGCGCTCCAGAACCCTGAACCTTGGCAAAAATCTGGTCGTTGGGACGAAAATGAGGTCGATATCTGGTTCAAAACCGAATTGTCTTCTGGTGGTGAGCTAGGCCTTGCCCCGACTCACGAGGAGCCGATCACGAATCTAATGAAAACCTACATCAAAAGCTATAAAGATCTGCCGGTTTACGCCTACCAATTCCAGACCAAATTCCGCAATGAGCTACGCGCTAAGTCCGGGATTATGCGTACTCGTGAATTCTTGATGAAAGATTTGTACAGTTTTTCCGCCGACGAGGCAGAACATGCCGAATTTTATCATAAGGTCGAGGGTGCCTACGCTAAAATCTACGACCGTTGCGGCCTCGGCAAAGATACTTATGAGACTTTTGCTTCTGGCGGTATTTTCAGCAAATTTAGCCACGAATACCAAACAATTCTGCCGGTCGGCGAAGATACAATTTACTATAACTCCGACAAATCCATCGTTTTGAACGAAGAAGTGGTTGTCCCGGAGGTCCTAGAAGAATTTGGCGTCAAAAAAGAAGATTTAGAGAGTACTCGCGCCGCCGAAGTTGGCAATATTTTCACAATCAAATACAAGTATTCCGAGCCTCTAGGCCTAGATTTTGCCGATAAAGACGGTTCGAAAAAGACTGTTTTCATGGGCTGCTACGGTATCGGCGTTTCCCGCGTCATGGGCGTTATCGCTGAAAAATACGCTGACGACAAAGGTCTAATTTGGCCAGAAGAAGTCGCGCCATTTAAATACTATCTCGTCGGTATCGGCGAAGAAGGCCAAAAAACCGCCGAGGAGATCTATGCTAAAAACCCTGACAAAATCCTCTTTGATGATCGCGATGCTCGCCCAGGCGAAAAATTTGCTGACGCCGAACTTATCGGTATTCCATACCGTGTCGTAGTTAGCGACAAGACTTTGGCTGACGGGAAAGCCGAGCTTACTGTCCGCGCTACCGGCGAAACTAAGTTAGTAGATATTGACAAATTAGACCTAGCGCGCTAAACTATAACCTGTATGATGAAGAAAACTGTAAGTTTGACTAAAGAAGGCAAAGCCGAGCTCGAGCAAGAACTCGAAAGCCTGCTTGCTCGTCGCCCAGCGATCGCTGAGCGCCTGCAGACCGCCCGCTCTTTTGGCGATTTATCTGAGAACCAGGAATATACTGATGCTCGTTCAGAACAGAAGACGGTCGAGATCCGCATCCAGGAAATCGAGGAAATCTTAAAAAATGCTAAGGTTATTCGCGCCGGCGCGCGTACTAAGGTCGGTATCGGCGCTACCGTAAAACTAAAACTCGCCGGGAAAGCTCAGACTTATTCCATCGTCGGCCCGGTAGAAGCTGATCCTCTAAACGGTAAAGTCTCTGATGAATCCCCGATCGGCAAGGCTATTCTCGGCCTGAAAGTCGGCGAAGCCTTTGAGCTCCCGAACGGCAACAAGGGTAAAATCGTCGAAATCAGCTAGTTCCGCCCCAGTAGGTATTGCATTTTTTGATGAACCGTGGTATAATTAAGAAACTAGACAATTTTTATTTTGTTGCACTTTTTACATAGATATATCCCGAGCCTAAAAGGAGGTGATAAGATGGGATATAAAAGAATTTTAATAGTTGAGGATGATATGCCGAGGCAGCTGACGCTAAAATCAGCAGCAGAGAAATTGGATGTTCTCGCCGACATCTATGTCACTGACAATTTAGATGAGGCGAAGTCTTATATCAGCGGACATTCTGACACTGAGCTGGTGATTATGGGCTGGGACTTCCCGGCCAGCATCTCAAGCATGATAGTCGAGGAAAATGGTGAGGAATTGTTACGGTTCGTCAAGAATTGTGGCATTAAGGCGGTCGTTTGCTCGAATAGAGCCGAGCAGCTAAGGGATGATCCTGAGCTCTCGGGGACTCCGTTGATTCTGCCAATCCCGCTCGGCACCGTCGAGGAGAGATTGCTAGCGTGCTTATGACTTAGATTCGTGGCCACGAACCTAATACTCGAAACATCTCCTCAACTAGCGCCTACTTTTCAAGTGGGCGCTTTTTATGCTATAATTATCCTATGGTAACATTAGCCGATTATCGCGATGAGCGCTTACGAAAACTAGAAGAAATCAAAAACCGTGGAATCGATCCTTATCCTTCGCATTCTTTCCGCGACACTAAAATTGGCGATATTCTGGCTAAATTTGACGATTTTCAGGGGAAACAGGTAGTCGTCGCCGGTCGAATCACGACGATTCGCAGCTTCGGCAAACTGGCTTTTATCAAAATTCGCGACTATACCGGCGAAGTCCAGTTATTCATCAAAGATGATTTGACTGGTGATTTTACGATCAAGGATCTAAAATTATTGGACGTCGGCGATTTTATCGAGGCGAAAGGCTTAGTCGACAAATCCCAAACCGGCGAAATCTCTGTTTTTACCGACGGCATTCGCTTGCTCACGAAATCTCTAAGGCCGCTTCCTGGCCGCGACGGCTTTACTAATAAAGAAGAACGTTTCCGCCGTCGTTATGTTGACATGAATGTAAATCTCGAAGTCAGAGAGCGCATGGTCAGGAGATCAAAATTCTGGCAAGCAACGCGTGATTTCATGAACCAGCATGGTTTTATCGAGATAAATACCCCTGTTCTTGAGCACACGACCGGCGGCGCTGATGCTACGCCGTTTACGACTCATATGGACGCTTTGGACGAAGATTTTTATCTAAGAATCTCTCATGAACTGCCGCTGAAGCGTTTGCTTGGCGCTGGCTTTGAGAAGGTTTATGATATTGGCCCGCGTTTTAGAAACGAAGGCGTTGACGACGAGCATTTGCCAGAGCATATCGCCTTTGAATCCTACGCCGCCTACGAAGATTATGAAGACGGCATGAATCTTTACGAAGAAATGATTAAATACGTCGCAAAAGAAACTTGGGGGACTTTACAGTTCGACGTCGGCGGGTTCGAGATTGATCTGGATAACGGTGGGAAACCTTGGCCGCGCGTTAAATATGCCGATTTGCTCAAAGAGAAGTACGCTGTCGATGTCTTTAACCCCGATCGTGAGCAGATGAAACAGATTCTCTTAGACGACTTCAATAAATCTGAAGACCGAAACGACAAAGCCGCCAGAAAATCTCTGGAGCATACCTTAGAAACCGCTTCTGACGCCCGACTGATCGACCATATTTGGAAGCTAATTAGAAAAACTTCCGCCGGTCCATATTGGCTAATCGAGGAGCCCCTAAGCCTCAGTCCGCTCGCCAAAGTCGTCCCGGACCGCCCAGAGGTCACCCAGCGTTTCCATCCGATTATCGCCGGAACAGAAATGGGGAATGGCTACTCCGAATTAAACGACCCGCTAGACCAGCTCGCGCGCTTCGAAGAACAACAAGCCATGCGCGACGCTGGCGACGCCGAAGCGCAGATGCTAGACCGAGATTTCGTCGAAATGCTTGAATACGGTATGCCGCCGGCTTGTGGCTGGGGCAATTCCGAGCGAAATTTCTGGCTGCTTGAAGGTGTTTCTGGGCGCGAGGGTGTGCCATTCCCGCTGATTAAGTCTCGCGAAAAGGAAAGTTAGAAAAATGGCTGGTTTATCGCGAAAGAAAATCAGCCATTACGAAAAAATCATCACCCCCAATTCCGCTTATTTTAAAACGCTAAAAAAAGCGGATCAGCGGTACTTGAGACTCCTCTGCAAAGATTGGCCGTCTTGGCTAGACAAATATATTGCCACCCCTGAAATGAAACGGCTGAAATTCGTTACCAGCAGTCATAACTATACCGCGCTCTATCGAATAAAATCCCCAGACATTCTTAGGCATGCAGTCGCCTCGGCGCTGATTGTTTGGAATTTCACGAAAGATAAAACTAGTACAATTGCCACCTTGCTCGAAAACGTCGCTACCCCAGTTTTTAATTTAAGTCTCCCCCGCCTAAGCCTGGCCGAAGCGCTAGAAAATGCCGAAAAAATCTCGAAATTATTACTAGAATCCGATTTGAACCCCAAAAAATTGACGAACGCCCTGCCCATGGCGTCTAAAATTGAAGGCTATTTTACTGCCGCGCATCTGTCCCATGAGCAAATTGAGCGATTTTACGACAATTTAGAGCTAAAAAAGTCCGGAACAAAAGAGCTGGCCTTCAAGGACTTAAAGATTGCCGAAGATTTTAGCAAAATCGTCGTCAAAGCTTCTTTGAGCACTCGCGACGAGAAGGCTAAATTCACGGAAGATTTTATAAAATCGAGCATTGAAACTCTGGTCGAAGAGGGCGAATTGACCGAAAAAGCCCTTTATCATCTCACTGAGCAGGACATCATCTCTTTGATCAAGAAGTCCAAAAACAAAGAACTTCGCACCAGTTTTGCCAAATTTAAGGAGCAAAAGCGCTTCAAAAAACCCGCCAAAAAGCCCAAGAAAGTTACACCCGAACATTTTGACCCGTTTGTGCGCGCCGAAGTCGACATCGATGTTCGCTCTGGCGCCGAAGAAATTCGCTACGCCTGCCTCTCGAAAATTTAATACTTATGCTATAATGTAACTATGGCAAAAGTTATGATCGTTGGTACCGGCAACGTGGGCGCGAGCGTCGGCTACTGTTTGGTCAATCAGCGCACCGATGTAAACGAACTTATTCTGACAGATATCAACATGGAAGACGCCGAAGGCGAGGCGATGGATCTCCGCGACACCTTAGCGGTCTCGCCGTCGTACATGAAAATCAAATCCGGCGGCTACGAAGAAGCCAAAGATTGCGACATTATCGTAATTACTGCTGGCGTTCCGCAAAAACCAGGCGAATCGCGCATGGATCTTCTGAAGAAAAACGCTGCAATTTTCAAAGACATGATCGGTCAGATCATGGAAAACGGCTTTAACGGTATCTTTATCGTAGTCTCCAACCCAATGGACGTCATGACTTATCTAACCTGGAAGTATTCCGGTCTGCCCAGTGAGAGAGTTATCGGCTCCGGCACAATCCTTGATTCCGCGCGCCTCCAGTTCCGTATCTCTGAAAAAATCGGCGTCCACCCAAAGTCGGTCCACGCTTTCCAAATCGGTGAACATGGCGACACCGAATTCGCACTCTGGTCTACCGCTACGGTTGGTGGCGAGCCGCTAACGAAGCTCTTAGATCAACAGACCCGTGATGAGCTCGAAGATGAGGCTCGAAACGAAGCCTACAAGATTATCGAGAAAAAAGGTGCGACCTACTACGGCATCGGCGCCTGCGTCACGAAATTGATTAACTGCATTCTAGACGACGAACGCCGCGTCCTGCCAGTTTCGTCTTATGATCATTTCTCCGATGTTTACAACGGTTTCCCAGCAATCGTTGGCCGCGAAGGCATCATCCGGCGCATCGGCGTCAAACTCTCTGAAGATGAGGGAATCAAGCTCCAAAAATCCACCAACGCCCTAAAAGAAGCCATTGCTAAGGCAGCCGAAAACTAAAAACGCCTCGGCGTTTTTAGTTGCTTAATTTTTCTGTTATAATAAGAGTATGAAAAAGGTTGTATCTTTCTATTTTACCATACTTATGCTAATTTGTCAAGTTTTCACGTTTGGCGCCCCTGTTAGCGCTACGAGCGCGAATAATTTCTACTTTTCAAACGCCGATTTTGATTATACGCTCGGACAAGATACCGAGGGAGTCAGTACGCTGAAAGTCAAGGAAACTTTAACCGCCGAATTTCCGAATACAAACCAGAACCACGGTATTACTCGCTATATTCCGTACACTAACCAGGGTGGAAAAAACGTGACCCTAGGGAGCCTGAATGGCTTAAAGGTAACGCGGAACGGTCAGCCTGAGAATATCGCGAAGACCGAAAGAGAAAATGGTTGTTTTGTAATCTATCTCGGGCGCGAAAGCGAGTATGTCCATGGTTCCCAAACTTACACCCTGGAATACGAGTTCGAGAACGTGATTACCGATTTTGACGATTTCCAAGAACTCTACTGGGATACCAACGGCACTGGCTGGAGCCAAAGATTCGATCATTTATCTGCTACGCTTCGCTTCGCCGACCCTGAAATTGTGAAAAGCCTCAAAAAAGATACTTGGTGCTACGTCGGCAAACAAGGCGAAAAAGGCAGCGACCGCTGTAGTTCCTACTATGATTCTACCGATAATACGCTTAGATTCTCGACCTCTAATCTCGCCCCCGGCGAAAATCTGACCTTCGTCGCGCAATTTAGGCCGCAAACCTTCGTCGTCGTCCATAGATACAACTACTTCTTAATCGTCATCGCCGCGACCTTAAGCGTCGGTGCCTTCTTTGCCATCTTCGGCTCTTATCGTTACTGGCTAAAAAAGGGCAAGTCAAATTACCTCTACCGCAAGAAACTCTTCGCCGCGCCTCAATATCAGCCCATGAAGGATCTGACCGTCGCCGAGGCCGATCAAGTTTCCATCAAAAAGCAAAAACCATCGTATGTCGCCACGCTGCTCGAACTCGCTATCGCTGGAAAAATAACCTTAAAACAGGGCGAGCCGACCAAGGTCTTAAAGAAAGATACGTGGTCTGTCGTCGTCAACGATAATACCGGGCTGACCTCTGCGCAGGCTTACGTTCTGGAAATTCTAAACGGCGGCGGCACAGTTAAATCTGGCATGGAAATCGTTGTCAAAAAACATACCGCGACTTCGCACTTGCAATCTCTCTCCAGGCTTTATGTCACGTCCAGCAATAATCTTCTGGTCGAAAAGGGCTATCTGGCCAAAAAACAAACCGGAATGAAAAACGCCACGGCCGTTATTCTAGTTGTTGCCATCGCGTTTGGACTTGCCTTCGCCCCAATGCTTATCAGTCTGGCCGCAATTATTCTGGCCGAATCAGGGGTCCTTTCCGGTGATCTTGTCGGTCAAGAATTCCTTGTCCCATACATTATCGGACTAGTGTTTGTTACAATAGTCCTGGCTTCCGTATTTTGCTCTCGTTCGGCTAGATACTCCGTCTATACCGAGAAAGGTCTCGACGCCGATAACTACCTAGAGGGCCTAAAACTCTACATCAAAATGGCCGAGAAAGATCGCTTAAAGTTTATGCAATCGGTCAAGGGCGCGCCAAAAACCGATAAGGGCCTGGTCAAACTTTACGAAAAACTTCTGCCTTACGCCTGTTTATTTGGCCTGGAAGACTCCTGGATGGATACTTTGAATCGCTACTACCAGATGGATCCAGCGTACCAGCCGGGTTGGTATTACGGACATGACATTATTACCCTTTCCGCCTTCAATTCAATTAACCATTCGCTTTCGACTACTATCTCGTCTTCAACTTCATATTCTAGCTCGTCATCTGGCGGTGGCGGAGGTGGTTTCTCCGGCGGCGGGGGTGGCGGCGGAGGCGGCGGCGGCTGGTAAGCCTTCGTTATGGTATAATAGATATATGTTAGACATTAATTTTATCCGCAATAATTTAGCGGCTGTAAAACACGCGACTAAAGAAAAAGGCTACAAGACCGATTTGGATGCGCTCCTCGCTCTAGACGACGAGCGAAGAACGCTGCTGACCAAGGTCGAAGCCCTGAGAACCGAGCGAAACAATATCGCTAGTCAAATGAAAAATGGCAAACCCGCCCCAGAGTTGATTGAACAGGGCAAAAAAATCAAAGGCGAGCTCTCTGAGCTAGAAAAATCTTTATCCGAAATCGAGAATCGCCTAAACGACGAGCTAAAAAATGTCCCGAATATCATCTTCGACGACGTCCCACTTGGCGGGGAAGAATGCTCTAAAGAGATCAAAGTTTGGGGAGAAAAACACGAAAGCGGCGTCGACCATCTTGACTACTGCGAATCTCGCGATTGGGTTGATTTTGAGCGTGGCGCGAAAGTTGCTGGCTCCAAATTCTACTACTTAAAAAACGAGCTCGCGCTTCTTGAGAACGCGCTCCTCCAATTCGGCATCGAAACCGTTACGAAACACGGCCTAAAATACATGACTGTCCCTTATATGGTATCAAGTAAAGTCCTTGAGGGAACCGGTTTTGCGCCAAAATCCTCTGACCAGTCCGATGAATATTTTATCGACGGCGAAGACCTTGCGATGATCGCTACTGCCGAAATGCCAATTACTGGCTATCATGCCGACGAAATCCTAAACGAGGAAGATTTGCCACTATTTTATGCTGGTTATTCCGCCTGCTTTAGGAAAGAGGCCGGCACTTACGGCAAATTTACTCGCGGGCTTTTCCGTGTCCATCAGTTCAACAAACTAGAGATGTACGCTTTCTGTCTTCCTGAGCAATCTGAAGAGATCCATCAAAAACTCCTCGGTATAGAAGAAGAGATGCTCCAAGCCCTAGAAATCCCTTATCATATCATCAATGTTGCCGCCGGCGACCTTGGCGCGCCAGCTGCGAAAAAATATGACATTGAATTTTGGTCGCCAGTCGATAAAAAATATCGCGAAATTACCTCTTGTTCGAACTGTACAGATTTCCAGGCTCGCTCGCTAAATATTCGCGTCCGCAAAAAAGACGGCTCTCTAGAGACCGTCCATACCTTAAACGGCACTGCCATCCCATTCGCCAGAATGCTCATGGTTTTGATCGAAAATTTTGCAACAGAAGGTGGAAAACTACAGGTCCCGAAAGTTCTGCAACCGTATCTTGGTGGCAAAACTATGATATAATGTAAAAAAGGAGTTTTATGATTGAAAAAATTGAAATTAGTGGTAGCAAATACAAACCTACCGACAGCTTCCGCAAGTATGCAATAAAGCGCATCGGTAAACTAGACCGCTACCTGCCTAAAGGATACAAAAAAGATGTTATTGCGAAAATCGTCGTAACCGAGGTCGATCGGGCGCATGGCAACAAATACGAAATCTCTGCCGCCATGGAAATCCCTGGTGGAAAGGTTATCGCCGCTAAAGACGAATCTTCTAATGTTTTTGCCGGTATCGATATTATTGAAGCGAAATTGATGGGCCAGATTCGCCGTTTTAAGTTAGAGGCAACCCCGCATCTTCGCAAGAATCCAATTAAAAAGTTCTTCAAGCGAGGTTAATTATGCCAAAAAAAGCCCCTGTAAAGACTGCAAAACCCGTTAAAACTCCTAAGACCAAGAAGGAGAAGGCTCCTTCTGACAAACTCGCCGATAAGACCGCGACTGAGAAATTCCTCCAGGGAATTTTTGGTGATGCGCAAAAGAAAACTCTGAAGAAAATTTACAAGCGCGTCCTGGAAATCAATAAACTCGAACCAAAATACGAAGCCATGTCGAAGAAGGAACTCGCCGAGCAAACCGAGGTCTTGCGTAAGCGTCTTGAGAAATTTAATGATCTTGATAAAGGCCTTGACGAAATTTTGCCCGACGCTTTCGCCCTTGTCCGCGAAGCCACCAAGCGCATTCTAAAAATGCGTCACTACGACGTCCAGATGGTCGGTGGTATCGCCCTCCACGAAGGCAATGTTGCCGAAATGAAGACTGGCGAGGGCAAAACCCTGGTTGCGCTTCTCCCGGCTTATCTTAACGCCCTCCCCGGCAAAGGTGTCCATGTCGTTACCGTCAACGATTATCTAGCCCAGCGTGACGCCGGCTGGAACGGTCCAGTTTACGATTTTCTTGGTATGAAAGTTGCTGTAATCATTAATCAAGCTTCTTTCATTTACGATAAAGACTATATCAACGAAGAGCACGCAGACGAGCGCTTCCGCCATCTAAAGCCCTGTTCTCGTAAAGAGGCCTACGCTGCTGACGTGACTTACGGTACGAATAACGAATTCGGCTTCGACTACCTCCGTGACAACATGGTCTCCGAAGCTAAGTTTCTCCGCCAACGCGAATTAAACTTTGCAATCGTCGATGAGGTCGACTCGATTTTGATCGATGAGGCGAGAACTCCGTTGATTATCTCCGCTCCGGCCGGAGACAATCCCGAGGCTTACTATCAGTTTGCTAAAATTGCCGCCAAACTCGGTCCTGAAGACTATGTCCAGGATGAAAAACATCGCTCAGTCACCCTGACCGACGCCGGCGTCGACAAAGTTCAGAAAATTCTAAAGCTCGATAATCTCTACTCTGTTGAAAATACCCGCTTGGTTTACCACATGGACCAAGCCCTCCGCGCCCAGGTTATCTTTAAGCGCGACAAAGATTACGTTGTGACGAACTCTGGCGAAGTAATTATCGTTGATGAAAACACTGGCCGTTTGATGCAAGGCCGCCGCTATAACGAAGGTCTTCATCAGGCCATCGAGGCTGAAGAAGGCGTCCAGGTCAAGGAAGAATCGATGACTCTAGCGACGATTTCGTTCCAGAACTACTTCCGTCTCTATAAAAAACTCTCTGGTATGACCGGTACCGCCTTTACCGAGGCTGAGGAGTTTCAACAGATTTATGCATTAGACGTTATCCAAATCCCGCCAAACCGTCCAATTCAGCGCGTCGATAAAGACGATTTGATCTACCGTACCGAAGATGCTAAAATGCGCGCCATTGTTGAGGAAGTTAAGAAATATCATAAGAAGGGCCAGCCAGTCCTAATCGGCTCCGCCTCTATCGTCAAAAACGAGCTGATCGCTAAATATCTCGACAAGGCTAAGATCAAGTACCAAATTCTTAACGCTAAAAACAACGAGCATGAGGCCGCAATCATCGAAAAAGCCGGCGCAAAAGGCGCAGTAACCCTCGCGACTAACATGGCTGGACGTGGTACAGATATCAAAATCGACAACGAGGTCAAGAAACTTGGCGGCTTGGTCGTTATCGGCTCCGAGCGTCATGATTCTCGCCGCGTCGATAACCAGTTACGCGGTCGTGGTGGCCGTCAGGGCGATCCCGGCACGACTCAGTTCTTCGTATCTTGTGAAGACGACCTAATGCGTATCTTCCAGGGTGAACGTATCGCCATGATCATGTCCCGCCTTGGTATTACCGACGATATGCCGATCCAGACTAAATCTGTCTCTAAGACTCTCGAGAACGCCCAGAAGCGCATCGAGGGTTTTAACTTCGATTCCCGAAAAAACGTCGTCCAGTACGATAACGTCATTAACCGCCATCGTAAAGTCGTTTATGGTATGCGTCGGAAGATTCTAGACGGCGAGAATATCCGCGACGAGATCGAGCGCCTAATGAAGGAAGCCGCCGACGATCTGACCCAATTTAGTTCGCGCGTAAACAAGAATTTCAAGCGCGATTTTACCTCTGTATTTAACTTTGACGGAGATTTGGTCGAAACTATCGGCTTAATGCGCAAAGAAAAAGACCGTGCCAAACTCGCACTTACCGCTATTAAAGAAGCCTATGCCAAAAAAGAAGCTGAGCTTGGCGAAGATACCATGAGCAAAATCGAGCGCGAAGTCTATCTGAAAGTACTCGATACGCTCTGGATGCAGCATCTTGAGAATATGCAACATCTCCGTGAGGGCATCCATTGGCGCAGCGTCGGTCAGCGAGACCCGCTCGTTGAATACCGTAGCGAGTCCCAAAAGCTCTTCGACGGCCTCCAAAAGACTCTTCGCGAAGAAGTTCTAAAGATTCTCCTACATATTACTATTCAGGAGGCTGTCGCTACCGACGTGGTCGACGGGGAAGAATACGACTCCGAGCTAACTAAGATGGCTGATTCTGCTACCGAAAAGGGCGTGAACGAAGTTTCTGCCGGCGAGAAAAATCTAGATTCTGAGTTCAAAAAGAAGCCGGCAACCAACAAAAAATCCAGCTCCAACAAAAAATCCAACGCTAAAAAGAAAGCGACCGCCAAGAAGAAAAAAGCGGCTAGAAAAAAGGGCCGCAAGTAAGTAGCCCATACCTACATTATACATGAAACATTCAATCGAAGAGATCAAACTAAGAAACGGCGCTAAAGGCCTGCTTGTTGATGTCCCTGGCGCCAGCGTGATGAATATGAAAGTTCAATTCCGCGCGGGTTTGCGTTTTGCAAAAAAACCGGAGCTCCATGAGATCGCTCACGTTGTAGAACACCTTAGTTTCGGCGCTAATTCTAAGTATAAGGACGAGCAGGCTTACGAGGCTGAGTTTACCAGAAACGGTGCCTATCATAACGCCTGGACCTCTGATTTCGACGTTTGCTACGAAACTGAATGCGCTGATTTCGAGTGGGACCGGATTATGGATTTGAAGCGTATCGCGATTACTTCGCCGCGTTTTAACGAAGATGAGCTGAAAAGCGAAAAGGGAAACGTGCGTTCCGAGCTAACTAGTTACATGAACGATTACACTAGACTTCTTTGGCCGCGTTTACAAAAATCTATCGGTGAGAACGTGCCGAACCTGCGCGAACGCCTGGCTACCGTGCCGAATATCGAATTAAAGGATATTCGCGAGCATTATCGCCGCACCCATACCGCCGCTAATATGCGCTTTGTCATTACCGGCCAGGTAAAATCCCGCAAACGCCAGATTATCAAGATGCTGGAAGATTGGGATTTGAAGCCTGGCGAGCGTTTTGAGGTCCCGAGCGACGAACTTCATACTTCTGAGCCGGTGTTAATTCGCCGCAAAGACGCTAATAACCTGACTTTTGGCTTCTGTTTTGTCATCCCTCGACGGCTCTCGGTCGGCGAAATCAGAACTCTTGATTGTTTGAACCATATTTTAACTGGTACGATGAACAGTCGCATCTTCGGCAAAGCCCGGAAGCGCGGCCTAGTTTATAGCATCTGTAGCTCGACCTCTAATTTCGCCCGCAACTGTTCTTGGGATTTCGAAGGCGAAGTTACCGAAGACGCTGCCGCCGATTTGTTCGAATTGATTCAAAAAGAGTTGACAAAAGTCCTAGCCGGCGATATTAAACCCGAAGAAATTGAAGCGGCGAAGTCCTACGCGCTCGGCCGCTACCAGATGGGGGCACAAACTGTCGGCCAGATTTCCGATTATTACTCCGAAGGATATTTCCTCTCGGACGATATCGAAGATTACGAGCATATGCCCGATAGCATTCGCTCCGTCGACAAACAGGCCATTGTTGATCTCGCCCGCGAGTTCGCCAGCTCTGGCATCCACGGCTTTGTCGCCGTCGGCTCCTGCGAAAAACAACTAATTCTCGACCTCGCCGAATATCTAAGAGTTTAAAAATGAGCACGACGACCCCTGCTAATTCTAATACCGCCGCTAAAGGGAAATCACCAATCCACGAAAGTTGGAAGTCTTTTTTAAATGCCGAATTCGATAAGCCATATTTTAAAGAATTATCGAGTTTTTTGAGCACCGCTTATGCAGAGCATAAAATTTACCCGCCAAAATCGCGGGTTTTTAAGGCCTTTTCTACCGACTTAGATAAAGTTACCGTCGTAATCCTCGGCCAAGACCCCTATCATACGCCGGGTGCGGCAATGGGTTTGGCTTTTTCTGTCCCGGAAGGCGCGCGCATCCCGCCGTCTTTAATTAATATCTACAAAGAAATCGAAAACGATCTTGGGCCGACCCGTACCGAGGCCGAAAATGCCACGGCTCGCGTTCGACATCAATCCGGAGACCTAACTCGTTGGCAAGAACAGGGGGTTTTGTTGCTTAATAATGTCCTGACCGTCGAGGCTTATCATGCCGGCTCACACCGTGGCCATGGCTGGGAGACTTTCACCGAAGCCACTATCCGCTATTTGAGCGATACGCGAGATCATCTCGTTTTCATTCTCTGGGGGCGCGACGCTCGCTCGAAAAAACCCTTAATCGACGCTTCAAAACACTTGATTTTAGAAAGTCCGCATCCCTCACCACTCTCCGCCTACGCCGGCTTTTTCGGCAACCATCATTTTTCCCGCGCCAACGAATTTTTACGCTCCTGTGGCCTGCCGGAAATTGACTGGTAGTTATCTTATAGAAAACTCAGCCCAAAAAGCGCCCGCACTTGCCAAACCCTGCCGCTTTGTGTTAAACTAGTCCAATGACGCCGAAAACGCTCCAGTCCTGGTTTAAATCCCATATCAAAGACCAGGGAAAGCCCTATACTCTCGACAAAGATCAGGCGAAGATCGTCCTGGACGCTCATAAAAACGCCCTGGTGACCGCCCGCGCTGGCTCCGGGAAGACCCGGACCGTCGTTGCGAAAGTCGTCTACCTAATCGCTTACGAAAAAATCCCGCCAGAAAACATCATCATCTTCGCTTTTAATCGCAAGGCCAAAACCGAAATTAACGAGCGCCTAGCCCAGATCACCTGCGACGACCAGCCGCTTTTTCAAGCGCCCACCACACCAGGCGCCGAGCCAGCCAAGTCAACCAAGCCGACCAAGCTCCCCGACCTCGCCACCACTTTCCACGCCTTCGCCTATAAAATCCTCGACGGCGAGAACACCATCGTGACCGAGGCCGAGTCCAACCAAATTATCCTAAACGCGCTCGAAACTCACCTAGAGATCCCTCAAAAAACCGCCAAAGAACAGTGCCAGAAGCGCCTTAGCTCCGCCAAACAGTTTATCGCCCGCGCCGAGCAGCAATTTTTCGGAGATTACACGAAACTCGACGAAAAAATCGCCAAAATCACCAACACACACGCCAAAAACACCCTAAAACTCTTCGAAAAAGTCCTCCGCGATTACCATGCCGCCCTAGAATTTGGAAACAAAGTTAACTTTAACCAACTCATAGCCAAAGCCTGTGGAAAACTCCCCAGAAAAACCGACTACCAGTACATTTTCATCGACGAATACCAAGATTTCTCCCTGTTATTTCTAGCCCTAATCAAATCCCTAAGAAAAACCTGCAAAACCGCCAAACTCCTCGCCGTCGGGGACGACTGGCAGGCCATCAACCGCTTCGCTGGCGGAAACGTCGAATATTTTCAGAATTTTGAAAAATACTTCCCCGAAGATTCCAAAAAACTTTTCATCCCGACCAACTACCGTAGTGGCAAACGAATCGTCAAAAACGCCAACCACTTCATGGGCGCCAGCCTAAAAGATTTCAACGGTTGCAAAGCCGGAAACAAGCTGAAATCAAAAATCTTCCTCGGAAACATCAGCAACGTCAAAATCCCTCTCCACGAATGCTATGAGCTCAGCGGCAAGTGCCACGACCGTCAAAAATGTCACACCTCTAGCGAAAAATCCGAAAAGCTGCTAATTTTCCAGCAATACAAGCGTGCCGTCGAGAGTATCATCGCGAAAAATCCCGGAAAATCCATCAAAATCCTCGCCAGAAACAATGATCTCTCGTTTATGCCGCTCAGGGATTTCTGCACCAAACTCGAACTCGACGCCAAGCCTAACGCCAAACTCGAGCCAAACACTAAACCCAACCTCACCGCTTGCACCATCCACAAAAGCAAGGGCCTCGAGGCCGACGTCATCATCCTCCTCGAAATCGACGCCGGCCAGTTTCCCGGCCCTGATAAATCCGGCGGACTTTACGAAATCTTTGGCGACAACGAGAAAACCCTCCTCGAAGACGAACATCGTCTCTTTTACGTCGCCCTTACCCGCGCCAAAGAAAAACTCTACATCCTAACTAAAACTACTGCCATCGAAAAATCGACCAAAAAATACAACTTCCTCAGTTATCTGAACGAGGATTTTCTAGACCCACTTTTCTAGCCGTTTGCGCTCCTCAGAGCCGGCCGGATACGAATCTAGAATATCCTGAATATAAGTTTTTCCGTTAGACAAATTCAGCGTCTCAACGTCCGGAACGCTAGCAAGCAGCCGAATTACCGCCTCATCCGTGTCTACAGTGGTCATGCTTTTCCTTGACGAACTGTGCGAATTGACGCGTAATTGCTTATAAACGAAGCGCTTAATCCCCGCCTGAAGGCAATATTTCAGACAATTTTCGCAGGTCGCCATTTTATTATAAAGCGTACATCCTGTCAAATCTCGCCTAGCAAACAGCAGCGCATTCATCTCCGAATGAATCGCAAAATAATACTTCATCGGGCGCTCAGAAAGCGTCATTTTCGACTCATCCGCCCCTTGAATCGTACCATTATAACCAAAAGACACCGGGCGGTGATGCTCATCGACAATCACACAGCCATTTTGAGAAGAAGGGTCTTTCGAGCGCTTGGCAACTTCGTCCGCAATCCCCATGAAATATGTGTCCCAATCCATACCTAAATCATATCACTAAACTCAAAAATTTCAAGACTTGATTTTAAAAAGCTTACGGTGGTATAGTGAAACACATTAGTAATTTAAAAAGGAGGCTCTCAAGCATATGCTAAAAACTCATTTTTTCATTTTCTTGGCCGGCACAACACTCCTCGCCAGCCTGATCATCCCCCAAAACCTTAACCACGCCGTCGCCGCAGGCTGCAAAGACGTCGAATTTATTTTTGCGCGCGGCTCCGGCTCTGAATTTGGCGGCCGCAACGAAACCGCTTGGCGAAACGGCCTAACCGAACAGCTAAAAACCACCAGCCTAACCTATGACTTTTACGAACTTGGGCTCAAAGAATACGACGGCGCCCAATACCCCGCCTACTCCGTCGGTTTCGAGAATTGGCGTAGCGCCTTTACTGCCTTTACCGCCGTTTTCGACGCTCTGAACATCGGACGATTCAACCGTAGCGTAGAACAAGGCGTAACCGAGCTCGTCGGTCGCGTAAAATCTGTCTCAAGCTCTTGCCCAAACACTAAATTCGTCCTCGGCGGCTATTCTCAGGGCGCGCTCGTCGTCGACCGTGCCGCCAAAAAGCTAAAACCCGAAAGAATCGCCTACGTCGCCACTTTTGGCGATCCTAACCTCTATTTACCAGAGGGCCGCGGCCTGATCAACCCGCCAGCCTGCCGCGGAGAAAATCTTTCGAAATACCGAATTTATGCCCCGGATTGCCACGCTTATACTGGACTGCTCGGCACAAACAAGCCGTACGAACCCGCCGGAGCAGAAGGTCGAGTCGGTCTCTGGTGTACCAAAACCGATATTTTCTGTAGCGGTACGCTTAACCTTAAAGATTTAATCGGCGACCACCTCGTCTATCGTGACAACGGCCTCTATTATTCTGCGGCAAAAACTATTATAAAAAGCGTCCTAAAACTCTTCCCGACGAAAAAGCCCACTGTCGCGACTAAAACCTACGCCAAGCGCGATACCGCAATTTTAATCGATACAACCGGCTCGATGGCCAGCGTAATCGATCAATACCGCGCCGAAGCCCTGAGGCTTGCCTCTGAAACGCTTTCTAGCGGCGGCCGAGTCGCGCTCTTCGAATATCGCGACCTAGACGATCCCTATAATACTCATAAGATCCTCGATTTCGGTTGCACCTACGCCGAGTTTAAAGCGGCCATCGAAAACCTATCTGTTGACGGCGGCGGGGATGTCCCCGAATCGGTCCTCTCCGGCGCACTCTACGCCATGAATAACCTAGCCTGGCGCCCTGGCGCAACCAAATCCCTCATTGTCTTAACTGATGCTAGTTACCACGACCCCGACCGCGACGGCACGACTTTAGAGATGGTAACTAGGCGTTCTCTAGAGATCGACCCAGTAAATATTTACGCCATCGTCCCTGATACTACCGTCCCCGATTACGCCACGCTAACCACCGCCACTAACGGCCGAACATTCACTTTATCAGACGATCTCTCGCTCTCGACCGACTATCTCCTCGCCCGCCCAGAGGTCAATTTCGCCCTAGAGGAATACTCTGGAAAACCCGGAGAGGCCTTTAGTTTTGCCGCCGAGACCGACGACGAAAATCTAACTTATGACTGGGACTTAGACCTAGACGGGGAATTCGAAACCCTAAACGCCGACTCCATAGTTACAAAAACCTACTCGGCGCCCATTTCCGGCTTCGTCCAAGTCCGAGTTACCGACGAAAATGGCCTGTCTAGCACCGCTTCGGCCAAAGTTGCCGTCTCTTATGACGCCGGGGAAGCCAGTCCCGAGATCCTTACTGTCTCTCGCGCCGGCGATAATGTAAATTTTACAACATCGTCTAATACTTACGCTACACTACTCGCTCTAGACGGCGTACCCCTGGGAATAACCAGAGACCGCTCTATCGCTATTAATAATATCGAAACCAAGTCAACTCTCAGTCTAGTACCGCTAACTAGCTCCGGGCTCAAAGGCGAGAGCAAACAGATTACTCTCCCAGCTAATTTAAAAATCGACCTAAAAGCCCCCAAAGCCGGCACGTTGTAAATCCCACAACATATAAAAATATTGGCCGTGCAACGAAGCGAGCCAAAAAGAAAGAGGTGGACCCTCTTTCTTTTTGCGAGCGAGGCAGCAACGGACAACCCATTTTCTTAAAAAACACAAGTTTTTTTAAGAAAATGGGTTGACACGCTATATATAGTGTCCTATAATGGTACTCAGACACTAGATGTAGCGTCACACAAAAAATAACTCGCAGTAACATAATAAGGAGGTAATGATTTTTATGTTCAAAAAAATAGCAAAACGCGACGGAAAAATCGCTAATTTTAACCCGGAAAAAATCACTGACGCCATCGCTGCCGCTGGCGCCGCGACCGAAGAGTTCAAATACGATCGTGCTAAACAGCTCACCGAGAAGGTCTTAACTCGCGCCGAAAAAGAAATCACTTCGCGCACCCCTACCGTTGAGCAAATCCAGGATATCGTAGAAGAAGTCTTGATGGAATCCAAGTTCAAACGCACCGCCAAGGCCTATATCACCTATCGCCAAGAGCGCAATCGCACTCGCGATGCCAAATCTAACCTGATGAATATCTACCGCACAATTTCCATCGCCGACGCCTCTGAAGATTCCGACGTTAAACGTGGCAATGCCAATGTCGATGGCAACTCCGCCATGGGCAAAATGCTCCAGTTTGGTGCCGAAGGCTCCAAAGTTTTTGCTAAAACCGTCCTCCTTAAACCTGAATTTGCCTATGCACACGACAACGGCGACATTCATATTCATGACCTTGATTTTTATGCTACGGGAACTTTGACTTGTTGCCAAACTGACCCATTAAAGCTCTTTGAAAAAGGCTTCAATACTGGTCATGGCCACCTCAGGACCCCAAATTCTATCGGCTCTTATGCCGCGCTTGCTGCGATTATTCTCCAGGCAAACCAAAACGAGCAACACGGCGGTCAATCCATTCCAAACTTTGACTACGCTATGGCCCCAGGGGTAGATAAATCGTTCAAGAAGGCCCTGAAATCCAACCTAGAAAAATATAATGAGTTTACTAACAAAAAATTGGACATCAAAATCCCAGAAGACATTAAATATGGCGAGGATGAGCGCTTAAAGAAGCTCAAAGTACCGGGTGAGGTCATTGAGGCCTCAAGTAAAGACGTGGAGAAACAAACTTTGCAGGCTATGGAGGGCTTTGTTCATAATCTGAATACTATGCATAGCCGCGCTGGCGCCCAGGTGCCATTCACCAGCATCAACTTTGGTACCGACACTAGCCCAAGCGGCCGTCTAGTCAGCAAAAACTTGCTCGAAGCGACCATGAACGGCCTCGGTAAGGGCGAAACTCCGATTTTCCCAATCAGCATCTTCAAAGTCAAAGAGGGAATTAACTATAATCCAGAAGATCCAAACTACGACCTCTTTAAGCGCAGTATGGAAGTTTCCGCAAAGCGCCTATTCCCGAACTTCACCTTTATCGACGCGCCGTTTAACCTTCAATATTACAAACCAGGCGACTATCGCACTGAAATCGCGACCATGGGCTGTCGCACACGCGTCTTTGGCTCTTGCTTCCCGGAGTCCGACGGCATCGTCACCGGCCGTGGCAACTGCTCGTTCACGACTCTAAACCTTGTTCGCCTCGGTATTAAGCACGGTATTGCCTTAAAAGAGCGCAAAGAGGCCGACTGGTCTGGGTTTTATAAAGATCTTGATCGCGTCATGGACCTCTGTAAGGACCAGCTCCGCGAACGCTACGACTTCCAGGCCAACCAGCACGTCCGGAACTTCCCATTCTTAATGGGTCAGGGCAACTGGTTCGGCTCCGAGAAGCTCGGCTGGAACGACAAACTCGGCGATGTCATCAAACACGGTACTCTTTCTATCGGTTTCATCGGTCTTGCTGAATGTTTGAAAGCCATGATTGGCCAACACCACGGCGAATCTGACGAAGCTCAGGAACTTGGCCTTGATATTATTACTCATATGCGCGAAAAATGCGATGAGTATACAAAGAAGTATCACCTAAACTACTCTCTGCTCGCCACCCCGGCCGAAGGTTTAGCGGGTCGCTTTACCAAAATCGATCGTAAAGAATACGGCAAAATCAAGGGCGTAACCGACCGAGATTTCTATACAAACTCCTTCCACGTCCCAGTTTACTATCCAATCTCCGCCTTCGAGAAGATCGACAAGGAAGCCCCGTATCATGCTCTCTGTAACGCTGGTCACATTTCCTACATCGAGCTTGATGGTGATCCGTCCGACAATATCGAAGCCTTCGAAGCGGTTATCCGCCATATGCACGACAAAGGCATCGGCTACGGCTCGGTCAACCACCCAGTCGATCGCGACCCAGTCTGTGGCTTCGCCGGTATCATCAAAGGCAACCGCTGCCCAAGTTGTGGCCGCATCGAAGACGACGTCCTCTTTGAGCGCCTTCGCCGTATTACCGGCTATCTCGTAGGCTCGCTTGAACGCTGGAATGATGGCAAAAAAGCCGAGGAAGCCGCCCGCGTGAAGCACTCTGTTGATTGCGCGGCCTGCAAGAAAAACGGCGTCTATACTAAATCCGAAAAGGCTGCCCGCGAAGCCGCTAAAAAATCCGCCAAAAAGGCGCTAGGGAAGGCCTAATAATATGCAGATCCGTCTGTCCGGTCCAATTGAGCACGATTCCATCGTTAATGGACCGGGCTTGCGTGCCGTAGTCTGGACTCAAGGCTGCCCTACCCATTGTAAGGGCTGTCAAAACCCTGAGACTTGGGATTTTAACGCCGGTGTCCTCGTCGATGTCGAAGAGGTCAAAGACCGCCTCCGAGCTTTGAACGGCCAGTCCGGCCTGACTTTCTGCGGCGGAGAGCCGTTTGTCCAGCCTGAGGCCTGCTATGAACTCGCCAAATTCGCCCATGAAGAACTGGGCTGGAATGTCTGGAGTTTTTCTGGCTTCACCTATGAAAAAATCAAGGAATACGGCAACGCCAAAACCGACGACGAAAAACAGGCTCGAAAGAACCAAGCCACGCTTGACTTTCTAAACGAGCTCGACGCGCTAATCGACGGGCCATTCGTCCTAGAGCAGCGCGACCTAACCCTAAAATTCCGCGGCTCAACCAACCAGCGAATTCTACTGCTTAAAAACGGCGAAATTATCGGCCAAGAAGACGACCGCCAACCGCTGTAAACCTTGACTTTTTAGCGTAAGTGTGATATAATTAAGGTATATAGTTGCTGTTATAAAAACAGTGTGGTTTTTACTATAGAGAATCCAAAAACTAAGTACTTTAATAGGAGGTGTTTGTTATGAACAAGAAAGTTGTCGCTGCTCTGATAGCAGCCTGTGTATCAATGTCACTCGTTGGCTGCGGATCTGCTAGCTCTACTAGCACCGCTCCTCAAAGCGCATCAGACGTAGCTACTGGTAGTTCCGTCACTCCGGCCAGCTCAGAGCCGGAAATCGCAGAGCTTGAGGCTACGCCCGAGCCCACCGAAGATCCAGCTCCCGCTAACCCCGGATTTGGCCTCGTTGACTACAACCCGGCCGAGTCCGACCTGTTCAATCAAGGCTATGCCGATTATGTCGATGTCGAGATATCAAAGAGCGACATACTCGGCTACGACCCGAACCTGTACTCCGAGTACTACAAATCGAATCATTTCGATTTCGACGCTCTTATGTGCGATTTAGGGTATCGTCGCCCAGACAAGAAGGCTGCCACTCTCGAGTATCTCTATACTGCTGAGAACTGGGAAGTATATGTATGGGTCCAAGAGGAAGAAGTTTGGTTCGGCCTAGAAAGCAACGACGGTCAGTACCAACTTCGCTACGATCTCCCGCTCACAAACA
Source organism: Candidatus Saccharimonadota bacterium (assembly GCA_017431465.1). Classification (GTDB taxonomy): domain Bacteria; phylum Patescibacteriota; class Saccharimonadia; order Saccharimonadales; family Saccharimonadaceae; genus Nanosyncoccus. The sequence continues at coordinate 37,919 of JAFRLA010000005.1, forward strand.
GGCTATTAGAAAACATGACGTACAACGGGGACAAAGAGTACTATCCTGGCTCAATAGAGTTTAAGACTAAGCGCTTCAAAATAGAAGCCGACTTAAGAGCAATCGCAGCCGTCTGCAAGGTAGCAGAAAACGCGCGCTATACGCGCGATCCCATACAGGGATTCCAGGCTGGTTGCTACGTGTCTGTATTCTCTCCCGATGGTCATCTTGGAGATTTCTTATCTCGTAACCTGATACAGATAACTACTACATCAGATGGACCTGCGGTGTCTGGGCCAGAGTGGTTTGTAAGAAGAGAACACTCATGACATACTCCATAAAAAGCCCCGCTTTTAGCGGGGCTTTTTACATGACAAAGTTCCTGTCCTTTAGTGGGGCATAAACGATTCTGTTTGCCAACTTTACATCCGGATTATCTGGGAGCTCTACGGAATCGAAACTGAATCTCGATATCGTCTCTTTGTTCTCGACCGGGACTGGGTATAGATCAGACGGCTCATAATCCGCTAGATATTCCCAATAAGCAAGCTCGTTTAAGGTTACTGAAACTTGCTCTTTCGTCATACCAGTTTTTCGTGCCAAAGTGCCCTCAAAAGAGTTATCGACTGGGTTCTCCTCCTCATACCTCGACAGATAACTATCGACCGCGGAATGTTCGCTATCTACAGATTGTACCAGTCGATCGTCCTCGACATACCGCTGATAGTATCTCATCTCATCTTTCCATGACAAAGTCTCGTACTCTACATCGTGTGGCGTAGCAGTCCCACCATTTGACTTAGTACACCGCGTCTCCTCGTCGCTCTTTTTACATTCCCTTCGTCCTTTCAGAAGCTCTGGGGCACCGATACCGGCACTACTAGCAGTAACAGTGTTATCATCGTCTCTCGCTACACAGTTGGCCCCAGTCGACCATTGTAATGCTTTAATCTCTTCCTCGCCGGCTAGAATATCCAACAAATCTCCAACGACAGGAATCGCCCCCGCCACTGAATCAATCGCCGTATCTACGGCGTCATTGCCAGTGTCCGCTTGCAGCCCACCAGACTTCAGCTCTTCATTCGTAATATTTTGATCCACAATCCCGAAAGGAGTAGCCCTATATGAACAGAAACGTATATATTTATCTAGGTTTGAGCCTTTTTTAATCTTTTCTATTCCGTTCTCATCTACTGCAATCTTATTGCCGTCCATCTCAAAGCCTTCTAAGTCCGCGACCTTATCTACAATATCTTCCGGGTCTGCCTCTATCGTATCCATATCAGAAATTATAATCGGGGAACAATCCAGAGAATTCCCGACCGCACCAATACTCTCAGCGGCTGGGCAATCGCCAATTTGTGTCGCTAAATACTCGGCTTTATCGATCGCACTAGCCGTCGGGAGCAGGGAAGCAAGCGACGATGAAACCACTCCACCAAGACTACCGATAAATCCAGCCGGGCTAGTAGTCAATCCGGCTACCGGAAGCATCATACTCTTCACTATCGATCCTAGGAATGTATTACTATTTGTTGCGTCAAACGGACTCTTAGTCGCTCTGTCATATTCTGCCTCTTGTTGCAATGCTAACTTCTGAGCATCATAAAAATCTGATATCTTGTCTTTTGAGGCCAACGTCCCGCCCCCATTCTGGAAATTAGTCTGCAGTGAACTGCTCCCCCCGATTGCCAAACAGTTTCCGCCGTCCTCATTAGGCTTTGACGGATCATCTTTATTCTCACCAGAATCCAAGCATAGGTTAGTCGTCACCGACTCTAAAAACTTACTTATTCCCCAAGAGGCCAACAGCCCAACGCCCATAGAAATCGCTGCCGATTTTCCTATTCCTAAAATCGTTTTACCAACCGAAAATCCTCCCTTAAACGCCGACACTCCTGGGATAAAAGTTAAGACGATAGAAACTGACGCCATGGCGATTTTCGCCGCCGAACAGGCAATCGCAGTACCCGCACCAATCTGCGCCGCACTGTACATATTACTTAAATTCAGTTTCGACAACGATTCGTTCTGGACCGGCTTTACCGAGCCCGCGGAAAGAACGCCAATCATACCTTGCGCCGTCATCTTATTGATCAAAAAGTTACCCGTCTCATGAATTGGTGAGCCTGCGCCATCACCAGCCTTAACTTTGTCCGTAGATTCCGCTACGCCGTGGAAAGAGTCCTGAGCATATTCGTGCATCATCGAAACACCTAAGCCTATCGCGGTAGTTACGACTGCTGCCTTGGCGCAAGAAATATCCGAAATCCCTCGCGCAACCGACGCTAGATGATCTGCAAAACCCGTCTTCGCATTAACTTTGCTGTTGGCCTCGTTACTATCACTATGGGTCCATTTGTCCGCAACAACGTGCCCCTCGTCATCTGTATCCGGATCATACTCCGTAGCAACCTGAGATTTACCTACGTCAAAATCCACATCGGGCCTTCTTCCGCGTATGATATCCTTGAATTTAGTAGTCTTGCCCTCAGCTTCAAATGTCTGCCGCTGCCAATCCGCCCATAAATTCTTCGTCAGCCCATGCGCCGACAAAAATCTCGCCGCCGAAAGATCAATCCACGCCGCGATCCGCCCCGAAAAACTTCTCGTCCCTCGGTTAAAATCGTTCCTAAACTCCGTGTTCGTCTTATACATACTATCGAAATCGTCGGCCGACACCGTCTTCTTGTTTCCAGCACGATTCGTGTATTCTAAAACGACCTTTTTGCCTTCGTTCTTCATCTCAATACCTTGAGCAGCCAATTTTTTCTTATATTTTTTCAGCCCTCTACGATATTTCTTGTAGTCAGAAAATAGGTGCTTCTGGGTTACTTTATCCTCTTTTCCGTCCATATTCGCCACATTCTTCATCATCTTCGGCAACCGATTCGCCCTCGAAGTAAACGACCCGTCAAACATTTCCGTTACCTGCTCAACTACGTGAAATGGCATCAGACTTTGAATCCCGCCAATCGCCGCTCCACCCCCGAAAATCGCCATCGCAATTCCAATAATCGGCCCATACTTCTTGAACTTGCTCTTGCTGCCTTTGGTTTTGCGCCCTCGTCGCGAAAAACCTCGCGGATCTAGCGCAATCGCGCCTCCCGCGCCAGCATAAAATCCCCCATTTTCCAACCCAGAGGCATCATTTTCTCCAGAAGCCCCCGAGCCATCAGCCGCCGCGTCTTCCCCTCCGCGCAGCCTGGCTCTCGCATCCGCCGCCGCGGCAGCCTTCTCAGCATCACGCGACTTTTTCCCAGGCAAATGCGGATCAATACTATCACCAACCGACTTCTTATATAATCCCTCCGACATATACTATATATTATATACCGCTCGCGCTTTCCGGTCAACAAAAATGGCTGGGATGGCAGGGATCGAACCTGCGAATGACGGGACCAACACCCGCTGCCTTACCACTTGGCGACATCACAGTGCACTTTTCATTATATCAAAAAACCTTAAAATGTGCTAATATAGATAGTATGAAAGAAATTATCGAGGTAAGAAATTTAACTAAAGTTTATGGCAAAAAAGCTGCAGCTTTCTCGGCCTTAAAATCTGTCAATTTAAAAATCTACGAAGGAGAATCGGTCGCTATCGTCGGCAAATCCGGCTCTGGTAAATCGACCTTGATGCATCTTTTGGCGCTTCTAGACACCCCGACCCAGGGGCAAGTCCTAATCGACGGCGAAAACGCGTCCAAAATGAAAAAACGCAAAGTCAACAAACTCCGGAGCAACCGTTTTGGCTTCGTTTTCCAACAGTTCTTCATGAACCCGAATGACACTGTTTTAGAAAACGTCCTTCTCCCGCTAAAGATCGCCAAAGTTAAGCGCAGTACTAGAAAAAAGCGCGCCATGACCGCTCTAAAAATCGTTGGCCTCGAAGACAAAGCTAAAAATAAAGCTAACAATCTTTCCGGCGGCCAAAAACAGCGCGTTTGTATCGCTCGCGCCATCGTCAACAGCCCGAAAATTATCTTCGCTGACGAACCGACTGGCAACCTCGATTCTGCGACCGGCGATAAAATCACCGACCTGCTCTTCCGCCTGAATCAAAAGGGCGTAACTTTAATCATCGTTACCCATGATGAAGATCTGGCAAAGCTTTGTGGCCGCGTCATTCGCATTTCTGATGGTAAAATCATTAGCGACAAACGCCAAAGAGCCGTTGCCCCTAGAAGGCCGGCCGCCAAAAAAGTACCAGTAGCAAGAAAGCGGGGTTAGCATGAAGTTTCTAGATCTCTTAAAAACCGCAAACCATAATCTTCTGCGCAACAAAACACGCACGATTCTCACTATCCTCGCGATTTTCATCGGCAGCTTCTGTATTACTACGACTTCCGCTTCCCAGGCTGGTATTAGCTCTTTTCTGGACGATCAGTCTGCGGCTTTTGGCGGCGAAGGTCTGATCCAAATGTATGCTAAAAGCGATGACGGCAACGGCATCGCTGCCATGTCTAGCTTTTCTTCCTATACCGGAACGCCGAAAAAATATACCGGCGGCGATAAAAATGAGCAGGGGCTTACCGCTATTACCCCTGAACAAATCGAAAAAGTTAAGGAGCTGCCGGGCATTATCAAGGACTCCGTGTTAGACGGCAAATTTAGCACTGTAACTTACGTAGAAAGTACTAAAAATCATGAAAAATTTGCTCCATCTCTAAACTTGATGACCAACGACAGCGTCCATTTCGATATGCTCGCCGGCAAAATGATCGATAATAAATCGGACGAGAGCCAAGTTGTGCTCCCTAATGAAGAATGGGCGACCGAACTTGGATACAAAGACGCCGATGAGGCTCTTGGTAAAACTCTTGATTTTGTCTGGTCCGACCCAGTAACAAAAGAGCTCATCACTTTCCCGGCTAAAATCGTCGGCGTCCAAGCCCCTTCCGTCGTTAGCGGCGGCGCTATGGTCATCAATACCGCCTTGAACGCTAAACTCTACGAGGAAAACACGAAATATCTTCCTGCCGAAGAAAAGGATAAAGTTTACACTATCGCCGCTGAATTCGATTATAAAAAATATTCAGCTGATGATATAAAAGCCGAGTTAGATAAGCTGGATTTGACTGGGATAACGCTCAACGATATCATGGGACAAATAAAATCCTTCTTCGACGCCGTTATTGGTATCTTCACCATCTTCGGCTACATCGCTCTTCTCGCCGCCGTCATCGGCATTGTGAATACCCTTCTCATGTCCGTCCAAGAGCGCACACGTGAGATCGGCCTGATGAAATCTCTTGGCATGGGTCGTGGCAAGATCTTCTTAAGCTTCGCCATCGAGGCCGTTCTTCTCGGCTTCTGGGGCTCGGCTCTTGGCGCCGGCGCCTCCATTTTGCTCGGCACTTGGCTAAACAGTGTCGCCCACCAAGGCGATGGCTTCCTTCAGAATTTCCCGAGCTTCAACATTGTTGAATATACTCCAGCGACCGTCATTCCGGTAATCATTACCATCATGGTTATCGCCTTTGTCGCTAGTGTCCTCCCAGCTAGAAAAGCTAGCAAGAAAGACCCAATAACCGCTTTGAGGTATGAATAATTATGAAACTTAGCGACCAAATCCTGACCGCCAATCATAATCTATTTCGCAATAAAACTCGCACTATTCTGACCATCATCGCGATCTTCATTGGCAGCTTCACGATCGTCATGAGTAGTGCCCTAAACGCCGGAGTAAATGCCTTTATCGACAAACAGGTCGAGTCTATTGGCGGTGACGGCTTCATCGAAGTCTTTCCGGCCGCCATGTACGACCAGCTCGCCGGCATGATGGGTAGCGGTAGCAGCAAAGTGACCGAATACAACCCTAACGAAGGCAGCGCAATCACAGCCACCATTTCCAAATCTGATTTGAAAAAAATGCAAGAAGTTGACGGCGTAAAAGTCCTCGAAATGTTTCATTTTCTCGCACCAGAATGGATGACTAGCAATAATACTGACAAAAAATACTCAGTTTCGCTCGAATATTTTCCAGATTCCGAGTTTACGGTCGACCTTTCCGCCGGTCGTATGACTGACAATAATTCCGACGAAAACGAGATCATTATTAACCAAAACTGGCTAGAGCCGCTTGGCTTTTCCAGCCCAGAAGATGCTGTCGGAAAAGAGGTGACCGTCGCCGTCAAAGAAACTGCGAAATGCTATGAAGACGAGGACAATTGTCTGGAGACTCTAACTGGCACCATCGTCGGTGTCCAAGCTCCGGGTGTACTAACTATGGATGGCGATCTTCATGTTAACAAGGCTTTTGACGCCGCCATCTACGATATTTCCGTCCGCAACCTGCCAAAAGAGGCGACCAAGAGAAACGACATCACGGCCGTTGGCGAAGTTGATCCCGAAAAAATGAGCGAAATTCGCGAAAAGTTTCGCGAACTCGGATTCGAATCTATTACTATCGACGACGCCGTCGGCATGATTCGCACTTTCCTGGACGTAATGGTCATTATTCTCGATGTCTTCGGCGGAATCGCCCTGCTTGCCGCCGTCATCGGCATCGTAAACACCTTGTTCATGTCAGTCCAAGAGCGCACCCGCGAAATCGGCCTGATGAAAGCCATGGGCATGAGCAATAGCGGAGTATTCCTTAGCTTCTCGCTTGAGGCTATCTTGCTCGGCTTCTGGGGTTCAGCCTTCGGTATCGCCGCCTCGATGCTGATTGGCTTCTTTGCCAACAAAATCGCGACCGATACTTTCTTAGCCGATTTCCCGACCCTCTCGCTTACTAAATTCGAGCCATTAACTATGCTCACTATCACCGCGGTCATCATGCTCATCGCCTTCGTTGCCGGAACTTTACCGGCTCGCCGCGCCGCCAAGAAAAACCCAATCGACGCTCTTCGCTATGAATAACGAGCCCGTAAAAATTGAGAAATTAGTCCCTGGCGGGCAGGGAATTGCTACCTTGTCTTCCGGTATCAAAGGTTTTTTCTGGAACACCCTGCCCGGCGAAACAGTTTTAGAATATCGTATAACTAAGAAAAAATCTAAATATTTCGAAGCAGTTGCCGAAAAAATCGAGAACCCTTCGCCTCACCGTATTTCGCCGCGCGATGATTGTTTTCTTTCAACCTCGCCTTGGCAAATCATGGACTATGACTACGAACTAGAACAAAAACGCGAACTCCTAATCGAGGTTTTTCGCCAAAACGACATCGAGATTAACCCGGACGAGGTCCAGACCGACGGCAACGATTTCAACTACCGCAACAAAATGGAATATTCGCTCTATTACGACAAAGATCTCGAGAAAATCTTCCCAGCTTTCCATCAGCGTGGCGCCCATCGGAAAATCCCGATCGAAAAATCCAGCATCGAGCGCCCTGAAATTTTTGAAAAAGCCAAAGAAATTTTTGCCGATTTAAACGCGCGTGGCGAAGAGGCCAGAAAATACCAATCATTAGTTTTGCGTTGCGATCAGTCCGGCAAAGTTTCCGGCGGGCTCTATGAAAATCATCAGCCACACCCAGTTTTCGATAATTTAACCGACGAAATTTTAGGTCATAAATACTCCTATTCCCCGAACGGCTTTTTCCAAATCAACCTCCCAGTTTACGAAATGGCGCTAGAAGAAATCAAAAAGCATATCACGACTGAAAAAGTCTTAGACCTCTACGCTGGTGTCGGCACTATCGGCCTCTCCGTCGCCCGCGACCGCGAGCTAAAA
>JAFRLA010000006.1 GCA_017431465.1 Candidatus Saccharimonadota bacterium
GGGGTATAAAATCGACAACGAACTACTGGGGCAACATGCTCGCGAGTTTAGGGATGCGCTGGTACTGGCGAACTACACGAATATTCCAGAGGGGATCAAGGCGAATCCGGGGAAATTGCAAGAGTTTGTGGCGGAGATGCTACGGCAGTAAGTCTTTCTGCCGAGAGATTTCGCGGAATAAATTGGCGCGAAAAAGCCCCTCAGCCTAGGCTGAGGGGAAGACTGATTGATAGCTCACGAAAGATTTTGTGATTATACCATATAATCATAGTCGCACTGGCGTGCCATTGTTATTATAGCGATAGCGGCGGTTAGCAAAACGGTTACGATTAATAAAATTTTTTTCATTTTCCACCTCCTTTTGGGAAAACAAGCGAAGGAGGATGCTACCTTTTAACCAGAAAACAAGGTGCTCCCCCGAGTACATATTCTTATTATGTCATACTTATGTAAAAAAGTCAATGGTTTGATTTTTTTGATGGTATGTTATATAATATAGATGTTTTGGTACTTTAAATGTCTTCTTATTTGATAAAGGAGGGTGAGAAATGAAGATACTGGAAGATGGAACTATTGACGCAACTGCGCCTTGTCGCGAATGTAGTGGCCCGAGCAAGGGACTGCGTTGCCTGAATCCTGATTCACCGTGTCATACGTATTATTGTGGTATGTACCCCGGAACCGGGGAAAAATATCGCGGAAAGGAGAAGGATAAGAAGTAACAGCAAGGTCCGGCGAGAGCGCCGGACCTTTTTAGCGTCGCAAAAAGCTAGCCTGGGTCTAGAAATTGGAGAAGTATTGGGACTAGTGGGTGTGATATTTGGTGGTGGGGTCGAAATAGAAGCCGACGGAGAGCTTGGTGTAGTTGGGGTTTAGAATGTTTTTGCGGTGGTCCTCGGAGTTCATCCAAGCGGCGACGGCCCGGAAGTCCATGCCGCCGTTTAGCCAGATGGCGCCAGCGACAAGGATGCCGGCGATCAAAATCCCCCGCGTAATGCGAGGAGTACCGAGCGAACGGCCGTTTCTTGGGGTGCGGGTACCAGTAATACGGCGAATTGTGGGGCGAGTAGCGCTCGAGAATGCCGCGCAGATGTTAAGAGAGCAGCCGGTGGTGTTTGAGGAAGTCTTGGCGCGGGGGATGCTGGTTTGCCGACTGCCCTACCTAGAGATGCTATTTCGGGCGGAAGCAGGCCACAGACAGAGGAATTAGGGTGATTTGACGGAGAAGTAAAAAAGCATTAGCGTTATTGACTTTTTTAGTGAAGTATGATATAATGAAGATAGTGGGGCAAAAGTTGCCTCGGACATTAACAGGTTTCCGAAAGGAGGGGGATTGGAATGAAGAAAATAATGATTATAGTTTTGGCACTAGCATTAGCGATGATGCCGATAACGGCACAGGCGGCGATTTCGCGACCAGGGGAGACAGAGGTCGAGGAGCTGGAGATTAGGCTGAGCAACGAGTTGGGAATGCAGTTGCAGGTCGGAAGCTGGCAGGGGGACTGGCGACGGCTTTGGATTACATTTGACAAAAGGCCGGTAGTCGCCATCGAACAGAACCTTGACGGTTCTTTCTGGCAAGAGAATCGGCCAATTAAGGTGACCGATGCTTTGAATCTTGCCAGAGAGGCGGCGCCGATTGGCGTTTCCCGGTTTGGACTGAACCGCTCGAACATCGGTTTTCGCCTGGTCGGGGTAAGACCTGGCGACACGGCCACCATCCGGCAATATGCATTGGCGGGGAAGACCGTGAAAATCACCCACACCGCAGCAGCCAACGGCTGGAACTGGATACCGCGCGAGCCGAGGGCCACGCGGGTGGTCATTCAGATTCGTAGATGGGGCGTGCTCGTCTTATCTAAGAACATTCATTTCTAGGAAACTAAGCGACCCTACGGGGTCGCTTTTTCATGGCGGAAGCCTACTAAACCATCATTTTAGCGATTAGCTCGGCAGACCTAATAAACGATAGCTCCACGAAAAAGCCCACCTTGGGTGGGCTTAGTCACGTTTCCAGAGCGGGCGCCAGTCTGCTGGGTGGCGCAGGGCAATTTCTAGGTCGGTTGGCGGCGCGGCAAAATCGTAAGCCACGCAGACTGCGTAAACAACAAAGCCAGAAAGCACAGGAAGCCACTGGTCGGCAACACCGGTAGTAAGGTTTGGCGATGTGCACATTAGCCACATCTGCGCGATAATTAGTTAACTACTAGTGTAGGTTTAGCATAATTTTGCGAAATTGGCAAGTTTCCCCTCTGGTAGCCTTGACTTTTTGGCATAAGTGTGATATAATATTGAATATGTCTGATTAGACATAAGTACATTAACCTAATTGGTCGTCTGTTAAAGGAGGTGCTGCTTGAAAAAGATTATTACAGATTATTATTTTACACAGATTAATGACATCGACAGCCTCGATGCTATCCGCGCAGCAATCGCTAGCAAAACGGATGCAGACATCGATGGATGCATTCTTCTGGAGGGAACTATCGACACGAGTGGGGAAGGTATTCGGACTAGCCCGATTCGACGGATTGGACATGACGAGGACGGCAGTACATTCGTTATAACAAGAAGCGGAAGTCAATATTACCTTGGGGAACCGTCCGACGTAGAGCTTTTTACGCAGGACGATCCAGAAGAAATACTTCGGACTATCGAACAAGGACGAATGATTGAGCAACTATTCTTAATGTACTAAACCAATAGGGCAAACCCTGGCAATTAATACCCGCCAGGGTTATTTTTATTTAAAAATAATCGAATATCGGAGATAAAAAGGCGGCATTTCTGCCGCCTGTGCCCCCTTTCTATATGATTTTTGCCAAGTCGAAGCCTAAAGCCTTGGCTTCCGACTTTGTTAATTTGGTTCCATCTTTGCAGTTCTCGAGCTGGATGCTCGAAGGTCTGA
>JAFRLA010000007.1 GCA_017431465.1 Candidatus Saccharimonadota bacterium
CCCCGCGCGACTATTATGTCCAACTCCATAACACCTCTGGCGCGAAGGACAAACTGACCCACGCCGGCGTTTATGGCATTAACATGAGCAAAAACACGCTCGAGGATCTTTATGGGATCAACATCGACTATACTATAAAAGTCGGCTTTAAGGCGGTTACTGGCATTGTCGACGCGATCGATGGCGTAGAAATTAACTCCGACCAGGAGATGTCTCTAAAGACCGAGGGAGAAAACGCAAAAACCTGTCATTATACCGTCGGCAAACAGCATGTTGACGGCGAATGCGCGCTAAGGTTCGCACGCGAGCGTAAATCCTACGCTTCCGGCGACCGCCATCGTGGTGAAAACCAGCAGCAGGTCCTAACCGCGATCATCAACAAGATTTCGAGCAACAAAGGCTACCTCTTAAAATGGGCCGAAATTCTCGGCGCAGTCGAGGGCTATGTTGATATCTCGGCCTCGTTCGAAGACGTGGCAAAATTCGCCCACGACGCCATCAAACATCCGAAAAACTGGCAGATCGAGTCGATTTCCGTCGATGGCACTGGCTCGATGCAGCCGACCTACTCCATGGGCTCCCGCCCACTTTATGTCATGATCCCAGATGAGTCGACGGTCGCCGCCGCCAAAGCTAAAATCGCTAAGTACTTGAAATAAACCATTGACTTTTTAGCCGTTTTGTGCTATAATGGAAGGTATGAACGAGATTAATCTCAAAGAGTTTTTTGGATATCTGAAGAAATACATTGTTTTTTATATCCTACTTCTAGGCGCCGCTTTAGCGGGCACATATTTCTATGACACAGAGGTAAAAACCCCGCTTTATCAGTCTACGACTAAGGTTGTTTTAGTCCAGCCGGAGGATTCAGAGAATGCTGCCTCGACCCTAAATGGTGTCTCCGCATCCCAGAAACTTACCGCCACATATTCCGAAATTGTCAAGTCTGAGCTTGTTCTTGAGCAGGCGTTTAATAATCTGAACCTAAACGGCATCAAAGTCGACGATTTCGTCAAAAACCAGCTGAAAGTTAACACCGTAGAAGACACTTCTATTCTATCTATCTCTGTAAAAGATGAGAGCGCTGAGAAATCGGCCGATCTTGCGAATGAAATTGCTAAAGTCTTCAGCAAAGAGATCTCGAAAATTTATAATCTCGATAACATCGTAACTTATTCTGAGGCGAAAATCCCTGAAAAACCGGCTAACAATACGACCACGCGCGATATGATTATCGCCGGCTTACTCGCGGTTTTCGGCGTTACGGCGATTGCTTTCTTGAAATTCTACCTTGACGACAGCGTAAAATACAGCGAAGATGTCGAAAAAAGCCTGAGAATCCCGATCGCTGGTAAAATCGTCAAATCAGAAGTCAAGTTTACGAACGCGAAGAAAAAAGAAGATATCCACAGTACCATTGGTGACAATCAGGGCTCGGCCAAGGTTTCGCCAGAGCTGGTCGTTGAAAAGCGTCCGAAAGCGATTATCTCTGAAAATATCAAATCCTTAAGAACTAATCTCCAGTTCTCAGCGGTTGATAATGAGCTAAAAACTATTCTTGTTACCTCTACAAATGCTGGCGAAGGTAAATCCTTCGTTGCAGCTAACCTCGCAGCTTCGTTTGCCCAAGCCGATAAACGCGTCCTGATCGTTGACTGTGACCTTCGAAAAGGTCGTCTCCACAAACTCTTCGGCGTCTCTAATCTCGCCGGCCTCTCCAACCTCTTAATGGACGAGATCTTAAACTCGCGTCGTTACATCCAGCAAACTGGCGTCAAAAATCTCAGCATCATTACTCGCGGTTCCTATCCGCCGAACCCGTCCGAGCTGCTATCTTCGAAGAAGAACAAGGGTCTAGTCTTCCGTCTCCGCAACGATTACGATATTGTGATCTTTGATGGTACCCCTGTTTCTGGCCTGGCCGACTCAGTTATTCTATCCACGCTCGTCGACGAAACATTGATTGTCACCAAAGATGGCGTAACCTCGAAGAGCGCCCTAAACGACACGAAAGAATCTCTAAATAAGGTTGGCGCCAACATCGCTGGTATCGTCTTCAACGGTATCGACAAGAAGATCGCCAAATACTACTCTTATTACGGGGACGATAAATAAGCGAGGATCTTAAAATGATCGACATCCACTCACATCTGATTTACGGAGTAGATGACGGGGCTAAGACCCTTGAAGATAGCGTCTCGATCATCAAAGACCTCAAAAACTGGGGTTACACCGACCTAATTATCACTCCGCATTACATTACCGAAACAGTCTATACCAGCCCGCGCCAAGACAATCGCATCAAACTCGCAAAGATCCAAAATCGCTTAAGAGACGAGAATATTGACATCAATATTTATCTCGGCAACGAAATTTATATCGACCGCGGAATCGAAGATCTGCTCAAAAATTACCAGATTTCACCTCTGGCTGATACGAAATTCTTGCTCATTGAACTGCCGATGAGCGGCGAATTTGACGATTACGAGAGTATCTTGACCTCGCTAGTTTTAAAAGGCTATCGTGTGATTTTGGCTCACCCAGAGCGTTACCATTCTTTCCAGAAAAACTACAAAAAAATCGAATATCTCTATAATAACGGGATTTTTTTGCAGGTTAATCTCGGCAGTCTAACCGGAAAATATGGCAAAAAAGCCGAAAAATTGGCCAAAAAACTACTAAAAGATGACCTTGTTTTTACGCTTGCGACCGATATTCATCATAAAACTGATACGAGCAAGTTTATAGACGTCCTAAAGAAACTGGAAAAATGCGTCGGTGCGATTAAAGCGGACGAACTTTTGAACAAAAACCCTAGACAAATCTTGGAATCTATGATAAAATAGACAAGATATTAACAAAAGGGAAAGATATGAGTCGTATCGGAAAACTACCTGTAGACATCCCTGCAGGCGTGACAATCACGGTCGGCGACAAAGAGATTACGGTCGCTGGTCC
>JAFRLA010000008.1 GCA_017431465.1 Candidatus Saccharimonadota bacterium
CATACGCTCGGCAAAGTTTTCGGCGGAAATGTTGCGCGCACCTGGGCGAGCAGCAGAAATCGCATCACAGATTTTTACGATAATCGCTTCCGGAGTCGTCGGCTCGATATCATTATGATGCGCAACAATGGCGTGGACAATTTCGTCACTCATGCCGTATTTTTTCGCAAGCTCTGCGCCAATATCAGCATGCTTACCTTCGATTTTATGCGTAACAGCCTTACCCATATCATGCATCAAAGTTGCAGTCTTCGCGATACGTTTATCGGCGCCAATTTCTTCAGCAATCATGCCAGCCATATGTGCCATTTCGACAGAGTGGAGTAAGACGTTCTGGCCATAGGAAGTTCGGAATTTAAGCTCGCCGAGCAGATGGATAATCTCGCGCGGGATACCAACGAGCCCGACTTCGCGAACAGCATCTTCGCCAGCACGGACAACTTCCTTTTCAATTTCCTTTTCACCTTTCGCAACCGCCTCTTCGATCGAAGACGGGTTAATGCGGCCGTCCTTCATCAAACGCTCCAAAGCATACCTAGCAACTTGGCGGCGAATCGGGTCAAACGAACTCAAAACGACCATGCCCGGAGTATCATCAACCATAATATCTACGCCGGTCGCACGCTGGAGCGCCTGGATATTACGGCCCTCTTTACCAATAATACGACCTTTCATCTCGTCGTCAGGGAGCTTAAGCGCGGTAATCGTACGGTCTGCAGTAACTTCTGAACTCATACGCTCCATAGCGGTCAAAAGAATCGACTGCGCAGTTTCATCAACGTCGTGTTGGATTTCTTTCTGCTCCTTATTCACGAGCCCAACAAGATCCTCTTTAATATCATGCTCAGTCATCTGCATCAGTTTTTCTTTTGCATCTTTTTTAGACAAACCAGCAATTTTCTCTAGTTTCTCGTGTTGTTTTGTGCGAATCTCGCGGATCTCGTTTTTCAGGCCCTCAATTTCCTTCTCTTCTTTGACCAATCGCTCAGTCTTTTTCTCTAACTGATCGAGCTTACCATCTAAAGTCGTTTCGCGCTCGGCGAGGCGAGCCTCAGTTTTCTTCCATTCTTTGCGACGATCAGCTTCTTCGGCTTTGGACTTATCGGTAATTTCCTCGGCCTGCTTCTTCGCGTCCATGACGATGTCTTGAGCCTCGCGCTTCGCCTTTCGAACGAGGTCGTCAGCTTTGTTCTGATTGCCTTTCTCGTTCTTTTTGTTGTATGCAAAAATTGCGCCTGAACCAGCCCCGATACCGAGAACGGCGGCGATAATAATTGCGGCTATTTCCATAATAAACCTTTCTGATTATGTTTTGCGAGCAGTTTCCTGCTACTCGCGGGTTAACAAAAATCCAAAATTAAATTTTAAACTTTACTCTCTTATTATACCACAGTTACTTGTAGCTGGAAACCCCAGTCGTCAACATATTTTTGATGAGTTGGACTGCGGTTTTTTCAAGACCCTGTTCGGAAGCGCTTTCGGCAAAAGTCTTCTTTGGAGCTTCGTAGAAATAGTTGTATTTTCCGTCAGTATAGGCTAGTTCGCCAAAACTATAACCAGCGTCGTCAGAGTTTCCTTCGCTAGTCTCTACACGAGTCAAACAGCCCATCCCGCCCGGATTACGATCGATATCTGCAAAGGTCGGGAAAACATTCGTTACGCTAGCTTCGAGGCCGTTGAAACAAATTTGCGGACGATATTTCTGATCTAGGATATAACTTACTTCGTGCAAATCTTCCGGCATTTTGATTTTAATTTTCCATTCAGGGATATAGATATAACCAAGTACCGGCTTATATTCCGGGACGTCTGCCTCGGAGCTGATCGTTTCGCCAGTTTCTTCTTCGATCTTCTTTATAATTTTATCCGCAGTGTTTAGCTCTGCAGTAGTCTTGTCAAGTTTATCGTGAGTAGACATAGAATCAGCCAATCCCCAAATTCCAAGCGCAATGCCAATAACCGCAACTACGCCGAGCACAACCGAGATAATCATCAAGTTCTTCGCAGTATCAGCCGGCTTTTTCGGCTGAGTCTGTCCAGCAGCTGGGTTAGCCGGCTGGGCCTGAGCGTCAAAATGGGTCGGGGACAGAATCGGGCTCTGCAAAGTAGACTGTTGCGGTTGATTTGGTTGAGGTTGATTATTTTGATCCATAAAAATCCTTGTTACCTTGGGTCAATTATAGCATAAGCTTTATTTTTTGGGAAGAGAAATATTGGCTTCGCGACCATAATTTGGAATAATTATTGGATGTTTATTGCCTAGATGGTCATAAAGTGGAATTTTTAGCTGGTCAGCAAGAGTGTTGACGACTGCCGCGCCAATTCTAAGCCCGGTAAACGAGCCCGGTCCGCTCATAAAAATTATCTCTGTCAAATCTTGCCAAGTGCTACCATTCTCTCTCAATTTATCGTAAATGAATTGGTGCAAGCCTTCAGCAAGTTCTTTCCCTGCCTCCCACTCATAAGTTTTGTCATCGAGTTTCAAAATGCAAGTTGGGTTCGAAGTATCTAAATATAGTTTCATGATGTAATAACCTCCCGCGAGCCGTCTTCGCGATATTTAATTTCAATTTTCTGATGATTTTCGGGGAGCAAATTTTTGACTGATCCGCCCCACTCAACAATCGTGATCGTATTCTCGTCATTTAAAGTTTCCGACAACTCCTCAGACATAATCCCCGGGTCAGGCAGACGATAAAAATCGTAATGGGCCAAGATTATTTTTCGTCCGTCCGTGGTTTTTCCGACGTAACGTTTCGAAATTGTAAAAGACGGCGAGGTTACCGGCTCATGAATACCAAGTGCCTCGGCAATGCCGCGAGTCAAAGTTGTTTTTCCAGCGCCAACATCGCCAATCAACTCTAGCATAGCCGGCGCCGTTAAGCCTCTGCCGAGTTTTCGACCAAAATCTAACATTTCTTGCTCTGAATTTATTACTACCATGGGAATTCCGGAAATACTCTGAGGAAAAACGCTGAAATTGGAGCAATAACTAAGAATACAAAGATAATACCTAGGAAAATATTGCGCTTTGCAATATTTATTTTATCAAGCAGGAATCGATAGCCCATTACTACGAAGTAGGCGAGTGGAATGAGCGCGGACATCAGGTAGCGACCCTGTGGTTGAAAATCATTGTTCCAAGAGTAAAGGAGTGACAAAACGATCGGGATAATAATCGAAACCCCCATAATCACCGCAAAAGTGATTTTAGTCGGAGGGATCTTGAGTTTTGCTCTAGACATACGCCGACGTTTTTTCACGTAATAATAAATTAGATAGATTAAGTATGTCAGCGTACCGACAAGACCAATCGTAAAGATGCTTTTGTAGACTGTGTAGTCCATGGTATTGATTGGCGTGGTCATGTAGCCAAATCGACCGAAGAAACTACTAAGGGTTGTACTGTACCAGTCTGTCTTTTTATCCAAATCTAGAAAATCTATTCCTCGGCCCGCACCAGTGCGACGCGTAAGTCCAGACGGCTTATAGTCCGGTAATGCATACTCTTCGGCATAGTCTTTTGAGGTATGAAAATCAAAGGCGTCGCCATTGTAAAGAATCGCATTGCGAATATAGTGCCACCCAGATAAGCCAAAGGCGATCGCGAAGATGATCAATCCTTTACCGAGAATTTTTAGAAGCTTAGTCCTCTGCTGACAGGCCGTAATTATAAATATGACCAGGCTGCATAAGATATAGCCGAAGGCATTATAGTAGGATAGCGCGCAAATGCCGACGCCGATACCAAGCAATATACAAGATTTGATGCTCCATTTCGTTTCGAGTCCGACCAACCAAGCATAGACAATAAAGGCGACCGCAAAGAGCGCCATGGAATCATTATTCAAATATCCGCCGATATACAGGACCTGTGGTATCAGAACTGCAATCATTGCGAAAAGCGCGCGCCAGACTCCTTTGAATAACTTCTTGGAGATCAATATGACCATAATCGCATATCCGACAATAAACGCTACGCTAGTCAGCCGAGCAGCAAACACGATTATCCTGAAGCTCTGCGTAAACATTCGAGCGTAATGCACGAGCACGCCAGAGAAAATATAAGATACGAAAGGTTTAAATGCGTAAGAGCTGCCGTATTTAGCATCGCGAACCGCCTCGTCCGCGCCGTGTGGAAGTTGCATGTTGTTTGCGACATAATCGACGACTTTGAATTTCATACTCTCGTCCGGAGCGCAATCAAACCGCAATTTTGCAGCCGTGAGCAAACAAATCGACAACACGTATAAAATCAAAAGTACTGGTAAAACTTTTTTCCAGTTAATTCTTTTTACCCAAGTTTTTAGCTTCTTTAATGACATATTGCGGTGAATTGTTAATACTAATATAAATTCTGCCAATATATTCGCCAATTAGGCCTAGCATTAACATAATTATACCACCAATTAATAGAATAATTGCCATAATCGAACTGTACCCGTCGGAGATACTGTCGGGATTGGCGATTTTCATGATAATAATAACCAACCCGTAGATAAAGCCGATTGCTGCAGAAATAAAACCCAGAATTGTCGCGATGCGCAAAGGTTTGACCGAGAAGGCCGTAAAACCGTTCATCCAAAGGCTGACCATTTTTCCGAAAGTAAAGTTAGTCGAGCCAGCAAGGCGCGAACGTTCTTCCATTTTCACGTTGACTAAATCAGAAGTCGTGCGAAGGAGCAAGCCAGTAAAGTACGGGTAAGGATTTTTATACTTAATAATCTCGTCGCAAATGTATTTTTTCATGGCAATAAAATTCGTGAAATCGAGATCTTTTGGCTTGTCCATAATAATTTCAGTCATTTTGCGGTTGAAAATCGTGCCAAAACTCTTAAATGCGCTTTGTTTATACTCGGTGTACTTCGCCATCGCAACGTCGTGGCCTTCTTCTAGCGGAGCGATCAATTTCCATAGTTCGTCCATTGGACATTGACCATCGTCGTCCATCATAATTACATAATCGCCGGTTGCTTGGCCGAGTCCGGCCATCACTGCGCCGGGACGATTCATATTTTTGGCAAGGTTGATTGCTTTGAATTTTGGATCTTTCTCCGCCAATTCAACCAAAACCTTCCAGGTATCGTCTGGCGAATGATCGTTAACTGCTAAAATTTCGTAGTCAAATTCTTTTGCACGTTCTTTGACCGTTTTAACAATTTCTTCGGTAACTGGCCCGATCGTTTTACTGCTTTTATAACACGGAATTACAAAACTGATTTTCTTCATTTGCTCTCCTTCTTGACGAAGCGGCCCCGCTCCATCTCATATTTATAATCTTCGAGGTATTTTAAGTAATTATACTCAGGTTCATAGCCGAGGTCAACGCGAGCATTCTCAATATCCATAACAAAATCGTCGCAATCGCGCTTTTCTGGCTTTGGAATAATTCTCGAGGGATGATCTTTTGGCGAAAAGACTTTGATAATTCCTTCTAATTGTTCTTTCATGGTAGTTTTTACGCCAGTTCCGGCATTATAAACTCCTGTATCAACTTTTTCAGTGAAAATTGACTTAAAAATCATTTGGCAAAGATCTTTAACATAAACTACGTCTTTTCCGAATTCAGGATTCCCCCACATTTCTAAATCTTCGCCATTCATCGCGCGGCGAATCATATAACGATAGGAGATATATTTTTTCTCGCCATCAACATAATAATATTCTTCCGGCGAGTACATATAAATGTTTGGCAGGCGGAAAATGAAGTTTTTGATGCCATAAAGATGATGGTAGCAATCAATTAAGTCGACTGCACAACATTTTGTCGCAGTATAGACCGCATGGTCGCCAGTTCGAATCGGCTTAATCGGCCAGTATGGCTCGAGCGGTTGTTTGTCCTTCAAATAACCATTTAAATCTGCCCAAGTTTGCATATACATAATGCGCTCGGCCTTAACTTTTCGACAATATTCCAAAACGTTCAAAGTCCCCGTGACGTTAACGTCGACATAAATTTGTGGGTTATCGTCTTTTAGATAGGCCGGCAAGATACCAGCAAAATCAACTATCGCCTTAACATTTTCCTTCGGCAATTTTTCAAAATCCTCTGGCTTTGTAACATCTAACTGGACATAGGTTCCTTTGTAAAATTCATAAGGATATTCCGGGCGCGTGCCGGTCGCAATAATCTCATATTTTTCTTGATCCAAATGTTCTAGTAGATAGTCCGTAAAATACACGCCGACATTTCCTGCCGAACCTAAAACAATGATTTTTTCCTTCATTTATTCTCCTTCCCGTTTATATATATAATAGCCAATACGCGAGCCAGAATCGGTAGTTTTACCAAAATTTTCCGTTTCCATTTCGGAAATGCGAATGATTCTTTCTGGGTGCTCCTTGGCGAATTTATTACACTCGTCTAGATCCTCTTTCGTAAAGACGAATTTAATCGCGACTTTTTCCGGCGTTCTAGTTTTTGTAAAATCTAGTTTATTCCCGGCCGCCACGTCAATCACCATTTTTACAAAATCATAGCCAGTCGAAAGTTCGACAAGGTCGGAGCCGATACAATCGCCGCCCATGCGTCCGCCAATTTCAATAATGCCGAAGTTGCCGCTTTTATCAACTTTAAATTCAGAATGAGAGGCGGAATTTTTAATATCTAATGCATCTAGGGCCTTGAAAATCATTGGTTTGATTTTTTCTTGAAGCTCCGGACTTAAATCGGAAGGCTCCGCATGGCCGGTTTCGATAAAATTCGGCGAACCGGTTGTGTATTTTTTAGTAAATGCAAGAAAATGATGCTCCCCGTTTTGCGAAATACACTCACAAGAATATTCATCGCCATCAATAAATTCTTCAATAATCGCACTTTTTTCAAACGAATCTTTTGTCGCGTACTCAACCGCGTCTTTTAATTCGGATTTTTCGAAAATTTTAGTAATTCCGCGCGAGCCGCTGCGATCAGTTGGTTTAACGATCAGCGGGAATTTCAGATCATCAATCTTCCAAGTTTCTGGGTCGGTCGTGACTTTAATAAACCCGGGCGTAGCTACGCCGGCTTTTTTCATAGCCTCGCGCATGGCGTATTTATTCGTACGAATCGGCGTAGTTTTCGTGGAGTTGCAAGGCAAGCCTAGGTTTTCTGAGACGTAGTCGACTGTGATCGCCGCAAGATCGCTGGCGATTGAACAAACTCCATCCGGCTTAATTTCACGACATTTTTCCAAAATCTGGTCTTTTTCGACAATGGAAATTGGATAAAAATAATCAGCAGTTTTTTCACCGACTGCGCCGTCCGCCCAGGCAAAAACGTGAGTTTCATAGCCTAAAGATTTGGCCTTGAGAATTAGTTGATTTTGGAAATCGTTGGCGCCAATGACGACGAGTTTTTTCATGGTCTAGCCTTCTTTCGCAAAAAATTCTTTGACTTTCTCGGAAACTCGAGAGACATCTTCTTCGGTCAAGTCATAATGCATCGGTAGACGCAAAAGACGCTCGGATTCTTTGGTAGTGTATTTGTCCTCGCCAGAAAAGCGACCCCAAATTTTACCCGCCGGAGCAGAGTGAAGCGGGATATAATGGAATACTGCCTGTATATTATTCTCTTTCAAGAAAGCAATTAGCTCTGTACGAACTTTAATGTCTTTTACTTTGAGGTAGAACATATGTCCATTTTGTTTGCATCCTTCCGGAATGACTGGTAACTCAATTTTTCCAGCCTCGGCAAGTGGCGAAAGATTTTCGTAATATAAGTCCCAAAGTTTCAGACGATGATCGTTAATTTTGTCCGCTTCCTCGAGCTGAGCATAGAGATATGCTGCATTTAATTCGCTCGGCAGGAATGACGAGCCTGGCTCGCGCCAAGTATACTTATCAACCTGCCCACGCAAGAATTGGCTACGATCGGTCCCTTTTTCGCGAATAATTTCCGCACGCTCAAAAAGTGCTGGATCTTTAATCAAAATTGCGCCGCCTTCGCCCATGCTGTAATTTTTCGTTTCATGAAAACTGTAGCAGCCGTAATCGCCAATTGTGCCGAGCGCTCGGCCTTTATATTCGCTCATCACGGCCTGTGCTGCGTCTTCAACTACGATCAAATTGTACTTCTTGGCAATTTCCATAATTTTGTCCATCTCGCAGGCCACGCCGGCATAATGAACCGGAACAATAACTTTAGTTTTTTCAGTAATTGCCTCTTCAATTAAATTCTCGTCAATGTTCATAGTATCCGGGCGAATGTCCACAAAAACTAGTTTTGCGCCACGCAATGCAAACGAGGCTGCAGACGAAGTGAACGTGAAAGACGAGACAATAACTTCGTCGCCAGGTTGAATATTAGCTAAGATAGCCGCCATATCCAGGGCAGTCGAACCGGAAGTTGTTAAAAGATTTTTAGAGCCAGTTCTATTCTCGATCCATTCGTGACACTTCTTAGTAAATGGACCATCGCCACAAAGTTTACGATTATCTATCGCCTCATCTACATAAGTTTTACATTTTGGCACAAACGGCGGAATATTGAAATCGATTACATCACTCATATTATATATATTATATCATATACGACTATGGTATAATATATATATATGTTAAAGAAAGCGAGCGAGCTTTGGCCAAAACTAAAAACTAAGACAAATGCCTTTATATTGTGTTTTATGATTTTGAACGCTATTTTGACCGTGCATCTTTTCATGCGACATGATATAAACAGTAAGTTAGCTTTAATGGTTGCGCTTATTGCGGAGGTTTTGTTTGAGCTTGTAATGGTTTGGCTGTTTTATCGTTTGAAACGAAAGGGCGCGCCGATCGAAAAAATGTTCCTGGCCTTTGTAATTCCGATCGGATTGTTATTTATAGCATTTCTGCCGCCGCAACAGACGCCGGATGCTTACGCACATTTAACCCGTGCTTACGAAATTAGCCAAGGGCAGCTGGTTGCTAAAGCCGGAGAAGATGGCGTGGCTAGTGCAACTTTGCCGGTAGAGTTGCGGCATTATATTGAGCATGATAGCGGCTACAGTTATAATGCTAACGTACTCTGGCAACCGCTCAGCGGAGAAACTTACGAAGAGCAGAAATTTTATCCTTCAGCGGCAGGCTATAACTTCCTAATCTACGCTCCGCACGCGGTAGGGATTCTGATTGGGCGAGGACTGCGTTTACCGCTTTACTTTATCTTAGCTTTAGGCAGGGTATTTTCCCTACTCGTGTTCGCATTGCTAGGCTATTTTGCAATTAAGTTTACTCCGCGATTTAAAATGCTCTTTATGTTTCTGGCGTTAATGCCGATGACAATGCAGCTCGTAACTGGATACTCGGCGGATGCACTAACTCTAGGCGTCGCATTCTTCTTAGTCGGCTATGCGTTGAAGTTGATTTACGATGATAAAATAAAGAAACTCAGTCGCTGGCAAATTGCTGGCATTTACGTAGTCGCAGCAATTATGGGTATTTGTAAAACTGTTTATTTTCCGCTCTGCGCTTTATTTCTGCTGATTCCTTACCAAAAGTTCGGAAGTAGATGCAGGAAGTGGATCCACGCCATTCTCGCTGCCGGAATATCGGCGACGTTAGTGGTGGTTTGGATGAAGTTGCAAAGAACTAGTGCTGGAACTTTACCAATCAATGACCAGTTCGGATTTATCCTAACTCATCCACTCCGCTATATTATGTATATACTCGGTACAATTCTTGATTACTTGAGTGGGTTCTATCTATCTTCAACTTTTGGAACCTCGCTAGGTGCTTGGCGATTCGACATTCCCTATATTTATTTCTACCTAGCATTTGTAGTCGCCGCGCTAGTTTTGGTTCGCGGGACTGAACATTACGAAGTGAAGCCGATCGTGCGCTTCGTAGCTTGGGCCGTCTTTACAACCATCACAGTGGCCTTCATGACCGTAATGTTCACTCAATGGACAAAGGCTGACGAGAAATACGTCGATGGTGTACAAGGGCGCTACTTCATTCCAATCCTCACCTTAGTTCCGCTAATGTTTAGCTCATCGAAAAAAACGCCTGCGACTAAGCGCAAGTTGGAATTTAGTTCGGATTATCCGTTACTGTTTAACCTTTTCTTCTGTGTCTGCGGAATAGTAACGATTATAATGGTAGATCTAGCGTAATTTCTACAAAAAATGGTATGCCCGACAGGAGTCGAACCTGCGACACCCAGTTCCGGAAACTGGTGCTCTATCCACTGAGCTACGGGCACATATATTATCTATTATTTTAGCATATTTTCTGATATAATAATATATATGTTAGGTGCGGACATGCTGTCTTGGTGGTATTCTAGAGGGTGGAAAATCTTTACCGCTAAACTTTTTGATAAATTACGCGACACTATTGATTTCTTTTCTTTGACATCGCTTCTTAGAACCTTGTTTGCGCCATTTCGCCAAATTTCAGCAGGCAAATCCGGCACAAATGCAGCTCTCGGCGACCGAATGCGCGCATTCTTCGATCGCTTAGTCTCGCGCATCATCGGCGCAATTGTGCGATTACTAATTCTGGTCGTGGGCGGAATTTTGGTAATTTTACAGCTCCTGCTATCGATGGCTTTATTAGTAGCCTGGCCGATCCTGCCGTTTGGGATTCTAGTGTTCGGGCTAATGACGATGATGGGAGTTAGGCTATGGTAGCAATGGGAGTTGTGACGGATAATTTTGACTATAACTCTATCCGCGCAAAAAAAGCGCGTATGGGAAAGCGTCTTAATAAGTGGTATATAAAGGCGCTCGCGATAATTCTGATGTTGGCAAGTTTTGGCGGCGGGGCGGCGCTTCTGGTTGTTGGCGAATCTATCGGGTGGCTACTTGTTGGAGTGTCCACCTTGGTGCTTTCAATTTCAATTTATGCCAAATTGGAGTTGTTTAAAGTCCCGAGCGGAAAGACGGAGGACTTAAACGATATTTTGTCGCACAACGTGCTTGCGAACTTAGACAAAATGCCAACGCCGAAAAATATTGCACGCGTAGTAATGAAAACAAATAGCGGAAAGTTCTTGGCGTATCGTTTCGGAATTTCGGTAGATATGTTAGACTTTATTGCGACCTCCATGAGCGACGACCCGACAAAAATTTTTCTAGCAGCGCGGCAACTTCGCGAAAAGTTAAATGCCCCGCAAATTTCTGGTGGAATTCTCGGCGTAGCGATAATTTGTTGCTATCCAGATTATGAGAATCTTTTGTCGCGAATGAAACTGGAAATTACTGATCTTTATGAAGGTATTGTTTGGTATAACTATCTCCACGGTATCGTCAAAAACGCAAAAAAGAAAATTCGAAACGGCGGAATTGCACGCGACTTTTCGTTTGGTTATATTCCAACGCTTTCGCGATTTGGCGTAAATATTTCTGCAACGCGCGCCGGGGCTTTAAAGACCCAAATTAACCAAGCCTCCCATCAAGAAATTATTACGCGAATGATCGAAACTTTTTCGGGCGGCGGGCGGAAAAATATCGCTTTGATTGGTCCGGCAGGTAGCGGGCGTACGACGATTGTCAATGCGTTTGCGGAAGAACTTTTGGACGCAGATAGTAAGCTCGTGCCTTCATCTTTGAAGTTCCATCAGGTCTTTATGCTCGATGCTTCGACTTTGATTTCGGCAGCAAATGCGCCGGGCGAAATCGAGGCGTTAATCGACCGGATTCTTGGCGAAGCGTATGCGGCGAAGAATATTATTATATATCTCGATAATGCACACTTGTTCTTCGAGGAAGGTACGGGTTCGGTAGATATTTCGAATCTGCTCGTTCCAGTTTTAGAAGGCGGGGCGCTTCGCCTGATTATGACTATGGATGAGCAGAGATTCCTGGAGATTTCTGCACGAAAACCGGCGCTAACTAACGCACTAAATAAAGTGATGGTTGCCCCGGCGAGCGCGGAAGAAACGATGAAGGTTATGGAAGACGCAGTACCGATGCTGGAATACAAATATCATGTTACCTATACGATTTGGGGGCTGAAGGAAGCCTATCGGCTAAGCGAGCGATACATTCATGATTTGGAAATGCCTGGGCGAGCGTTAACGTTACTCGAGGCTGCTGCAAAATACGCAAATGGCGGGTTTGTTCTGGCGGAGTCGGTCCAGGCGGCGATTGAGCAAACGCAGGGCGTCAAGGTCTCGGTTGCATCAGATGCAGGAGATAGAGATAAGTTGCTAAATCTTGAGACCTTGATTCATGAGCGGATGATTGACCAGGTTGAGGCGGTCAAGACCGTTTCGGACGCTTTGCGTCGCGCGGCAGCAGGAGTTCGAAACGCGGATCGGCCGATTGGTACTTTCCTATTCTTAGGCCCTACCGGTGTTGGTAAAACTGAGCTCGCGAAAGCTTTGTCGGAAGTGTATTTTGGCGGGGAGAGCGAAATCGTGCGAGTAGATTTGAATGAGTATGTGACTGAGGGGGATGTAGCGCGACTGATTGCGGATGGCGCAACGAACCCGTCTAGTTTGACTGCACAAGTGATGAAACAGCCGTTTTCGGTTGTACTTTTGGACGAAATCGAGAAGGCACATCCGCTAGTTTTAACGACGCTTCTTCAGATGCTTGATGAAGGCGTCCTTCGCGATATTTCTGGGAAAGAAATTAGTTTCCGCGATACGATTGTGGTGATGACTTCGAACGCGGGCGCGGATGTGATTCGTCAGACGATTCAGTCTGGTGCGGCGCTAGATAAAGAAGCCTTGACAAATTATCTGATTTCTTCGGGCCAGTTTAAACCAGAGTTTTTGAACCGGTTTGATGAGATTTGCTGCTTTAAGCCGCTAGGCCAAGAAGAGCTCCTTAAGGTTCTCGACCTCATTATTGCCGGCGTAAATAAGACGCTTGCGCCGCAGAAGATTTCGGTTGTCCTGGACGATGCCGCAAAGCAGCTTTTGGTTTCTCGCGGCTACGACCCGCAGCTTGGCGCGCGCCCGATGCGGCGAATCGTACAGAAGACTGTCGAGAATCTAGTCGCTCGTTATGTGCTTTCTGGCGCGGTCTCGTCCGGTGCGACCGTGCCGATTACGGCGGAGATGGTGGCGGAACAGCTGGGCTCGGTTCAAGGCGGGGCGCAAGCTTGAAATAAACTTGGCTCTGTGGTATAATTATGTGGTACCACATTTTTCGTGGGTCGGTAGCTCAGCTGGTTAGAGCACCTGCCTCTTAAGCAGGGTGTCGAGGGTTCGAGCCCCTCCCGACTCACCATTTTTATAGGTTTGGGCGGTTAGCTCAGTTGGCTAGAGCGCGTCTTTGACGTAGACGAGGTCACAGGTTCGACTCCTGTATCGCCCAC
>JAFRLA010000009.1 GCA_017431465.1 Candidatus Saccharimonadota bacterium
AGCGATGTCTTTCCCTTTCAGAGTAATATTCAAATTATTTCCGGCGACGGAAATTTTTGCGATATCGCCGTTCTCGTCGTTTGCTCGAGCGATGACATCGGAGATCGGGACTTCTTCTAGATTGGTCGTCGGGGTCATCAGTGACGCGATTCCGAGAACGATGAGAATTAGGATAAAAATAAATGAAATCCGACGTGCGAGATTATTGTTGTTTTTTGAGTTTACAGTTGCAGGTTTTTTACCATTTCTTGAATTAGCGTTAGTCATATATTAATTATAGCATAAAAAAGCGACAGGAAAACTTACCTGTCGCTAGTAAGAAGGGAGAATACTTTTTTACACTCTTCACGATCTGAATTAAACCTTCCGAGCTCAATTGCTTCATCGTAGCTGTCTTTATATTTTTCCATAAGTGACTTACGCCAGGAAAGATAATCTATCGGTTTATTAGTGTTTTTTTCGGCAGCATGTAGCTCGGAGATTTTTTCGTCTATAAACTGTTGCTCAAATTGATCATGCTCTGGTCCGCGATGAAAAATTACACCAAGGTCCCCGTAAGATAAACCAATTGTTCGTTTAATAATCCTCCGAAGATAAACTTCGCGAAGCTCGATGTTGTTCGCGTGCAGATAACATGTCCAAACAGCGGCTTCATCCGCATCGCTTGAAAATAATGGTTCGTAAAGATCTGGCGCGATATTAGTGAAGCACTGTAGAATTAGTCCTTCTATCTCAAGCGCGATTCCTTCCGGAAAGCCGGGAAGGTTACACGTTCTGATGAGTTCAGGTGCCGAAGCTACCCAGTTGTAGTCACTTTTGCTGTCCTCCAAAACTCTTTCAAGGAGTTTTTGCGGAGTAAATAGTTTTGTCCTTGAGCCTCGTGTTAGTAGTGGAAAAGTGGCAGACTTGGCCATGGAATCACCTCCTTACAATATGGTATTCTCCCAATGTACAAAGCAGACTTTAGCCTGCGTCTGGACTAATTATAGCACATGTCTTTCCCCGAGGCGTGGTAGGATGCTTGCTCTAACATCTTGTTACGCAAGACGTATCGCTGCGCTCGGCTTTCCTTAAAACATGGTAAGCCTCGCTGCGCTCGGCTTTCCCCGAGAACGGGGCGAGCGTAGCTCGCCCTGATTTTCCTTCGGAAAATCAAAAAATGCGCCTTGCGCATTTTTTCGTTCTCGTGGTCGGGGCGACAGGACTCGAACCTGCGACCTCACGGTCCCAAACCGCGTGCGCTACCAACTGTGCTACGCCCCGCTGACCATATATATTATATCACAAATTAAAGATTATTGCACGGAAGTGATTTTAAATTGTCCGGATTGATACTCTACGCCTAGAGTAAAGTTTTTGTATAACTCGCCACTTTTTGCCGGATCAAAACTTTCTCGGTAAACCGGCCAAGAGACAGTGCTTTTGCCGCCGTCGCTGTTCAACACGCGAGCAGTAGAGGCGTTAAAAGTCGGGAAGCCGACTCCGCCTACGCCGCCACCTTGGAAAACGAAATAGACTTGGCCAGCGGCATCATATAAATGATCGTGGAGGACTGTGTCTCCCTTGAGCTGCGTGAAGACCGATTCGCTCAGATACTTTAGGGCCGTGTTTTTCATATTGGCGATACTGCCTGCCCCAACTAACTCTCGACAGTTGTACTCGTTAGTATAGGAGTTTTTGGGCAGTCCGATACTCTGACAGTAACCAGGGTCTTTAGATCGATATTCGTAAACTTTATCTAAGCCGAATAATGACCCCATGTCTAATCCGTAGATCCACTTAAGACCTTCGGACAATTTCTCGCTGACGTTTTCGTTGGTCAAGGATTGTTGCTCTTTGATTTTCTCAACTTGCTCATGGCGCTCTTTCACCTCTTGGGTTTTTTGTTCGACAGCTTCTTTGACTTCTTCGCTTACGATCTCTTCCTGGGTTTGATATTCCGATTCGGTAGTAACTATGGCGGAAGCGATCTCTGAATCGGACATATCAGGATTGAATGGTGTAGAATTTTCTGGAGTGGTCGGTTCAATAAAAGTCTGGTCGTATTTAGAAACCTCTACTTCTTCGCCTTCATCGGTCGTAACTTTCTCAGTATCGGATTCCTCAAAGACATAATCGGCGTCAGAAGTCAGAGTTTTAGTATCGTTGTTTTCGGGGTTCTCAGCAAGCAATTTGGACAGCGATTTGTAAATATCTTTCCCATCAACCGTAACATGGAGATAGTAATCGTATTTTTGGATAGAGATATTATATAAGAATACGACTTGAGTAATTTGCGTATAGACAAGAGCGTTGACAGTGTTGTTCTGGATAAAATAGATGTTGGCGCGAGGATTATTATTGTCGTCGCGGTGCGAGATTACCATTGCAGGGTCTTTTTGGCCTTCTAGTTCAATAAAGCGCATGTCCGATTTTGTGCCGTCAATGATGCCGAGGTCGTTGCCATCCTTAGTTTGTTCTTTAATATATCCATAGTAAGTTTTTCCCCACTCGGTTTTGATGGCCGGCCGGCTTAGGATATTTATCAACAAAATGGTACCGAGCGTGGCGACAATAACTCCGGCAATAATGATACAGATGATAGTCTTCTTTTTTGTTGTCATACTTCTTTCTCCAGTTCAAGTGCGAGATGGTGACCGTTTGAGGCTTCGTTGATGATGTGGTAGCCAGCGAGCGGAGATTTAGTTTCATTTTCGACTAGGTCGGTGATATACCAGAAGCGACTATGCTCACTTATGAAAGTGTCAGGGTTTTCGATAATGTTGTAACGATAAGTTTCGGCGGGTTTGGCGGAATTATCCTCGGGGTCTAAACGATCGTAAAGTACGTAAATTGGATGCTCGCTAGTTGAGTAAAAGATGCTTTCGTAGTAATTTTGGAGGTTGTTTGCGAGGATTGGCTCTTTTTTCTCGGCAAGTTGGCTAACGATTGAAACAGTGTCTTTGATATAACTATCTGATTTGCGGTTGTTATTAAAATTCATAGCTCCGGAAGTAATAGCTTCGGCTAAGATTGCGATGGCGAAAATTGGGGTAATTGCGGAGCCGAGTTTTAGTGAGCGCTTAAAGAAACTGGACCTCTGGAGTTTTATAGTTATAACATAAATTACTAGAATAGCAAAGGCTATAAAAATAGTGCTTCTGCCGATTTTAGAGCCAGAGTTGACGAAAATTGGCGAGAGAGCGAGCAAGGCAGTTCCGAGAGCGGCGATTTTAATGTCGGACCAGCGTTTTAGGAGGTGGAAAGCGAAGATGATGGCGATAGCGCCGAAGAATATCGACATAAAACGTAAGGAGATATCGGTATTTCCGAAGATGAGCGACCAGATTTTTAGGATTGTATAGAAGAGCGGCGAATATCCGCTTTTTAAGGCGATACGCCAGATTTCGGTAATGTCGCCGCGGATAAAATAAGCAGAGAAAGCTTCATTTTGGTTCAGAGAATCGCGGAGACTCGGCAGACAGAACAGCATATATATAATACATAAGGCTAGGGGGGTTGCTATACAAATCAGGCGTTTCTTTGATTTCATATAATAACTCTGTGAATTATTCTGGTCTGGGTGATCGGACTTGAACCGACGACCTCAGCGTCCCGAACGCTGCGCGCTACCAACTGCGCCACACCCAGATATGTACTAATTATATCATAAACTGAATTTTGTGGTATAATGTAGAAAATAGGAGGTATATGTCAAGGACGATTGAAGTTGACACGAAAACATTTTTTAGATTTTGGATAGTAATTATTTTATTGGGGGTTTTAGCTGCGCTAATTTTTAAAGCCGGGATGGGGCTAATTATTGTCGGACTTTCGATCTTTTTGGCAATTGCAGTAAAGCCGTTGGCGAATAAAATTGACCAGATAAATAAGAAAAAGGACCGGCCAGCTTTGACGGCGATTTTGGCGGTTTCGATGGTCGTTTTGATTGTCGGAATAGCAGTTTCGGTAATTGGGCCGCTGGTGATTAATGAAACGACGCGGTTTGTGAAACAAGCGCCAGAAATGGTTCAGAATTCGGTTGGCGGACTTGATGGGATAAATCATATGTTCTCTAATATAGGGATTGACAACTTCTCGGGCCAGGTGATTGAAGCTGTAAAAAACTTCTCAGGTGATTTCCTGAAGAATGTTTCATCGATTGTGGTTTCCAGCATTGGGACCGTGGCGAGTATTTTGACAGGAACGGTTTTGACGATTGTTTTAACGATTCTGTTTATGATCCAAGGGCCGGGGCTTGCGGATTGGCTACGCAAAAAGATTGCTGGCAAAAATACTAAAGCTGGGGCCTTGGCGTCACGAATCGGTGGCGAAATTGCCGGCGTGATTTCTAAATATGTAACTGGACAAGTTTTGATCGGAGTCTTAGATGGGGTTGTTGTAGGTCTTACAACATTTGTCCTATCTCTGATTTTTGGGTTCTCTGGTGGGTTGGCGTTCCCGATGGCGATGATTGCGATGATCTTCTATTTGATTCCGATGTTCGGGCCGATTATCTCCTGCGCTCTGATTACTTTACTTCTGCTCTTCCAGAATCCGATTGCGGGTGCGATTTTTCTCGTGTTCTATATCGTTTATCTCCAAATCGAGAATAATGTGATTGCGCCGAAGGTTCAGGGCAACTCTTTGAAGCTGCCGACTTTAGTAATTTTGGTTGCGATTACGGTCGGGATGTACGCGTTCGGACTACTTGGGGCAATCATCTCGATTCCGATTGCTGGCGTGATTAAAGTGTTCATTGACGAGTATCCGAACATTAAAGAGCTTCGCGATTAAATTTATCTTGACTAAAAAGCCGCCCGTTTGGGCGGTTTTTTGAGAGCTTTTGCTACTGCGCTTTCGCGCTTTTACGCTTGGCTGATATGCCAGGTGAGTTTAATCGAGTTAAACTCAAGCGTGTAGCGGATCTTGTTTGCTACGACATCGAAGATGTGCATTGCCGCACTCTTGTCGAAGCGAATCCTAGTTTGTAACAACTCGGTAACTTCGACTTCGTACTTCTCGCCCTTTCGCTTAAAGGAAAGCGGGCGACAAGGGGTCATTTCGTAGCCGAAGAGGGCCATTACTTCTACCTGCTCTTTATTATTAATGTTTTTCATAAGTAACTCCTAAATGTTATGCGGTTTCCCGCGGTTAATAATTAGAAGTCATTTATGCGAGCCTGATTTATTGGCTCCTGGCTAAGGGTATAAATGACAATGCCCAAAGCTAAACGTTTTTATCATTGCCAGTGACCGAGGTATAGCAAGATGATTTTATTATAGCACTTATGCTAAATATTGCCAAATTGGACCAGCGGGGGTGTCGAGGATTGTGATATTTTTGGCGGCGAGTTCGTCGCGGATTTTATCGGCAGTAGCGAAGTCTTTTTCCTCGCGGGCGGCTTCGCGAGCTTCGATCAGAGGCATAACCTCGGAAGAAACGTCGGGCGAGGTTGCAACTAAATCTAGGCCGAATAATTTATCGACAAATTGCCAGTCGGAAAGGGCGAGGTCAGCGCCGTCGATTTCTGCAAAAGCTTCTGGTGAGCTTAGGTTATTACTAACTAATTCTAAAATTTTTTCTTTGAAATCATTTTGAGAATTTTCTTTCTCTGCAGATTGATAAGTTCTAGCTACTAAATTGCGCCATTTTAGACGGCGAGATTTGGCAGCAGTAAGGTCGTCGAAGTTGAAGTTTCTTGTTCCCTGATAGTGGCCTTGGAGCACCCAAAGCTTAAAGTCGAGCGGAGAGAAACCGCGAGAGGCGAGGTCAGTCAAAGTAAAGATATTCCCGAGCGATTTGGAGATTTTTTCACCGTCGATCGTAATGAAGTTACAATGCGTCCAGAAGCGGGACATCAAAACGCCGTAAGCCGCTTCGGCTTCAGCGATTTCGTTCGTATGGTGGATCGGGATATGGTCAATTCCGCCGGTATGAATGTCTAACGGAAAGCCTAGTTCGGCGTGGGAAATCGCCGTGCACTCTAAGTGCCAACCTGGATAGCCCGCGCGACCGTTGTATTCCCAATTCATGGCGTGGTCTTCGCCATCTTTGACATATTTCCAGACGGCGAAATCGGAAACATTGCGTTTTTCGGAGCTCAAGGCAACGCGGGCGCCGCCCTGCAAATTTTCCAAATCGAGTCTAGCGAAGTCGGCGTATTTTTCGAAACGAGAAGTGTCGAAATAAATCCCGTCGGCAGTCTCGTAAGTAAAGCCTTTTTCGCGCAATAAACCCACAAGTTCTTTGTCCTGTTCAATATAATCCGTTGCGCGGCAAATTTTTGTCGGCTCGACGAGATTCAGGCTGCGAAAATCTTTCAAGAAAGCGTCGATATAGAAGTTAGCAATTTCAAAGACGCTTTTTCCCTCGCGACGAGCGCCTTTCTCGAGTTTGTCTTCGCCTTCGTCGGCGTCGGAGGTCAGATGCCCGACATCGGTTAAATTCAAAATGCGATTCACTTTATAGCCGTTTAATTCGAGAGTTCGAACGAGCAAGTCCCAATAAATATAGGAGCAAAGATTTCCAATGTGGGCAAAGCTATAAACCGTTGGGCCGCAAGTATAGATTTTTACGTTTGCGGGATCGAGCGGTTTAAAATTTTCTACCTTTTTGGTGAGTTGGTTGTAAAGTCTCATTTCTATTCCTCCGACTCAGAGGCGGAAGCCTCAGATTTTTTGATCTTGTCGTACGCTTCGATAAATTCGTGGATCGCGTCGTCATAACTTAGATCGTAAGTACGGAAGCCTGCGGCGTAAGGATGACCGCCGCCGCCAAAGTATTCGGCGAGTTTGTCGGCGTACGGAAAGTTGCGAGTTGTTCTAATTTTTCCGGTTACTTTTCCGTCCGGATAGGTCTTAATTGCGACCGCTACTTCAACGCCTTCGACGAGACGCAGCTCTTCCAAAATCAAAACGTTTGGATTATATTCGTCGGAATATTCCTGAATTTCTTCCCAAGGAATATGGACTGTCGCGACGGCCCCGTCCATGAAATACTCGACTTTTTTAATCAGATCAGCCTTATAATTCAAGATTTTTTGCGACTTTTTCATGAATTCGCGGCGATTTTCTTCAAGTTCAGAAACGTTTGCGCCTTTGTCAATAAGATCCGCGACTGTACGAAAAGTATCAGAAGTAACTGAGGCGGCGGTCAGGCCGAGAGTGTCGGACAAAATTCCGGAAACAAGATATTCGGCGGCAGTTTTTTCAATCTCGATTCCCTGTTCGATTGCAATTTTGTAGATTAAATCGCAGCAAGATGGCAAAGTCTGAATGAGGCCTTTATGTGCGAACGACAAGTTGTCTTCGGTTTCGTGATGGTCCAGAACAAAGACTTCGGAAGTAAATAAACGATTCTTAATTGCGGCGTCTTCTAAGAGTTTTGAGAGTAAAACTTCGGCGGCGGTATCAACAATAATATAGCCATCGGCGGTAAAGTCGAAATCGTTGGTGACGCGGGACCAATCCGGCATATAACGGAGGTATTTCGGAATATCAACCGGACAGTATAGAGAAATTTCCTGGTCTTTTAACAAAAAGTCCAATGCAAGCGCCGAGCCGAGCGAGTCGCCGTCTGGGTTTTCGGCCTGGATGACGCAAAGCTGCTTTTTATCTTCCAGAAATTCGGAAAAAGTATTGTACATAAGTATATTATATTATAAATCGGTGCGATTTTCTAGAGCGGCGGAAAGAGTAATTTGGTCAGCATAAGATAAATCGACTCCGAGTGGCAGGCCGCGGGCGAGACGGGTTACTTTTAAATCTGGGAGGCTAAGCTCGCCGATCATTTTTTGAAGCAATAATGCGGTAGACTCGCCTTCGACCGAAGGATTGGTCGCGATGATAACCTCTTTTACTTGATCTTTTTTGATGCGCTCTAGTAATTCTTTAATATGTAGCTGGTCGGGAGTAATACCGTCGATTGGTGAAATGGCGCCGCCAAGGACATGATAAGTCCCTTTATAGGATTTGGTTTGCTCTAGGGCAAAAATATCAAGCGGCTCCTCAACGACTAATATAGTTGTTTTATCACGATTAGGATCAGCATAAAGAGGAGAAAGATTTTCGGAGCTATCAATTAGCGCAAAAGTTACCGGGCAGAATTTGACGCCGCTATGTAGTCCAGAAAGCCCATCGATAAGGCTCTTGGTGATCTTTTCATCGCTACGAAAAAGATAGTAAGCGTAGCGCTCGGCAGTACGCGGGCCGACGCCCGGTAAAGTCCCGAGTGCGTCGATAGCATCCTGTAAGGACTTAGGTAGCATATTTACATTCCGAAGCCGGCACCCATGTCGCCAAGTTCGGCCATGAGAGGCTTAACTTTTTCGGTCGCAATTTCCTGCGCTTTAGCGTAGCCATCTCGGAAACAGCTAGCGATCCAGTCTTCAAGTTCGGAAATATCATCTAGATCTACACGTTCAGGATCGATTTTGACGGATTTGATTTTCATTTCGCCGGTAATCTGAATGACAACTGCACCATCGCCGGCCTCTACCTCAACGATCTCTTTCTTCATCTCTTTTTGTGCTTTGCGCAGCTGATTTAGCATCTTCATTTGATCCATAGTTTGGCCCATAAAAACTCCTTACTTATATATGTATATTCTATCAGAATTTGTCGATTTTGGCGAGGTTATAATGCGATATAAGTCGTAGTCGTCTAATTTTTCCGGCCACTTGCCGAGCGTGGCGATTGCTTTTTCGGAGCCTTCGGGGGCGGTTTTTACTTGGTAGCCAGCAGTTTCTTCTAGGATATGATAAAAATCATAATCTAGAGTTCCGCCAGGGACTAATAATGTCGTATCTGGTTCGACATTTTCGTAGACGAGGCTGAGGTCGTTTTGGAATTCGTTAGCGACTGCGGGGTTATAGCGGTAGCCGAAGATGTAGTGGAAGGTGCTGGAAGCGAGGAGAATGCCGATTAACAATCCGACTGGGAAGATAGCGAAAATTCGTGCGTAAGGGTTTTCTGGGAAAAGTCCGTACCACTTTTCAAGGATATAGCGAACGCCGTGGGCAGTTAAGATAGCAAATGGCAGGATGACCAAAATGGCGCAGTCGGGATTGATGCCGGTAAGAAGTACGGTAAAGATGATAAATAAGGAAGCGATAGAGTTTCTGGAAGCGAAAAACCCTTTAGTGGTCGAGATTAGGCCGGTAATGGCTAGGGCGACGCTGGCGAGGCCGAGCATTGGCGAGAGGAGAGTACTTGTTACGCTGCCGGTCCAAGAGAAGAATGGCAAGAAACCGTTTTTAAGGTTGTCTAGAAAATCTTTGAGCTCGAAGCCTGGCGCAAAGAGCAACGCAGTAAGAGTTTCTGGAACTTTGAAAATATTGTAGCCGATGAAAGCAAAGCCAGAGAGCGCAAGAATGACGGCGAGAATGAACGGCACGGTCGGTAGACTTTTAATGGTGAAGCGAAGGTGGGGATGGACAATCGCGTAGACAAAGATGAAGATTGCGAGGTAGAGCATATATGGAGTGAAGACGGAGACAAACAGAGCGAGCGCGAACAGAAAACAGAACGAAGCGCGCGGTTTTTTCACGCCTTGGATTTTTGAGCCGAGCCAGAGCAAAAGAGTTGGCCAAAAAACGAGCATGATTAACGGTGTGCCAGTGCCGACAAGGTAGAGGAATGGCGCGGAAACGACTGTCAAAATACTGGAAATTAGGGCGACGTTGTTTTTAAACCAGCGGTTTAAGAGCAAGATTAGAAGTAAGCCGAGGAATAGTCCAATTGCGATACTCGGAAGTTTGATCGAATAGGCGGAAAGGCCAAGGAATTTAATTGAGGCTTTTTGGAGAGCATGGTATGGCAAATCCACGATTTCGCCAGAGAAAATCGACTCACGGTTGATTGCCACGGAATTGACTGCGGAGCGCATTTCTGCTTCAGAGATTCCGTTCGGGCTAAGTAGCGGAATGAGGAAGATTAGGGCGATAAAAATAACCCCAAGTAGTCCGAAGCCTAGCGCCCACCGGTGTTTGTAAAGGAAAAGGCTAGAAATTCTGTGCTTTTTCATCTATCTTCTTATTATACTATTCCTCGTGATTCTTGTCTAGGGATACGAGGCGGTTTAGATCTTTCTGGAAATAGAGTTCGATGACGCCAACTGGTCCATGGCGGTGTTTAGCAATAATAACTTCAGTAATGTTCGTGTCCTCGTAGCCTTCTTCGCCTTGGTGGTAATAATCTGGGCGATGGAGCATCATGACAAGATCAGCGTCCTGCTCGATCGAGCCAGAGTCACGGAGGTCAGACAATACTGGACGGTTGCTTTTGCGGCTTTGGTCAGTTACGCCACGGTTCAACTGGGCGAGAGCAATAACGGGCACATTCAGTTCGCGAGCCAGGGTTTTTAGACCACGCGAAATTTCAGTAACTTCTTGGACGCGGTTGCCTGCGTAGCGATCGGAGCCTTGGAGCAGCTGGAGATAATCGATAATGATTAGCCCAATGTCGTGGTCGTGGGCGGCGCGGCGGGCTTTGTTGCGAAGTTCTAAGATAGTCATGTTCGAAGTTTCATCAATATAGAGCGGGATACTGTCCATCTCGCCGAGAGCGTCGCCAATGCGCGAAAAATCATCATCGGAAACGTTGCCTGTGCGAATGTTCCAGCTATTTACGCCGGCGACATCAGAGATCATGCGGTCAACGATTTCTTCTTTGCTCATCTCGATCGAGAAGAATAGTACGCCTTTTTTGTTAAGGTCAGCGACGTTATAGGCGAGGTTTTGCGCAAAAGTAGTTTTACCCATTGCCGGGCGCGCACCGATAATAACTAAATCGCCGGGCTGGAAACCAGCGGTTTTCTTATCTAGGTCGCGGAAGCCGGTTTTTAGACCGCGCAAAGAACCTTTGTTTTTGTGAAGATTCTCGATACGATCGTAAGCATCGACCAGCAAATCTTGGAGCGCGGAATAGTCGGATTTATTGTTTTTGTCGGAAACCTCAAACAGTTCCCTTTCGGCGTCGCCAAGTAGTTCTTCGACTTTTGCATCATCTTGGTAAGCCTGCTCAACGATTTTTGAGCCAGCGGCGATTAGTTTGCGTTGGGTAGAGGTTTTGGCGATAATGTCGGCGTAGGCGGAAGCGTGGGAGGCGGTTGGGACAAAATTCGTTAGTTCGGCGAGATAAGGCGCGCCGCCGACGATTTTGAGAGTCTTCTGGCTACGGAGTTCATCGGTCAAAGTTGTTAGATCGATCGGGCGGTGGCTGTCGTAAAGGTTGGTCATTGCGCGAAAAATTTCAGCATGGCGTTTGTCATAGAAATCGGCGTATTTGATTTTGTCTAGGACGTCTGCGAATGCGGAATCAGAAATCAACATCGCCCCGAGTAGGGATTTTTCAGCATCTAAATCTTGTGGGGGAGTGCGACCACTAGAACGGGTCGTCTGCTCGTTCGCCATTTTTTACCTCCTGTATTCCTGTTCCCATTATATCAGAAAGTTTGGTAATGGTCGAGTCTTTTAGGTTGTTTGGAATGTCTTCAGGGTTTAGAATTTCCAAATTCAAGTTGGCTGGCAAGTTCCTTTTCAAGAGATCGAGGTTATTTCCGGATTTTAAGACGCGGGCGTAGATTGCCTTTTCGGGGTAAATCTTTAAAGTACTGCCGTCAAGTTCGTGGACGCAGGTCTTTAGGCGGCTATGGACTACGGGGGCGTTTTCTAGTTTTTCCAGGTAGTCTTCCCAGCTGAAGTTAGTCGCGGCTGACGCTGGCGCTGTTGGCGCGGGCGTCGGCGCGGCTGACGCTGGCGCTGTTGGCGCGACGGTCGGCGTTGGTACGGTTGGTGCGACAGGTGCAGTCGGCGTTGGAAGAGCCGCGAGATCTTTCGTGAAGGCAAGCAACAACTTCGCTTCGGCGAACGGAGCGGAAACTTCTGGCAAGGTTTTTAATAGGTTAATCTTTATAGGCGAAGGGTTTTTCAGGATTTGAGAGATAATTTCCTCGGCGATGGTCTCGGCGCGGGTGCCACTATTTAGTAAGTCATGTAATTTTTCGGAAATTGCGGCAAGATCGCCTGCTTCATAGACTGTCAATAAATCGCTGATTGCTTGGTCTTTCGGCAGGCCGAGCGCGGCAATAATATCATCGGCTGTGATTTTCTCGCTGGCATTTCCGGCTTTCAGCCCAGAAATTTGATCAAGAAGAGAGATTGTATCGCGGAAAGAACCGCCGCCGCGCTGGATGATAATTTTCAGAGCTTCGCTATCAATTTTGATTTTTTCCTTTTTGGCGAGATCTGTCAAAAAAGGCAAAAGCGTCTCTTCGTCGGCTAGTTTGAAATGATAAACCTGGGAACGCGAGATAATAGTAGGAAGAACTTTGTGAGCGTCAGTCGTCGCCATGATAAAGACTACGTGCTTTGGCGGCTCCTCGAGAAGTTTCAGGAGCGCATTAAAGGCGGATTTAGAGAGCATATGAATTTCATCGATAATATAGACCTTGTATTTTCCTTCGGTCGGGGCGATGATGGCGCGCTCTTTTAACTCGCGGATATTCTCGACGCTGGTATTAGAGGCGGCGTCGATTTCGATAATGTCGATGTAGCTGTCTTCGATTTCGTATTTGAAATTATTAATTTCATGGGCGAAAATACGAGCAACAGAAGTTTTGCCGCAACCGCGCGGCCCGATGAATAGGTAGGCATGAGAGATTTTATCAGATTTTAGGCTTTTTTCTAACGAATTAGTAACCTGGGGCTGGCCAATGACTTCGGCCAACTTGGTTGGGCGGTATTTTCGATAGAGCGCCTTCATTAGATAGCCGCTTCAACGGCTGCCCAAGATGCGTTGTCGTTATTTGCTGGAATAATGATTGCGACCTGCGCGCCTTCTTTTAAGCGGAAATAGGTAACAGAAGCGTACAGAACTTCGTATTCGCGGCCGGAGGCCTCAACGAAATACTTGTCATCATGGCGAACCAAAGTACCGATAACGGTCTTTCGCTCGACTGGGCCAATTTGCTTATAGAGGAATTTGCCATCTTTAGTGATGGTCAATTTCATAATGTCGCCTTCGACTAACTTCGACTTTGAAGCATAGTTCGCCGGGACAGGGTAGTTCTTCCCCTCTTGGTCGATCATGATTTGGCCGTCGAAGACGCCTTCGACGACTTTACCCTCGGGGCTTTCAATTACGGTATCGCGCGGAGCGGTAATCGTATCGCCGTCTCCCAAAATCGAAATTAAAAGTTCTTTCGCGGCTGCCAAATTAGTTTCAGCCTCCTGGATAAGACTTCTTAAACGTTTGATTTGTTTTTCTGGTAATTCAGACATACCTCGCATCCTGTCTGTTTAATTTGTTATTACCTCTATATTATATCAAGGAGAGAGTTTTGTCAATAGTTTTTCGGCACAGGTTTCTTTGGAGTTTTCCACCGATTTTCCAGAGGTAGTGAAAAAAGTGTTGTGAAGTTGACTAGAATAAGGGTCTTGTCTCTTGATTTTTTGGCGTTTTTGTGGTATAATAGAAGAGTAGCGAGGTTCTCGCTAAGTTTTTTTAAGGAGGTGGTTAACATAGGCGCAAATTGGATTAGTGGCGTGGCAGAACTGAGGTTTAATCGGGCTACTCAGCAATATGAATCAAATATTCAGGATTATCGTGTGAGTGTTGAGACTCGCAGGATCATCGAGCGAAAAGTAGATTTTTTAAACCGGGTTCTGGATGACGTTACAATGGCGTATGCTCAGCAATTTTTCTTAGCGATTTTTCGAGGGCTTGCTGGGGCGACGATTGCTTTCATTATCGAATATGACATAATGGGAAATTTGTTGCCGAAGCTTATGCCGCTAGTTTCGTCTAGCGCAATCATTCTATTCTGGCTTGGATATTACTTTTTCAAAGAGTGGCGGTTTAATTGCTATCTTAGGAAAACGATTCTGCACACAAAAAGGGAGTTGGTAAATTTGCTCCTTTTAGAGCGGAAACGCAGATCGGCTGAAGCCGCGAAGCAGGCGATCATCAATAGACAGGCTGTCGCCAGGCAAGAAAGCCAGAGTGGCGCTTAAAGCCAACCTTGACGGGTTGGCTTTTTCATTGTAGAATATAAGCATGATTAAGATTATCGCTGGCGGGAAAGCAAGTAAAGGCTGGGTTTTAGACGGAGTTTCTGAGTATTCCAAGCGGCTGAAGAAGCCGTTTGATGTTCGCTTTGAGTTTTTTGAGGAAGATAAATTGGCGCGATTTTTAGAAAAATGGCCGTTCTCGCCGTCGTCGGAATTTGTGATTTTGTTGGATGAACGGGGGTCTGGGCTTTCTTCTATTGAGTTTTCGGAGAAG
>JAFRLA010000010.1 GCA_017431465.1 Candidatus Saccharimonadota bacterium
GCTCGGCAGTCAAAGTTTCTAGTTCTCGTTCCATAAGTCTTGGCTTTCGTATAATTTATCTTTGTCAAAATCGCTGGCCGGGACTTCGAACGGGAGGCTCGGATATTTTTCAAGTTTCATATGGTAGGCTTTTCGTAGCTCTTCTGTCTCGCCGACGCATTCGAACGGTTTTAGATAATTATTCACGCCGAGCAGGCCTTTGAAATCGTCGATTAGGTTTTCGTTTTCAAATAATGATTTTCCATTGCCGATGATTTCGTCTAATTCTTCACGGTTTATAAACGGCGCAAATAATAAATAGGAGTTTGCGCATTTCGCACAATTTCCGCACCACTTTAACTCGCCGTTTTCGGCTTTTTGGCGGTAGTTTGCGACATTGCAGGAGCTGAATTTCTTGCCGTATTTGTCCCAACAATTTTTTGCGAAAAGTTCGGCGATTTTTAGTTCGCTGTATTTTCGAATTAGCGAGCCTACTCTTAAGTCTGGCGAGATGTATTTTTT
This sequence comes from Candidatus Saccharimonadota bacterium, assembly GCA_017431465.1. Classification (GTDB taxonomy): domain Bacteria; phylum Patescibacteriota; class Saccharimonadia; order Saccharimonadales; family Saccharimonadaceae; genus Nanosyncoccus. Next base: position 502 of record JAFRLA010000010.1, read on the forward strand.
GACATACTCGGCAAAAAGTTTTTCGGCTTCGACAGTTTTCGACCATTGGTGGTTTACCGAAAGATCGCGTTCGCCGTTTGGTCCGTCGATCCAGGCGTGCGACTCGGCGCCTTCGTGGCCGATGCTGGTGATGACGGTTTTGTTATGATTTAGAATCGCCTGGACGAGCGCAAGGGATTGGACAATATAAGTAACCGGCACATGGCCATTAAGCCCGCCGGACTTTTTGGCTTTTTCTAGGTTTTCTAGATCGATTTTTCTGGTCGCGATTTGGAGCTCGGCGTTTTCTGCGACTTCGTCTAAGATTTTTGGGTAATTTTCAGAACTGCCGAGATACCAGAAAACAGGGGTCGTGCTTGACTTTTCAGGCGAAGTGTGGTATGATGTAGATATTGTAGCGGTGAGGAGCGAATCTTTGCCGCCAGACTGCAAAATTAGTTCGCCGGCATAGTCGGCGGGATTTAGTTTTATCGGGGTCGATTGGCTGGCTTGCGAGGCTGGCTGGTCGGCGGCGCTGGCGCGGAAGTGGCCGAGATCGTCGCGAGTGAGGCGGTTTTCGTAAGCGAACTGGGACAGGCCTTCTTGGTAAACCGTGTCGAAAAATTTCGCTTGGAATTCGTCGAGTGGGCGGCCTTCGACTATGACTTCATGCGTCGGGCGGGTCTTATAATATGAAGTCCCGATTAAAACAAAACTTAAGAATAGCGCGCGGTCTAAAAGTTCGCGGTCAATAATATTGTCAGTCTTCGCGAACTTTACGCGTTCAGTAAATTCTATGCCAGCGTTTTCGTAGCGGAAAGTCGCGATGTAATTTTCTGCGTCAAAATCGTAGCTAAGACAACGGAACATTATTTTAGCTCCTTTATAATTTTTTGAAATTTTTCGCCACGGTCTTTAAAGTTTTCGAACATATCAAAACTGGCGGCGCCAGGCGACATTATGACAACAGACTCTCCGGCGGTTTTCGTTTCGGACTCGGCAGCGGCCTTCGCAAGGTCAACAGCGGTTTCTAGATCTGGCGCAATTTCAAACTTTGGATTAGCGTCGGGATTCGTTGTCGAGCCATCCGACGATCCAGCGCCGGCTAGTTTCTCGGCTATTTCGCCGATTAAGACAATCTTTTTTAAGTTCTTCGCAGTTTTTAGGCGGGTTTTAAAATCGGTTAAATCAAGCCCGCGGTCTTTGCCACCAGCGATTAGAACGGTCGGCAAATTTTCGAATGCGGCGATGGCGACGTCGGTCGCCGGGAAGGCGGAAGAGAAATTGTCGTCGTAATATTTCACGCCGTTTAGCTCGCGGACAAATTCTAGGCGATGAGGCAGGCCTTTGAAATTCTTTAGCGCCGACTTCGCGCTCTCGTACAAGGCGTCGTTTTCTAGAAAATCGTTTAGGCTACCGTTGCAAATTCTAGCGGCGACGGCGAGCAGAGCAGCCTCGGCGTTTTCTTGGTTATGAGCGCCGGGGAGAGACAGACTACCTAAGATTTTGCGAAGGCGTTCCTTGGCCTTGTCGCTTAGCTTCTCGACGTCGGGACTCTTCGCGCCGAGCGCGGCGTTAGAGTCGTCCGCGTTCTGGCTAATTCCGAGCGGGTAGGCGTGTTTCTTTGCTTTACTATTTTCGGCTAGACTTTTCGTCGTTTTGTTCTCACTAAAGTAGATTAAATGGTCGGTAGGTTCTTTGTAACGCGAAACGGCGGATTTAGCATAAACGTAATCTTCGAAATCTTTATGAACGTTTAGATGGTCCGGTTCGATGCGCAAAATCACGCCAACATAGGAACCGGCATGGAGGTCCCAAAGCTGGAAGCTGCTCAGCTCAAAAATGACGTTGTCTTCGGGTTCGATTTTATCTAAAACATCTAGGCAAGGGTTGCCGATGTTGCCGACGAGGTAAGTTTTCGGAGTGCCGTTGCCGTCGCCGTAAAGTTTTCTGTTGACATTTTCTAGAATCGCGGCAATCATGGAGCAGGTCGTACCTTTACCTTTTGTGCCGGTTACGGCGGTGATTTCGGCCGGGCAATGTGCGAAGAAATATTTAGTTGCGGAAGTCCAGTAGGGTTTTTCTGCGACATATTCCGCTTCTTTTTCATACTTTTTAAAATCGTAGTGCGGACGGACGGACGGCGTGCGGAAAATGACATCAAAATCTTCCAGCCCAAAACCGTCGATGTCTGCGTCTTTAAAATCATCAAAAATCTTAATCTCGATATCTTCGGGCGAAACGTTGTCGTAAGGATGCGTTTTAAAATATTTCTCGACGCTTTTTCCCTCGACGCCATAGCCTAAAATCGCTAGTTTCATACATATATATTATACTATATTTTCTTAAGATTAAAAATGGGCGAGACGGCCTGTCTCGCCCGGTATAAAGAACGCGAAAGGGTTAAGCGGACATGTTTTTTGGAAACTTGTGTTTTTTTGGAAATTCTGTGGTGGTTATAGTAGAACCCTAACGCGAACTTTATCTTGGATTACTACCTAGGAAGGTTGAGTATCTTAAGCCCATTTGCAAGCCCAGCATCCATGTCGGTCACTCTTCCGCCGGACTGTTCAATCCTAGTGATAATGCTGGCTGCCTGATTGTAGCTGTCCATGCTACTACCATTTATGGTATGGGTCTTGCCTGCGTTATCTTTAATGTAGTGATCGGCCACATAGATCACCCCCTTATTGTGGCAATTATGTTATAATTTGCTCTACCTCAAGGGTAGTATGATAATATTATATCATAACTCTATAAGTTTAGCAACAAAGTTTTTAATATCCGTGAGATTTTTTCCTTCATCGGTTCTAAGGAAAATCTCTGGGTTTTTCATGAAATCGAGCGAGATAATTTCTTTGTAGGTGGCTTTAATTAGGGCTTTTAGTTCAGCCTCATCTTTTTCGTTGTATTCATAGACTTTATCATAAACCATGTCGTCAGCAGGATCCGGGGAAACGAAGAGGATGTGGGCTTTCTCAACTTTGTATTTGGTGTAAGTTGGTGAGAGATTTAGAAGTAGCTTGTAAAAGCCGAGCTGCAATCTATATTTATAAAGCGTAGCATCGCTATCCCACTTTTTGTCCTTATATTTTCCGGTCTTAAAGTCATAAACCTCGATAGTCTTCTCGTCTTCGTTAATATCGATATGGTCGATTACGCCAAGGACCGGCACATTCTCGAACATAAGATTCTCGTGTGAGAGATTAACTTCGGCGCGGCCGGATTTGTTGCGGATGATTTTTGCGAAAGTCTTTAAGCTGGCGGAGATGGCTGCTTCGCCGCGCTCCAGTAAATATTTTAAGTCTTCGGTTGAGACCGGCTGGAGCGCGGCCTGAGTTCTATAGAACTCGGCGGCCTCATCGTCGGAAATTCCGCGGTTGGTAATTTGTTCAAAAGTCGCGTGGATTAAGTTTCCGAAAATGATTGGCGCGGTAGCTGGCTCTGGCGGCAAGCGGAGAAGTTTATTTTCATAGAAAGCTTGCGGGCCGGCATAGGTAAGGTCGATAAATGAGGTGAGGTCGGTCGCGCTCATGCGGTAATTTTCGAGACGCGCTTTTAAAATCGCGGTTAAATCTGGCGTCAGCTTCTGGTATTTTTCGATCCAGTTTAATTCTAGATCGGTCTGTTTCTTCGCCTCGTCGAGATCGTCGTAGTGTGTCTTGACATTTAAGCCTAAATATGGCGAAATAATTTTGTCAGTTTCTTCGTCTTCGTACTCGCCAAGGTATTCAAGTCGGCCAGGTTTTTTCCCAGAAAAATCTTCGATTGAGTTCGTAATATAAAGATGGGATTTTGCGCGGGTAGCGGCGACGAAGAAGAGCCGCAGTCTTTCGTCGTCGGTAATTCCGGTATGGCGAATCTCGACGAGGTTTGGCGGTAAGGTCAAAAAGCTATTGTTCCCTTTCCCCTTCCCCCAAGCGAGGTTGTCGGTCGCGACAAGGAAGACGTATTCGAATTCTAGCCCCTTGCTTTTATGTGCGGTTAAAATCTGGACCGCGTCGGAGCTGTCTTCATACGGGCTAGTATTTACGAGCGCCTGCTCGGCTTCTTCGTAGTCGTCGAGAAAATCGATTAGATCTTTTAATAGCGGCTTCTCGGTTTTAATATGCGATTTTAGGGCTTCGCGGAGAACGGCTAGTTGCTCGTAAAGCTCAAAAGTGTCGTACTCGCTGCTATTTTTCTCGTAATATTTCGCCCATTTTTTGATGATTTCGTTTAAGAATAGTTCGAGCGGGGCTTCGTAGGACTTTTGGACAAGTTCGGCGATAAACTCGGCGGCGTTTTTGATATTTTCGTTTTCGGAATTTTCTAAATGTTCCAAGGTAGTTTTTTGGTCGGCGCTAATATTCGTACAGGCTTTAATGGCCGCGATTGGCGGAATTTCCCAAAACGGAAAACTCAAAATCTCGAGCATCCGGAAATTTGGACGCTTTTCTTGGCTTAAATCATAGACAAAGCGCGAAAGTTTTAGAAGCTCATTGATCTTTGGTTCTTCGAAGATGTTGTCGCGTTTTTCGTAGGCGATATGGACGTTTTTATGTGCTTTTAAGTACGGAAGAAGCGGCGCGATGTATTTATGCTTCGGGGCGATGACGGCGATGTCTTTCTGGTCTACGCCGGAATTAATTAGATCGTCGATTTTTTCGGCAACCCAGTAATATTCGCTATCGGCTGCGACAAATTCGTCGCGCGAGATTTCTTTTTTCTTGAAAATGCCTCTTGCGGTTAGGATTTTTTCGATACCGCGACTCTTAGCAAACGAACCTTCGATTTTGTCGGCGATTTTGTGTGAAAAATCCAGAATCTCTGGAATCGAGCGATAATTTTCGGTCAGAGTAATGACTTTTGCATCGTAATGTTGCTGGAATTCGATTAAGTTTGAGGCGTTGGCGCCCTGGAAAGCGAAAATTGCTTGGTCGTCGTCACCAACCGCCATGATATTTGGTTTTTCGTAATCGGTCAGAAGATAGATTAACTCAGCCTGAGAAGTATTGGTATCCTGGAACTCATCGAGCAAAATGTATTGAAATCGCTCGGAAAGCGTTAGGCGAAAGCCAGCATCGTTTTTTAGAGCCTTAATCGCCTCTTCGATCATGTCGGAGAAATCATATAGGCTTTCTTTTTCGAGGTATTTATTATATTCGCGCATGATATTCGCGAGACTTTTTAACTTTTTGTTCGCGATGATGTTTTTTAGGCGGAATTTATCGTTTGCGTCTTTTTCGAAGCGCTGGTTTTTCCATTTGGTTAGCGGAGCGACAGACGGTTTTTCTTTGACGCGTTCATCCTCGATGATGCGATTTAGCTCGAAAAGATAAACATTTGCTTCGCGCTCGATATTGCCAGCAAGGGGCTCTTTTTTTGAATATTTTGCAAAAATTTCGAGCATTGGGCCATAGACTTCTTCGATTGCTTTTTCGAACTTCATTCTCGGGACGAGATTTTCTAGATATTCATTTAACTCTGGCAACATTTTTTCCGAAGTCTCGATATTGTCTTTGGCAATTTTTTCGAGATCGTCGGGCGTTAGCCGGGCATCTTTGGCGCTAGCGATAGTCGAGATAATATCGGTAATTTTATCGCCGCGCAAGATGTCGTTGCCGCTTAGATTCTCTTGGATTTTTTTGATGATTTTAAACTGGGTAACCGTATCAATCGCAGAGTCGAGATTCCGATCATAACTTTCGGCGTAGTTTTTATAGTCGGCGAGGATGGTTGAGCCGAAAGCGTGGTAGGTATGAATATTGACCTTGGCGGCGTCTTGTTTGATGATTGAGAAAAGTCGGTCGCGCATATTTTGCGCACCATTTTCGGTAAAAGTCAGACAGAGGATGTTCTCGGGATTTGTGTCGGTATTTTCTAGAATGTAGGCGACTTTGCTTGACAAAAGTTGGGTTTTGCCAGTACCTGGCCCAGCCAGGACGAGGAGCGGGCCATCTAGATATTCTACAGCTTCTTTTTGGGCACTATTTAATTGCATTCTCCACTTTCTCGATGATGTCTTTCAGAATTTTTGCGGATTTTGGAATCTTAAAATCAGGGTAGTCTTTTAGCGATTCAATGACAGCGATCCCTTCGACGGTGCTGCCGATTTCGAGGCCGGAGACGCCAGGGTTTTCTTTCAGGGTTTTGCCGAAGCGGTAATTCCTGGAGCCTTCAGTTGCGGTCAGAGTGAAATCGCGGAGGCCGCAGGACAGCATCATGGTTTCGGGGTTGGCGCCATTGGCCTCGAGAACTTCTGGCATTTCGAAAGCGACCGCGCGCATAAAAACGGCATCGTCTGCGGTCATCATACGCGGGTTGATTCCAGCTGGACGATCGTCGGTATTCATGCCGGCGCCGATTGCGTAGACGTTTTTCAGCGCGCCGCAAAGTAGGATTGAGTAGGCGTCGTCAAAATATTCAATCTGGAGATAATCGGTTGTGAATAATTGTTCGGAAAGTTCTGAGCTGGCGGTTAAAACGATCTCGTTGTCATACGGCGAGTAGCCTTTTTCTAGGTCTTCGGAAAAAGAGGCACCGCCGAGTGCAGAAAAATTTTCGAATCCCTCGAAAGGCTTCATCGAGATAAAGCCCTTGCTCGCGCAAATTAGCGGGACGTCTTTTGGCAATTTCGGAAGAAGGCGCTTTGCGGCGGCGGAAGGAGCGACATAGACGATAACTTCGGCGTCTTTTACGACGTCGTCCAATTTAATTTTTGGGAATTTTATCGGGTCGTAAAATTTAACCTCGTTGCCGTTCTCTTTGGCGATATTTCCGAGGACGGAGCCGAAAGCTCCTGCACCTAAAAATGTAACTTTCATACTTATATTATAGCATTATTTTTGGGCTAGGACGATCAGGTTCTCGAGATGTGGAGTGCGCGGGAAGAAGTTGAAAGGCGCCACCTTTTCGATTTTGTAGTTTTCGAGCAGGGATCTTATGTCGCGAGCTTGGGTCGCGGGGTTGCAGGAAAGGTAGATAATTTTTTCAGGCTTTATCTCGTTTAGTTTTGCGATTAGTTTTTCGTCACAGCCGGCGCGAGGAGGGTCGACGATGACGGTCTGGTCGGGGGCGATGAAGTCTAGCGCTTCCTCGGATTTGGAAAGGAACGTCTCGGCATTTTTTGCATTCCGCTCTAACTCCGCGTAGGCGGCTTTGTCGACTTCGACTAGTTTTAGCTCGCGGTCGCGGGCGACGGAGAGGCCGATAGTGCCGACACCAGCGTAGAGGTCTAAGACTTTTTCAGTCGTGATATGCTTTTTGATTTCTTCTAGCGCCATTTCGTAAACTGGGAGGTTGATTTGGAAAAAGCC
>JAFRLA010000011.1 GCA_017431465.1 Candidatus Saccharimonadota bacterium
CTGATGACCCCGACGACCAATCTAGAAGAAGTCCCGATCTCCGATGTCATCGCTCGAGCAAACGACGAGAACGGCGATATCGCAAAAATTTCCGTCGCCGGAAATAATTTGAATATTACTCTGAAAGGGAAAGACATCGCTACTCAGACTTCTAAAAAGGATGCTTCTGGTACGCTTTACGAACAAGGCCTAATTGATCATTGCAAAGATCTGAAAGGTGACGATTTGAAATCTTGCCAGGAAAAATATCCGATCGTAGAATATACTGAACCATTTGATTTCTGGGCAACTTTTGGCGATATCGCAATCATCGTTTTGCCGACTTTCGCCTTGATTATTTTCTTCGCTTATATGATGCGTCAAGCCCAGGCTATGAATAAGGACTCCATGGGCTTCGGTAAGGCTAAGGCGAAATTATACGGCCCAGACAAAAAGAAAGTTACGTTCGACGACGTCGCAGGGAACGAAGCCGCAAAACAAGATCTGACCGAAATTGTCGATTTTCTGAAAAATCCAAAACGCTACGAAAAACTTGGCGCAAAAATCCCACGCGGCGTTCTGCTCGCTGGCGATCCTGGCACTGGTAAAACCTTGATGGCTCGCGCCGTAGCTGGCGAAGCTAACGTGCCGTTCTTTAGTATTTCTGGCTCTGAATTTGCCGAAATGTTTGTCGGCGTTGGCGCAAGTCGTGTCCGCGACCTGTTCAATAAAGCGAAAAAGAACGCCCCGGCGATTATCTTCATCGACGAAATCGACGCCGTCGCTCACAAACGCGATGCACGCGGTGGTGCCGGCCGCGAAGATGAGCAGACTTTGAATCAGATCCTCGTCGAAATGGACGGCTTTGATAACGAATCTGGCGTAATCGTCATGGCCGCTACCAACCGCGTAGATATGCTCGACAAAGCCCTGCTTCGCCCAGGCCGTTTCGACCGTCATATCGACGTTGCCTTACCGGAGCGAAAGGACCGTCTAGAAATTTTGAAAGTACATTTCAAAAACAAGCCAGTTGCAACAGATCTAGACTTAGAAAACCTCGCCAAAAAGACCGCTGGATCATCCGGCGCCGACCTTGCAAATATTGCCAATGAAGCTGCTATTACTGCTGCCCGCGAGAAACACGATAAAATTACTACCAAAGATTTAACCGAGGCTTTTGAGCGCGTTGCTATTGGTCCAGAACGAAAATCCAAGGTTATGAACGATGAAGAAAAACGCTTGACCGCCTACCATGAAGCCGGCCATGCCGTCGTCGGTCACGTCCTACCAGATTCCGATCCAGTCCACAAAGTTACAATCATTCCGCGTGGACACACCGGTGGCGTAACTTGGTTCCTGCCTCCGGAAGACCGAAATTATAAGAATATTTATGAGCTAAAAGATGTTCTCGCCCGCGCTATGGGCGGACGCATCGCTGAAAAAATCGTTTTTGGCAAAGAGGCCATTACGACTGGCGCATCTTCTGACTTAAAACACGTTGCCGAACTCGCTAAAGGAATGGTTATTGAAGAAGGTATGGGTATGAGAACTCGTAACCTCGTCTTCCCAAATGAAGAGACTGGCTATTATACTATCTCTACTGGTAAACCATATTCTGAAAAGACTGCCGAGCTAATCGATGCCGAAATCAAACTTCTCTCCGACGAAGCTGCCGCGCGCGCTGAGGCCGTACTTAAAGCTAACAGTAAGGTCCTAGACCGCGTCGCGAAAGCGCTGCTCGAAAAAGAAACTTTGGAAGAAGACGAGCTAGAGCCTCTACTCAAAGGCTCCGTCTTACCGACCGCCGCCAAACTACACTAAATCTGTGCTATAATAATAGTAAATGAAGAAGATTAAGTTCAGATCCGTCGTCGCGATGGCAAATTCTAGGTTGTCGATCAAATTCGCCGCCATTATTTTGGCAATTTCAACTTTACTCTCTGCGCTTCTTGGTATCTTCCGCGACCGATTACTAAACGGCTTCTATCTTGATACTTATCCGACCGGTATCGACGCCTATACCGCCGCTTTCACAATTCCTGATTTCATGTTCTTCATCCTAACTTCCGGCGCGCTCGCAGATTCTTTCATTCCGGTTTTTAATCACCGCCTGGTCAACGGCAACAAAAAATCAGCTTGGGAGCTTTCCAGCTCCGTATTAAACCTCATGGCGCTTATTACGCTTGTCGCAAGTGTGCTGATTATGATTTTTGCTGACCCACTTATCCGCTATGTCGTCGGTCCAGGTCTCGACGAGCCAGGCACAATTCTCGCAATCAACATGATGCGCGTGATCGCAATCAACCCATTCCTCATGTCTATTGCGACCGTTCTAAACTCTATCCAGCAAGCCGTCGGGCGTTTCGTATTTTATGCTATTGCGCCAGCCTTATACAACGTCGGTATTTTAATCGGCATCACCGTCTTTACCGGCGGAATCAACATCTTTGGCATCCAAATTTTCGAAGGCGGTATTATGGGCGTTGCGCTTGGCGTCGTACTTGGCGCAATTTTACAGGTCATCATGTCACTCGTCGGACTGATCGGGCTCGGCTTTGATTATCGATTTAAAATCAATTGGAAGAACCACGGTTTCCGTGCTGTACTTGGACTACTTCCAGCCCGCTCGCTAGACCAGGGAATCGATTACGTCAACACAATCGTCAACACTAACCTTTCCTCGCGTATGGGAGCCGGGGCTTTGCGTAGCTACCAACAAGCCACGAATCTAAGCCAGATGCCTACTAACCTAATCGGCGTCGCTATTTCTACTGCTTTCTTCCCGAAACTGACCGAGGACCTTGGCAAAGGCCATGAAGCTGAGTTTTATGCCACTTTCCGCGTCGCGCTCCGGACCATTATTTGGATTTCTCTGCCCGTCTCAATCATCGCCTATTTTGGGCGTGGTTACGTCGTTTCCTTTATTAAAAATGGCGGGGACCCGCTCATCGCCTCTATTCTCGCAACTCTCATTCTGTCTACCTTCGCACGTTGCGTTTTTCATATTGCCTCGCGCGGATTTTATGCCCATCAAGATACGAAAACTCCGTTTATCGTCTCGATTATCGCAGTCGGATTCTCTACCCTCCTAGCCGTCGCCTTCGCTATTTTCGGCTGGGGTCCCGAGGGGCTTGGCTACGCCCAGTCTATCGGCGCTGTTCTTGAAATTATCATTCTAATCTGGCTATTACAACGCCTCTCTAAGAACAAATTGCTCGATAAGACTTTCTGGAAAGCTTTCTGGCGCATGCTCTTCGCAACTTTAATCGCCGGCGCAGTCGCCTATGCTATGACTAAATTCTTACCGTTTAGAAAAACCGATGACTCTATTTTCAACACCTTGCCAAAATTCGGTATTATCACTATCGTCTCGTTGCTTGCTTACGGCGTCGCCAGCTTCTTCCTCGGATTGCCCGAAGTTAAACCATTTGTCGACAAATTGAAGAAAGTTCTCTTCAAAAACGCCGTTTAGTTGTCTATCTATCTCTTATATGGTATAATTCTTATATTATGGCTAAATCAAAAAAATCTACTAAGCAGAAAGTTATTTCCGATTATAACGGCTACGACTACAAGAAAATTTTTTGGGAAGACGCCGACCGTGCTTACGAAGACGCGGCCGATCGCATGGCGATTCGAAAGCTTCTCCCAAAACACATGGATAAATTTGTTGATATTGCTGGGGGCTACGGTCGCCTCGCTGACGAGTATCTTCCGCGCGCGAAATCTGCGACCCTCTTTGACTATTCTAAAACCGAGTTAAAACAAGCTCGCGAGATTTACGGCAAACGTCTAAAGACCAAAGCTGGCGACATTTACGATTTGCCCTTTAAAGACGGCGAGTTCTCTACGCTAATGATGATTCGCGCAACACATCACTTCAAAGATATGAAAAAAGTCACCGCCGAATTATATCGCATCTTAAAGCCGGGTGGCATCGCCGTTATCGAAGTCGCAAATAAAAAGACTCTGCCTCGAATGGTCCGTTTTATCACTCGTCGGACTAAGATTAACCCATTCGACCGTTCCGTCGCAAACCTCACCGACATCAGCAAAAACGGTTTTTACAACTACCACCCAAAATACATGGAAGACATTTTTAAAAAACAAGGGTTTAAAATCGAAAAAGTTCTCTCTGTTTCTAACTTCCGCAACCGCACTCTAAAAAATATCCTCGGCACCGAGCGCCTGATCAAACTGGAAAATGGCGCACAAAAAATCTTAGCCCCAATTCGTTTTGCTCCTTCGATCTATTATAAACTTGAAAAGCCTGGCGATAAATAGTATAATAACCATAAGCTAAATTAAACAAGGATCATTTTTATGGCAACAGCCAAGAAAACCACTAGAAAAACTACTAAAAAAACCGCCCCGGCCAAAAGGACTACTGCTAGAAAAAGTGAGAGCAAAAAACATCTCGGCGTGTTCATCGGCATCATTGCCGCCGCTGTCGTTGCGGTCGTTGTCGCTGCCGTTTGCTTCATCTGCTTCAGCAAACCAAAGGTCGTTGGTACTTATAAACTTACCGGTATCGAACGCGATGGCGAAGACCAAAGTAGTAGTATCAGCATTCTCGAAGGCCTCGGCATGAAGGCTACTTTAGAGCTCAAGGAGGATAAGACTGGCGAACTAGACCTCTTCGGCGACAAATCCGAAGTCAAATACGACAATAAGCAGATTACTATCAATGGCGCCTCGACCGACTATACATACAAAGACGGCAAATTCTCTATGGAGGATAACGGCGCAAAACTTATTTTCACCAAAAACGAAGAGTAGTTTTCATATCCGAACCCCGCTGGCTCTAGCATCGGCGGGGTTTTTGTGATATAATACAGGTATGGGGCATTAGCTCAGTTGGCTAGAGCGCTTCAATGGCATTGAAGAGGTCATCGGTTCAAATCCGATATGCTCCACCAGAAGGGCTAAAAAAGGCTCATTTGAGCCCTTTTTTGTTGAAATAACAGAGTAGAGGGGACTAATGTTGAGCGTTCCAAAATCTAATGTCTCCAAATTAACTTCCACGCCGTCTGGAAAAATCATTCGTTGAAGTA
>JAFRLA010000012.1 GCA_017431465.1 Candidatus Saccharimonadota bacterium
AAGACGGCAAATTCTCCATGGAGGATAACGGCGCAAAACTTATTTTCACCAAAAACGAAGAGTAGTTTTCATATCCGAACCCCGCTGGCTCTAGCATCGGCGGGGTTTTTGTGATATAATATAGGCATGGGGCATTAGCTCAGTTGGCTAGAGCGCTTCAATGGCATTGAAGAGGTCATCGGTTCAAATCCGATATGCTCCACCAAGGCCCATTGCGGTCTTTTTTGTGCTATAATTATATTATGGAAACAATTTTAACTGGCATTCGCGTAAACGGCGAATTAACGCTTGGCAACTTCCTTGGCGCGCTCGTACCAATGGTCCGCCTCGCTAACGAACACAATAAAGACCAGCATATCAACATCTTCATTCCCGATCTTCATACAATTATTTCGGAAGTCGACGGCGATCTTCAGAAAAATATCGTAAAATCCGTAAAATACTATCTCGCTGCTGGCTTAAAAATTAACGAGAACGTCCATTTTTATCGCCAATCTTACGTTCCAGCGCATTCCGAACTAAACTGGATTCTAAACTGCGTCGCCTCCATGGGCGAACTCGGCCGCATGACCCAGTTCAAGGAAAAATCAGAAGGGAAAGAGTCTGTGAACGCCGGCATCTTTGATTATCCAGTCTTAATGGCCGCTGATATTTTGCTTTACGACGCAAAATACGTCCCAGTCGGCGAAGACCAGTTCCAGCACTTAGAGCTAACCAGAAATCTCGCGATTCGCGTCAATAACCGTTTCGACGCTCCGATTTTCACCCCGCCAGAAAAGACCGAAGACCAGGTTAAATTCATGAATCTAGACGGCGGAATTCGTATCCGCGATCTCCAGAATCCTGAGAAGAAAATGAGTAAGTCTTCAAAGGCCGAGAATTCAAAAATCATGCTTTCCGACGACCCAGCCGTCGCCGCGAAGAAAATCATGTCCGCCACGACCGACAGCGAGGCGAACATTAAATTTGATATGTTCAACCAACCGGGTATTTCCAATCTACTCCAAATCGAAGCGCTCGTGAATAATGTCCCACTCCAAGATGTAATTTCTACCTGGGCCGGCGAATCCCATTACGGCGACCTCAAAAAGACCGTCGCCGAAAGCGTTTCAACTTTCCTCGCAAATTTCCAAGAAGAACTCGCGGCCATTCCTGACGAAGCAGTTTACGAGCTGCTTGAGACTGGCGAAATCTACGCCAACGATGTCGCCGACAAGAAACTAGAAAAAGTTCAAAAAGCCTTCCATCTCAGATAAAAATACCCCCGAAAGGGGGCATTTTTTATAGGCAGGTGAGCATTACTTAGAATCTTTTAAGTAGCTCTCATCATCAATCAATCTAATGAGTTCCACTTCGTCCGTTAAATCATTAACCTCGTTATAATGCGCCAGCATTAACATCGATATCTTGATTTCTCCGCGTACTAGAAACATCATGTCTGAGTCTTCCGGCCAATCGTTTTTGGCCTTTTCCAGCTTCGGCAATAGCCAAATCGAAGTCTCGAGTACATTCTTGCGAATTGCCCGCTTCGACAGAGCAGTCATAGTACCAAGATTGTCCCAGCGGTCAAACCCTTTGCAAAGCAAAGCCGTCTTGTTCTGCGCCAAGTTTTCATAGTACTCTCTCTTCGCCTGCGACTTCAGACATGGAGACGAAAGGCTTGTCGTTCTTCGCGGCCAATCAAAAGTCATCAACTTCACAGCTTTTTTGACCTCCTCTGAGGCCGGCAAATCCTCTAATTTCGCATTAGTGTCTTCAACTACATCGTGAAGCAAAATCGTCGCGAACAGTTCGTCGTCTAAAACCCCCAAAGCCTCTGCTCGGCAGGCCATAGATAAGGGGTGGACAATGTACTGTTCTCCGTTTTTTCGAATCTGGTTACAGTGCTTTTGACACATATATCCCAGAACACCCATACTCTGTGGCATTCCTCCACCAGCATACTTGAAGAAAACCTTGAGTCTCGTTCGCATCTTTGCGACTGCAATATCCGACTCGTCTAGCCTCTCCTGCAACTTCGCTTTTTCTTCGCCAGGAAGCTTTTCCATAACCCTCCTGCGTCTTTCCAAGATGTCCGCACTAACTAAAAGACCCATGTCCTCACCTCCTTTTAAGCTACTCCCCACCTGGTTAAATTATAACACATCTGTTATAATACAGATATGATTATCACTGGCAAAAAATTCAGCAAGCCCGAGATGTCGCGCGTCAAAAACGGCGATATTGAATTAGCAGAAGCTCCAGAAAAGGCAAAAAGAAAACGCCTCGATCATATTTTAGTGGAACTTCACCCTGAATTTAACCGTTCCACGCTCCAGAATTTCATCAAGTCTGGCTATGTTACAGTTGGCGATAAGATTATTAAAAAACCCAACGCCGATATTGAGCTGGACGAGGAAGATAATCCACCAGAAATCAAATTAGACGTTCCGAAACGCGAAGTTCCGCCCGATGCAAAAGGCTTCACGATTTACGAAGACGATAACGTATTGGTTCTAAACAAGCCCGCCGGCATGCTTTCCATGAAAAAGGGCGAGTGGACCCCTGAGATTACGCTTGAAGATTACGGCCTAATTGTCCATCGCCTTGATCGCGACACCTCCGGCGTCGTCATTCTCGGCAAGAATCCTGCCGTCCAATCAAATCTGAGAAAGCAATTCCAAGATCGCAAAACCCACAAAACCTACTACGCCATCGTTGAAGGAAAACCGAAACTAGCCGCCGCTAAAATTGATTTGCCAATCGCCCGCAACATTAAACATCCGACTACTTTCCTAGTCGATCCGAACGGGAAATCTTCTCAAACTTTCTATAAGATCTTGAAGACCGTCGAAAAAACCGAGAAAGGGAAGCAAAAGACCTATTCGTTGCTAGAATTAAAACCCGTAACTGGCCGTACGCACCAACTCCGCGTCCACCTTAAATACCTCGGCTGCCCGATCGTCGGCGACCCAATTTATGGTTCATCGCCGCGCTCCAGCCGAAAGCCAGAAGATCGCTTATATCTCCATGCCCATTCGCTAGAAATCACCATCCCTGGGACCGACGGCACCTCCAGTGACCGCCGCGTCTTCGAAGCCCCCCTGCCTGAAGATTTTACTAAATTCCTAAAGGAAAACTAGATGTTTTTCGATGATCCCGAAAAAATCATTGAAATCGCCAGAAATACCGGCTTCTCTATCTTCGTCCTAAATCAGCCTGTAAAAATTAGCAACAAGAAAACCATAAAAACCGCTAAAAGTCAAACGATAAACCTCGCTGTCGATCCGAAAGATGTCTTGGAAGTAAAGGATGACCGCGGGAAAATCAGAGTTGACCAAATCCGTGAGATTGAAGATCACGCAAAAACCAAAGCCACTAAAGCCCAGTTCATAATCGTGCAAAACGCCGAAACCATGAACGAAGCCGCCCAAAACGCCTTCTTGAAACTTTTAGAAGAGCCCAAGGATAACTATCATTTCGTACTTTTTGTGAATTCCTTAAGCTCGCTACTCGAAACCGTGCTATCTCGCGGCGAAATCTACGTTCTAAAGCAAGAAAATCCTCTAGATCGGCCGCTCGACACTGATGACGAAACTATAGAGAGCGCCAAAAAACTTCTTTCTGCAAATTTTCAAGACCTAACCAGAATCGCAGCCGAACTAACCGACAAAAAACACCACAAAAATCCCCGCGAAGACACGAAAAAAATTCTAGCAACCGCCATAGAAATTCTCTATAAATCTTATTTCAAAACCAAAAATCCAAAATTCCTAAACAAACTGTTGAAACTTATAAATTGTTACGAGAACATCGCCGCAAACGGCCACATCAAGTTGCATTTAGTCGCCGATTTGTGCTAAAATAGGATTATGTTGGGTATTTTCCTAATCTTAATTTTCTGTGTCCTTCTAGTGTTCGTTTTTCCTATCAAGAGAAAAAAACAAGCGGAAGAAGAAAGCGATAAGAAAGACCCGAAATTCGAGTCGCAGATGAAAAAACTTTGGTCGATCGCTCAAAGTTCCATGCGCGAACGAAAACCAGTTCGTGCCGAAAAAGCCTTGCTTACAATTTTGAAATTCGATGAGAAAAACGCCGCCGCCTACAATCGGCTCGGAATTTTATACGCAAAAAGCCAACGCTACGACGAAGCAATCGAGTGCTTTGAAATTGCCCAATCGCTGGATAATAACCCATCTTCGCTTCATAATGTTGGTCTAATTTATCTCGAAACTGGCGCCTATGAAAAAGCAATCATGGCTTTTCGCCAAGCTTTGGAACTTGAAGGCGATATCCCGGCTCGTTATATTGCACTCGCTAAAGCCGAAGAGAAAATCGGCAACCGCAAAAACGCTATCGAAGCCCTAGAAGCTGCTTACGATCTCGACCATGCAGTTTCGACCCTTCGCCAGATTCTAAGCATTTACGAAGCCGCCGAAGATACCGAAAACGTTACCGCCACCACTGCACGCATCGAGGCCCAGATCGCCGAAAACGCCAAGAAGAAAGTTCGCCGCCGAGTCGCTCATCCGGTCGCCCGCGCCGCTCGCACCGCAACGAAAGTTACCGCTAAGACCGCTAGGCGAATTGTCCCAACAAAAAAATAACTCTTGACTTTTGTCGCATTCTGTGATAAAATAGAAAAGTTGGTGTAAAAATTCTTTAGCAACCGCCCGAGATAAGGCGAGTACAAAGGAGGAAGAACCATGTTCTTTACAAGAAGGAAAGTAACTGTCGTTTTAGCATTTGTGCTACTTTTTTCCATCACTAGCCCGGTTTTAAACTCAACAACCGCTAGCGCTGCCAAAAAGAAGACTTATGGGTTAATTAAAGTCCAAACAAAATTTCTAGACAAATATTGGACAACTGCTCATAAGCTCTGCGAAAAAAGCATCAAAAATGGCCGCGGCGACTCAGATTATTTGCTCATGGCTCAAGTCGGCCTCGAGAGTGGTCACTTAACTAGCGATCTTGCGAAAGGCAAAAACAACTGCCTAGGCATCGACGCTTACTCTACTGGCTCGGAGTCAGTCTATGAGCATGCTCGCTGGTTTGACTCAATCAAAGATTGCATGGCGTATCATACTGATTTAATGGTCAGAAAGTATAAAAAAGCGTCAAAGAACTATAACAACCCTTACGCGTTTGTTGATAGTATTGCTAGCACCTATGCTCCAGGCTCAGGAGATTATACAAGCGATATTAAAAATCTCATTGATAAATACGCATTATATAATTCGCAATTTTATACGCCAGAGATTAAAGACATTGAGCGTACTCTGGACCGCGCCGAGAAGGCCCTGGCCTCAGCGAAAAAACGCTATCAAAAGGCGACGGAGGAGAAAGAGAGCCTAAGTTGTCATTTCGACCTGACCTGGGCAAAGTCAGGAGTTACCCCGAAAGATATCGCAGACGGCTCAGTATTTAGCGTCAAGGCCGCTTTAGCACAACGAGAAATCGGCAATATCCTAGAAAACATGGCAGACTGGGAAAAGAGGTTAGAAAAAGCCAAGAAAAAAGGCCGTTCAACCTTCCATACCATAGCCCTAGGAATTAACTACGGCCGTATTTCTGCCACGAAGAAGAACCTCGGCGACGCCTACGATTGCGTCATGGAAGAATACGAAAAACTTTCCTAAGTACCTTAAAGCCACCACGAAAGTGGTGGCTTTTTCATGCATGATATGTTATAATCTAACTAGTGCCGCGATAGCTCAGTTGGTAGTAGCGCATCCATGGTAAGGATGAGGTCCCGGGTTCAAGTCCCGGTCGCGGCTCCAAATTAACGTTTGTCGCCGTGATACGTCCCAAGGGGCAAACGCGGCTTTATTTATATCATGACATACCTAGATTACGCAGCAACTGGTCCACTTTTGCCAGAGGCGATAGCTGCGATGCGGGAAGCGGAACAAAAGTTTTTCGCAAACGCATCGGCTCTACATACCCCTGGCCACCTTGCGATGAATAAAATTGAAGAGACCCGCGAACTTTTGGCTGAACTTATAAACGCCGATCCGGAAGAAATTATTTTCACTTCCGGCGCATCCGAATCTAACAACACCGTTATTCGCACTTTCGAGGGCCACGAGATTATTACTTCGCCGCTCGAACATCACTCCGTTATCGAGGCGGCAAAAGCCCTAAAAGGAAAAAAGAAACCCACTTTATATTCTTACATGTTCGCCAACAACGAAATCGGCGAATTTTTACCATTAAAAGACATCGCAAAAAAAGCGCATGAGAACGGCGATTTTATTCACTCCGACCTAACTCAGGCCCTCGGCAAAATTCCGCTAGATGTAAAGGCTCTAGATTTAGACTATGCTACTTTCAGTGCACATAAAGTCGGCGGCCCAGTCGGCGTCGGCGCACTTTACATCAGAAAAGGCGCACCGTTTAAGCCGCTAATTATCGGCGGAAACCAGGAAAAGCATCGTCGCGGGACAACTTACAATACCCCCGGAATCGCCGGATTTGGCGCCGCGTTGAAATATTTAAAAGACCATAAAACCTGGGAAATCTACGACACAAAAGTTCGAGAACTTCGTGATGAATTAGCGAAAAGAATCCTCGCCGAAATTCCCGGCAGCAGCCTAAATACCGAATTAGGCCGCGAAAAATCTCTGCCAAATATCCTAAACGCCTCGTTCGAGGCCGCCGAGGGGGAATCGATCCAGCTCTACCTAGACGCCGAAGGGATCGTTGTCTCTACCGGCTCCGCCTGCGCGTCTGGCGACATCAAGCCAAGCCATGTTTTAATGGCAAAAACCGGCGACGCCGAAGTTGCCCATTCCTCGATTCGTTTCTCATTTAGCCCAGACAACTCTATGGAAGACGTCGAAAAAGTTATGGCGAAGCTCCCGGGAATTATTGATCGTTTACAAAAAATCAGCACCATAGAAAGGAAGACAAAATGAACGAAGGCCAAGATTGGATTTACACCGACATCGTTAAAGACCATTTTATGAACCCGCGAAATTTCTTATTTGGCGACGAGAAAAAATTTAAATGCGATGCAACCGGTATCGTCGGAAACCCGATTTGCGGTGATCAAATGAAAATGTTCATCAAGGTTAAAGATGGCAAAATCGAAGATATCCGCTGGAAAACTTACGGCTGCGCCTCCGCCATCGCTTCGACTTCCGCTCTCTCCGAGCTCGCCAAAGGAAAGACTTTGGATGATGCTCTAAAAATCTCCGCCAAAGACATCGACGATTATCTCGGCAATCTCCCAAAACACAAATTCCACTGTTCCATCCTCGGCCACGACGCCCTAAAACAAGCTATCGAAAACTACCGCGAAAGCGCCTAGATTGGTATTTTCTTCTTGTGGAGCGCGCCTTATGGCGAGCAAGAATTCGAAAATGAACCAAGGATAGACACGCCGACTATTTTATGATAAAATAATAAGTACGTATCATTATCATACCCTCATCGCGATACGGAAACTAGTCTTTATTCTCTAAATCTTTATAACCTATTAACAATTTAAGGATTTTTATGGATAAATCTTTTCATGGCTCAGGATATAAAACCGAGCGAGATGCCCTAGAGTTAAAAAACATCTCTTTTTTAATTATAAATGGCGAAAGAAATCGCCATGTTTTGGATAATATATCGTTTAAATTTAAACCTGGCGAACTGATTGTTTTGACCGGCCCAAACGGCAGTGGCAAATCTACTCTCGCTGAAATCATTGTGGGTATCAAGAGCCCAAAAAGTGGCCAAATTCTTTTAGGCGGCGAAGACATTACTTCGAAAAATATTACCGAGCGTGCCAAACTCGGAATTTCCTACTCTTTTCAGCAGCCCATCTGTTTTAAGGGGGTAACAGTAAGAGATTTACTAGAGATAGCTAGGCCAGAAAATCAAGCTTTCAAAGAACTAGAAATTGTGGGCTTAGAAAAAGACGAATATTTGGATCGCGAGGTCAACAAAACCCTATCCGGTGGCGAGCTTAAACGCATTGAAATTGCCACTGTTCTCGCCAGGAACTCTAAGGTGATGATTTTTGACGAGCCCGAAGCCGGTATCGATATTTGGAGTTTCGACAATTTGATTAAAGTTTTTAAAAAACTTCGCCAGAAGAATAAAGATAAAATAATCATTATTATTTCTCATCAGAAACCAATTATGGATATTGCTGATCGTGTGATAATCTTGAAGAAAGGGAGTCTATGATGAATCTTGATGAAATTGAAAAGGATTTATTGAAGCGAGTCGCCGATATTTCTGGCGTGCCAGAAGGCGCTTATAACTTCCGCATTAATGGTAAATCTGTTGGCAAAAAAAGCACTAAAAACATTGACGTAAAATCCAAAGCTGAGGAATCTGGCATTGATGTTTTTATCGAACCGGGCACAAAAAAGGACGTCGTCCACATCCCGGTAATTTTGAGTGAAAGCGGCCACAAAGAAACCGTCTACAATGATTTTTATATTGGCGACAATTCTGAAGTCACTATTGTTGCTGGATGCGGAATTTATAATTGCGGAGTTAAAAACTCAATACATGACGGAATCCACGCTTTTCATGTTGGAAAAAACTGCAAGGTAAAATATATTGAAAAGCATTATGGCACTGGCCCGTCTGCCGGTAAAATCCTAAACCCAACTACCGAATTGCACTTAGACGAATCATCCTATGTAAAATTAGAGCTCGAACAAATTGCCGGTGTAGACTCTACTAGCCGTTTAACTAAGGCTGATTTAAAGAATGATGCGAAAATTGAGATTGAAGAAAAACTTCTGACACATGGCCGCCAAATTGCTAAAAGTAATATTGAAGTAACCCTAGAAGGTGAAAACTCTACTGCGGATATAGTCTCTCGTTCCGTCGCTCGCGACACTTCAAAACAAAATTTCAAACTCCATATCACAGGGAAGACGACTTGTCGTGGACATTCTGAATGTGACGCAATCATTATGGACGATGCCAAAGTTATTGCTACGCCTTCACTTGACGCTGAGAGTCTCAATGCCGAATTGATTCACGAAGCCGCCATTGGAAAGATCGCCGGCGAACAACTAACGAAGTTAATGACGCTAGGTCTCACACCCGACCAAGCAGAGTCCAAAATCATAAACGGCTTCCTAAAATAGCGCGCCTTATGAAAGCGCCTAGATTGGTGATTTCTTTGTTCGAAGCGCGCCTTCCGGCGAGCGAGAACAAAAAATCGCCGAGATAGGCGTTTTCTTGGCTGGGATGGAGGGATTCGAACCCCCGAATGGCGGGACCAGAACCCGCTGCCTTACCACTTGGCGACATCCCATTAGGTACCTAAACATTATACCACAAAATCCTAGTAAAATCCAGATAAATATGCTAAAATAAGCACAAGAATTATGGAAAAACTTACGAAACACCCGCTGGAGACAATTGAAGACGTTGATGAATTTTACGAACGTCTTGATCGCAAAAATCTGACCCAGTCTCTTTCTGAAGATCGCCCATACACTTATTGGACTATCGAACTTTACGACAAGAAAAATGGCATCCGCGGCGGTGGCGGCCTTGGCGTCCTTGCAGCCGATACGAGAAGAGTCGCCGAGCAAATGAACGTGCCTCTAACTTTAATTACTCCGTTTTATCCGTCCGAGCAACACCAAGATTGCATCGTCAAAAACGAAAATGGCAACTTCAAGTTCGAAAATAAAACCCGCTCCGAAAAAGTTGATTACGAAAAATTTGGCTACACTTTTATTGATACCGTAAATATAAAATGCAACAGTGAAATCGCTAGCCTTGATGTGATTGAGAAACAACTCGGCAGCACTAAGATCCTTTGCATTACCGAACCGAATTTCGGCGAGCTTTATTCCGGCGATTCCGGCGGAGATCATCGCCTATACCAAGAAGTTGCGCTCGGTTTCGGCGGTTACCAAGCCTTAAAACTCGTAGGCTTAAAACCTGCAATTATGCAACTAAACGAAGTCGCAACTTTCTTCGCCGCACTAGCCCGCCTAGACGAATTAGCGTCGAACGGTATGGATTTCTACGAAGCTGTCGTCTATACTAGAAAACATACTTTATATACGAATCACACTCTCGTCCAAGCGGCCGAGGCCAGTTTCCACTACGACCAGTTCGAGCGTTATGTCTTCCCAAACCTAAAGTCGCCAGCCGTAAAAAAATGGCTTTCCGATAAATTCGATAACGGCACCATCCGCCTTTCTACCGTTACAATCGAAATCGCCGAACTAAGATCGGGTGTCAGCAAACTCCACGCCCGCGTCGCAAATTACCACGAGCTCTCCGGCAAAAAAGTAAAATTCAAAGCCGTAACAAACGGCATCGACATCCCGACTTGGACCGAACCAGAAGTTATAACTTACCTAAAAGACCAGGGAATTATCGATAAATTCTATCTCCCGACCGAAGACTACGAGGAAAAAATAAACAACATTTCCGCTAAAGATATTAGGAAACTAAAATTACAGGGCCGAAAAGAGCTAAATAAAGTCCTGGAACATCGAAAAGATCAGTACGGCAACAACATCAAAATCCCAGAAGACGCACTGCTTTTCGAATTCAAGCGCCGCTTTGTTGATTATAAACGCCCGTGGCTGCCGTTTTCCGACCCAGAGAAATTAAAAGAAATTCTAGAAACTTATAATGCTCATTATATTCTCGCTGGCCGCGTCCACGAAGGCGACACACGGATGTCCGAAAGACTAAAAAATCTCCTAAAACTAATTGACGAAGACGAGATTTTAAAGGCGCGCGTCCACTATCTTCCAGATTACGACGAAGAGCTCGGCCGCGCTCTAAGCCTCGGCAGCAATGTCGCAATCAACACCCCGATTGTCGGCCTTGAAGCCTGTGGTACATCCTGGATGAAAGATATCATTAACCTCGGCATCCTCGTCAGCACCCACGACGGCGGCGTCGCCGATTGCTCGGCAGACAGCTATCTAAACATTTCTGGTTCGACTGAGTTTGAGGAAGTTAAACACTTGTATGAACGCATGGACGAAGCCGCGAAAGCCTGGAACGAAGACTTTAACCTCGAATATATTATTAAAACCGAGTTAAAGAACTTCCTTCCAGTCATTTCCGGAACCAGAATGTTAAAAGATTACCTAAACTATCTATTCTAAAAACGCGCCGCTAAACCCGACGCGTTTTTAGCTAAAATTCTACTAGGAAATCTTTCCGCGCGAAAGTTTCAGAACTTTATCCGCCTGCTCTGCCACTTTCCGAGAATGCGTCACTATAATTACAATCTTTTTATCCTTATGCGCCAAATCCTTAAACACATCGATAATTTTTGCCTCGGTATCCTCGTCCAGATTTCCCGTCGGCTCATCCGCCACGATAATCGGCACATCCGAAGCCAGCGCCCGAGCTATCGCCACGCGTTGCTGCTGCCCACCCGATAATTTATTAACCAACCTGGAAGAAGCCGCCTCATCCAGCCCGACCTTCTTCAGATATCTCAGCGGATCGTCGTGCCGACCAGCAAAGTCAATCGCCACCTGTACATTTTCCGCCGCCGTCATATATTTAATTAGGTTGAAACTCTGAAACACGATATTTACATATTTTAACCGGAAGTCGGAAAGTCCAATCTCGCGAATCGATTTGTTATTGTATTTTATATCCCCGTCCTGAATCTCGTCCAGCGCGGAGAGGAGGGAAAGCAGCGTGGTCTTTCCCGAACCGGACTCGCCCTGGATGGCGTAGAGTTTCCCCTCGGAAAACTCCGCCGAAACGCCTTTTAAAACTTTGACCGGCTCCGTTTGATCCTTATAAGTATATTCTAAGTCCGAAATTACTAACCTATTCATATTACTCCTTTCCTTGTAAAATTTTCTTTGGCGAGTAGCGCAAGATGCTAATCGCCGGAAGCAGCAATGCCACTAAAATCACGCCGTAACCGCTCGCAAATAGTAGCGCAAAATCCGAAGGTTTCGCCGAGATATTAATTTCGTCAATCACATTTTCAGAAGTTTCAGAAACTCTATTCGACGAGTCCGACATCTCCGGCATACTCGGCGTATCGCCGCCCATCGCGCCCGGCTTAAACGACCCGCCAGGCCCGCCGCTCGGGCGTCCAAAGTTCTTTTCCGAAGCTTCAGAAGAAGAAGCAATTTGCGAATCAAGAATTCCTTGCCCCATAGTCTTCGCTAGAACCGTCGAAGTCGCCGTAGACAGCGCAAACGCTGCCGTCCCGACCATAACAAGTTCTAGGAAAATTTGTCCAATAATATTTAGTTTTTTCGCACCTAGCGAAGTCAAAACGCCAATCTCATAGCGACGGTCTTTGACATTAATCATCACGATTAGCGTGATAATTAATGCTGCCGCGACGATTACGATGATTAGAATCGTCGTCGCAAAACTCCCCACGCTCTCAATCGGCCCGACCATCTGGTCGTACTCTCTCGTATCCTCGCTAGCGGTCAAATTTTTCTCGGCAAGCTCCGGAAACTCTGATTTGATCCAGGAAATAAACGCTTCCGCATTCTCCGCATTTTTAAGTTCATACGAAACATTTTCAACTTTATAATCGCCGTCATTATAATCATCTGCAGAAATAAATTTCGCCGCCGTATCTACATTCATATAGATCGTGTTCGCGTTAAACATATTCTCCGAAATATCATAAATACCCATAATAGTCAGCGAAACCGCCTCGCTATTATTGATATTTGTCATGGTAATTGTATCGCCAACTTTAAGGCCATTTTCCTCAGCGAGATCAACCGAAATGATACACTTATCCGCGTCATCCTCATCGAAATACTCACCCGACGAAATCGACATTGAACCATTTTCAACCTGCTGAATAAATGCATAAGAATTTATGCCGGAAATCTTAAAATCACCGGAATTCTCTTCGGAATTTGGACCACCGAATCCGCCGCCGGAGAATCCATCGCCGCCCGAAGGGCCGCTGGTCTCAATCGCGGTTAGACTGTCGCTATTCGCCGTCGTCGAAACACTATATGTATAGTCTTTTACATAATCCGACTGCGCAATTTTATCCGCGACCGACTTCGTCACACTCGGCCGCTCAAATTTCGCCGGCGCGGATGACGAAGACTCGAGCTCCTCAAGACTCTTCGAGCTCGGATCGCCTATCTCCTCACGTAGCTTACTCATATCCGCCTGAATCGTCACGGTCCCGCCAAGCGATTCTTTCGCATATTCCATCTGCTCATTTACCGCAGATTTAATAACTATGGCCGCTAAAATCAGGTTGCTCATTGCAAATAAAATCAACCCGATAATAATCGACCTCCCCGGCTTTCGCTTTACCGAAAGCCACGATCTTTTTAGCATATTCCTAAACATATATCGTCCTTTCATTTAATGTTACGCTTATTATATTTACTGAACCTTAATAGAACCTTAAAATATAAAAAATTTATTTTAAGGTTTATTTAAGCTTTTAGAGGGTATAATAGAGGCATGAGAATATTATATGTAGAAGACGAAAAATTTTTAGCCGACGCCGTGATCCACGTTTTGGAAAAATCCGGCATTTCTGTCGAATGGACAGACGATGGGGAAGAAGGCTTAAACCTTGCGATGAAACCAATTTACGACTGCATTGTTTTAGACGTAATGCTACCGAAAATGTCTGGCTTTGATATCCTACGCCACATCCGCGAGCGCGAAATAAAAACGCCAGTTATCATGCTATCTGCGCTCTCCCAAGCTGAGGATAAAATCAAAGGCTTAAATTATGGCGCAGACGATTATCTCGCAAAACCTTTCAAGACCGCCGAGTTGATCGCCCGGCTCCAGGCCCTGTCCCGCCGCCCTGCGCTTCAGGACGAAAAAGTCATTCGTTTCGGCGACCTATATTATAATAAGGAAAATCGCACGTTAAATGAACTCGACCTAACGGAAAAGGAGGCCCTGCTTCTAGAAACGCTTTTACAAGAGCCCGATCGCGCAAAGAACAAAGAGTACATCCTAAATCACATTTGGGGCAGCGATAACTACGGCGACGATAATTATGTCGAGGTTTATATTAGCTATCTTCGCAAAAAACTCAAGAAGTTGAATAGTAAGGTCCAGATTAAAACTATCCGAAATCTTGGCTATAAACTAGTTTCTAAGGTAGAATAGAAGTATGTTTGGGAAACTAAAACGAAAATTCATTTTAACCGCCTCTTTAAGTTCCGCGGCGGTCATCATTATCGCTTTTTCGGCGATATATTTCATCGTTTCCCAAAATGTCACGCGCCGCCCGCCGATGCCAAATGGCGAAGCCAAACCCATGCTAAATGAAACACCGGAAAAACCTGAAAGCTTAGACGAGAACACTCGCACTTATTTCGAAGAGCGTATTAAAGACGACCGCGAAAAATCTCTAACCACGCTTTTGATTTCCTTGATTACTACCGGCGTGGCCATGGAAATCCTAGTCGTGTTCGCCTCATTTTTCCTGGCCGAAAAATCTATTAAACCGGTCCGCGAAGCTTACGAAGCTCAGAAATCTTTCATCGCCAACGCTTCCCACGAAATTAAAACTCCGCTCGCCGTTATCCAGGCGAACCTCGAGGCTGCCGACATAGAAGGAAATCCTTGGCTCGATAATGTCGCGAAGAAAACCGAGGAACTAAGCGTTCTAAACACCCAGCTTCTATCGCTTGCAAAAATGGATACACTCGAAGAAACTGGCGAGCCTGAAGAAATTGAATTAGACACTTTGCTTGAAGAAATCGCTAGTTGTTACACACCAAAACTAAAAAAGAAGCATGCAAACCTAAAAATCGTTAAACTAAAAAAATCGGAAAAAACCGCCGCGAAAAAACTAAACCGCGCCGACTTGAACCAGCTCCTGAATATTCTAATCGACAATGCGACAAAATATTGTGACAAAAATGTGGAGATTAAAATCGCTCCAGATGAAATTATAATTAAAAACGACGGTGCCACCATTTCCAAAGAAAACCAAAAACACGTTTTTGACCGCTTCTACCAAACCGACAAAACTAAGCCTGGTGTCGGACTTGGCCTTTCTATCGCAAAGCAACTCGCTGAGAAAAATCATTGGGACTTAAAAGTCGCATCAGGAAACAAAACCACGACCTTTACCCTGAACTTCTAGTATGTTATAATATGTAGATATTATGCTGCGTTTTTTCCGTTATCTTGGGCCGTATTGGCTGAAAGTGATTCTCTTGATCGCCGCCATTGGCGGGCAAGTTTGGGGCACTTTGGAACTTCCAGCTTTAATGGCAAAAATTGTCAATGAGGGAATCGCTACCGGAAACGACAGCGTAATTTGGGGAATCGGTCTCCAAATGCTCGGCTGCACTGCCATAGCCGCAAGCTGCGCGCTCGTCGCCTCTTTCTATTCCTCGCGAGTTGGCGCCGCCGTCGCACGTGACATCAGAGACGATGTTTATCAGAAAATTCTCAGCTTTAGTATCGCAGAAATCGACAAATTCTCGACCGCTTCTTTAATTACCAGGACGACAAACGACATCGCCCAAGTTCAACAGACTATCATCCTCTGTCTTTCTATGCTCCTGCGCGTACCGATGATGGCCGCCGGCGCCATTTACGAAGCAATCAAAACCGCGCCAGACATGACTTGGATTATCCTACTCGCCGTCGGCGCACTCCTAGTTTCCGCCGTCGCCATCGTTGGCCTCGCTCTGCCAAAATTCAAAATTTTTCAAGAATTACTTGATAAAATCACTCTCCTAACTCGCGAGAATCTAACTGGTCTGCGCGTTATTCGCGCGTTCAACAAGCAAAGTTACGAACGCAAAAAGTTCGAAAAAGAAAACAACGCCATTACTCGCGCCAATATTTTTATCAACAATGTCATGTCATTCCAGGTGCCAATTATGACTTTAATTTTCAACGGCACAACCTTACTTTGTATTTGGGTCGGCATCTCACTACTCACGACTAATATGTCATACCTCGGCGACATGATGGCCTTTATGCAATACGCCATTCAGGTAGTATTGTCCTTCCTCTTCTTGGTAGTCTTGTTCGTCCTTTTGCCGCGCGCCAACGTCTCCGCCAAACGTATTAACGAAGTCTTAAAAACTAAGCCGAAAGTTATCTGGAAAGAAAAGACCAAAGGTACTCCAGAAAAATCTCCATCCGTCGAATTCAAAAATGTCAGTTTCGCTTACGATAATGCCGAGACTAACGCGCTCGAAAAAGTTTCATTCAAGGCTGAAGCAGGTAAGACTACCGCTTTTATCGGCTCGACCGGCTCCGGAAAATCGACGCTAGTAAATTTGATTCCACGTTTTTATGACACGACAAAAGGCGAAGTCCTTATAAACGGCATAAACGTTAAAAATTACGCAAAAAAAGATTTGATGAAAAGAATTGGCCTCGTACCTCAGAAAGGCGTACTTTTCGCCGGCAGTATAAAATCCAATATCGCCTTCGGAAATTCTAAAGCCGATGTAAAATCAGCCGCAGAGATTGCTCAGGCTAAAGAATTCATTGAAAAATTACCGAAAAATTACGACAACCATATCGCTCAAGGCGGGACCAATGTTTCTGGCGGCCAAAAACAACGCCTCAGTATCGCCCGTGTTATTGCAAAAAAGCCCGAAATCTATGTCTTCGATGATAGTTTTTCCGCGTTGGACATGAAAACTGACGCAAAACTCCGAAAAGCTTTGGAACCAGCTACGAAATCTTCCGTTGTTTTAATTGTTGCCCAACGTGTTTCCACAATTAAAAACGCTGACCAAATTATCGTTCTCGATCAGGGCAAAGTCAGAGGTGTCGGTAGTCATAAAGAACTTCTAAAATCTTCTGAGATTTACCGTGAAATCGTCAAGTCCCAATTTTCTGATGAGGAATATAAAAAGGAGCTAAAAGATGCCCGCTAAAGTCAAAAAACCTCGCGAAAAATCCTCCGCAAAGTTCTTCTTTAAGTCCTTAAAACCTTGGGCTCTGCCGATCGCCGTCGCCTGCGTTCTCGCCGCTGGCTCCACCGTCCTCGCAATTTTCGGGCCAAAGATTCTCGGCAACATGACGACCGAAGCAGCCAAAAGTCTCGGCGCAACCGGCGAAATCGACTGGGCGCCACTCGCTGGAAACGCCATCACTTTGATCATCCTATTCCTAATTTCCGCTGCACTCGGCTACTTTGAAAACTTTATTTTAGGTCGCGTTGCCGCAAAATATATTAAGGAAACTCGTCTGAAAATCCTAGAAAAAATTAACCGCCTGCCAGTTTCATATTTCGATAAACACAAATACGGCGACACCCTCTCCCGTATGACAAACGACGTCGACACCGTCGGCCAATCGCTCCAAAACTCGCTTTCCGAAATTATCAGCAATATCGTCATGCTGATTGGTATTTTAGTCATGATGCTAACAATTTCGCCACTTTTGTCGCTAATTGCTGTTGTCTCTATCCCGATTTCAACCATCTTTGTCGCCAAAATCGCCGGCCATGGCCAAAAATATTTCCGCCGCCAACAAGACACGCTCGGCAGCTTGAACTCCATAATTGAAGAAGACTATTCTGGCCAACTAATTATTAAGTCAAATAACCATGAATCCGCCTCGCTCCAAAATTTCCGCGAAACAAACAATTCGCTTTATGAATCCGCCTGGAAAGCCCAATTCTTCTCTTCGCTCGCTTTCCCAATTACCCATATTTTCACAAACTTGAGCTATGTCGCGGTTTGTATCGCCGGCGGTTACGAAGCTATCGCCGGTATAATCACGATTGGTAATGTCCAGGCCTTTATCCAGTACACGACTCAGTTTAACCGCCCAATCACTTCCATCGCCCAAATCGTTTCAACCATCCAACTCACCCTTGCCGCCGCTGAGCGCGTCTCCAAATTCCTCAACAAAGAAGAAGAAAAGAAAGAGGGGGAAGAAAAATTAGAAAAAATAAAAGGAGATATTGAGTTTAGAGATATCAGCTTCAGCTACAGCGCCGACAAGCCCGTCATCGAAAACTTCAGCTTTAAAGCCTCCGCTGGCCAAAATATTGCGCTTGTTGGCCCAACCGGCGCCGGAAAAACCACGATCGTAAATCTCCTGATGCGTTTCTACGATCCGACAAGCGGCAAAATTTTAATCGACGGAAGCAACACAAAAAATGCCGACAAATCCAGTGTCCGCGGACTCTTTGGTATGGTTCTTCAAGATACTTGGCTTTTCTCCGGAACAATCGAAGAAAATTTGCGCTACGGAAACGAAAAAGCAACTCTCGACGACGTCAAGAAAGTTTGTAAATATCTTCATATCGATCATTTCATCACTTCGCTCCCGAAAGGCTATAAAACCAAGATCTCTGAAGACTCAGATAATATTTCCGCCGGCGAAAAACAGCTTCTGACGATCGCTCGCGCCATGCTGAAGGATCCACCAATGATGATTTTAGATGAGGCTACCTCGAACGTCGATACTCGTACGGAGCAATTAATCCAAGACGCATTCGAAAAACTAAGCAAAAACCGAACCTCATTTATTATCGCTCATCGCCTCAGCACAGTACGAAATGCCGACCTAATCCTCGTAATGAAACACGGTGAAATTATCGAGCAAGGAACTCACGAAAAATTGCTCAAAAAGAACGGTTTCTATGCCGAACTTTATAATTCTCAGTTTAAAGATTAAATAGTTTTTTCAAGCTTTCGTGAATTTCCGAAATACTTGGGCTTGCATCAAAAGTTTGAATGTTAAATTCTTTTGCTAGTTTGAGATAACCTGCGTTAAGTTTGGCTTGAAATTCATCTGGCTTGGATTCAAACGTATCCGTCTCCGAAGTCGTATCCGCACCGCCCGCCGCATCGCGGCCTTTTTCGCGCTTCTTTCGCTCCTCATCCGACAAAACCAAGATAACAGACTTATCCGGCAAAACATATTTTTCCGGCAACATCGCTTTCGTCAACCGAACAATCCGCGACCTGGAAACGCCTTGGCCATAGCCTTGATAAACTAGCGTGGACCACCAGTTCCTCGCCGCGATTACCACTCCGCCGCGAGCAAGCACCGGCTCGGCCAACTTTCGCCAAAGTTCGTTTCTCGCCGCCGTAAAAAGCAAAACGTGCGTCAAGGGCTCAAGATCGTATTTCTTCTGCTTAATAATATCCCGCAAAGCATGCGCCGACTCTAGATCGCCATCCGGCTCGTGTAAAGTCAAAACCTCGCGACCCTGACTGCGCAAATATTCCGCCATCAGTTCAACTTGTGTTGACTTTCCCGTCCCATCCTGGCCTTCAATTACGATATACATTATTTACTCCTTTCAAGATATTTCTCATAGCACTTCGGACAAATCGCCCGATACTCAATTTCCGTCAAGCCATCATCAATCAAAACGTCCGGCCCGTCCGCAACCAAAACGCCGTTCAAAAACCTTGCGTTATACGTTGCTTTCCGCCCACATTCACAAATCGTCTTGATTTCTTCAATCTCGTGCGCCTGTTGCAAGAGCCTCGTCGCTCCTTCAAACCCACCATCCTCGCGCCGAAAATTAAGTCTGAGTCCATACGCCATAACTGGAATATCCAGCCGCACCGTCACCATCATCAACTGATCAACTTGCTTTGCGGTCAAAAACTGCGCCTCGTCAACTAATACACAAGAAACGTCTGCAAAACCCGCAGAAATCCGCGAGAATAAATCGTCGGCTTCAGAAAAACAAAAATCCGTTTCTCTTTCCGGCCCAATCCGCGTCAAAAGTTTTGTCCCATTTTTTGTATCGCGCAAAGGCTTAATCACGCAAACTTTATGTCCACGCTCCTCATAATTAAACGCAACCTGAAGAAGCTGCATCGTCTTCCCGCACCCCATCGCTCCATACCGAAAATATAGTTTCGCCATATATGCTATAATTATAGTATGAAAAAGCCAAAAACGCCAGATTTAACCGCTTTAAATCGCCGCGCGCGTTATGACTACGAACTCGGCGATGAGCTTTCTGTCGGCATGGTTTTAGCTGGCCCCGAAGTCCGCAATATTCGTGATCACCACGTCCAGCTAAAAGGTTCCTTCGTCACCATCCGAAATGGCGAACTTTGGCTAAACAACTTGACCCTCGGGCCAGAAACCGCTAGGAACATCAAACTTCTTGCGACTAAAAGACAAATCCTAGACCTCGAGAAACATAACGCCGCCGAGGGTTCGACCATCGTCCCAGTTCGACTTCTTGGCGGCAAACGCTACATCAAATTAGTAATCGCCCTCGGCAAGGGCAAGAAGAAGTACGACAAACGTGAAACCATAAAAGGCCGCGATCTTGATCGCGAAGCTAAGCGAGGGCTAAAATGAAAACTACTTATCGAATCTTTTCCTGGAACGTCAACGGTATTCGTGCTGTGCTAAAAAAACAGGCTCTGCAAAATCTCATCGCCGAAAAAAATCCCGATATTCTCTGCCTTCAGGAAGTCAAGGCTAACCCCGACCAAATCCCCTCCGACGATTATCGAATTATCGAAGATAACTATCTTATGTTCTGGAATGCCGCCAAACGCCCAGGCTACTCCGGCACAGCAATTCTAACGCGCGATAATGGCTCTATCGACTTTCCTCTAGGGTCTTGGATCGGACTTGAAGAAGATTTGGAAATTAGTCAAAATTGGGAAGAAGATAAGTATGGTACGCCGCTAGAAGAAGGTCGAGTTCTAACCGTCGAATACCAAGACTTCTTTCTTGTTACCGTCTATACCCCTAATTCCAAGCCCGATTTATCCCGTCTAAAACTGCGCGAAACCCTCTGGGACCCATCCTTCTTAGAGTATATGAAAATCCTTGATGAGATTAAACCAGTTGTATTTTGTGGCGACCTTAATGCAGCGCATACTGAAATCGATCTCGCTCGTCCGAAACAAAATGAACATAATGCCGGCTATACTAAAGAAGAGCGGCAGGGAATTGAGAACCTAGAAAAGGCTGGGTTTATTGATACTTTCCGCGAACTCCATCCTGACGAGAAACGCTATACTTGGTGGAGCCACTGGGGCCACGCCCGCAAAAACAACGTTGGCTGGCGGATTGATTATTTCTTCATCAGCAAAAGACTCCGAAAGAACCTCAAATCTGCCGAAATCTACGAGGATATTACCGGTTCAGACCACTGCCCGATTAGTATAACTTTGGAGTTTTAATCATGGACAGCTCAAAAGAATACTGGAAAAAACAGACTTCCGCACCAAAAGAAGACTTGCGTTGGAATTTCCCAGAACAAAAACAAAACGAAATTGCCGTAATTGGCGGAAACTCCCAAAACTTTTCCGCACCAATAAAAACCGCCGAGTTCTTGTCCGCAAATTTTCCTCTAAAGTCCGTAAAAACCATTCTCCCAGATAGTCTGGAATCTAAATTTCCGCCTGCCATCATCAACGAAAATCTAACATTCACTAGGTCCACTCCTTCCGGATCATTTGACAAATCCGCCGAACTCACAGCCGCCGCAAATCGAGCCGACTTTAATATTTTTATCGGCGACCTTTCCAAAAATTCAACAACTGCCGTCGCTGTCGCCGAAGCGCTAGATGCATCCACGCCAACACCCGCCATCATCACCCGTGATACCGTCGATCTCTTGCTCGCCGAGATGACCAATCTTATTGAGCGCGAAAATTTATTTATTATTGCCAGTCTCGCCCAACTTCAAAAACTCTTTCGCGCGATCTATTATCCAAAAGTTCTGTTATTATCCCAGCCGCTAATACCCGTCATCGAAACTCTGCATAAATTTACTTTGAGTTACGAGAACCTTGCGCTTCTTACTTTCCATGATGGCCAAATCATCGTCGCAAACCGCAGCCTAATTACTACTATCCCCCTGGAAAACACTAGTTATTCGCCAATCTCGCTCTGGTCCGGCCGGCTCGCCAGCAAAGTCGCCGCCTACAATCTCTGGAATCCAAAAAATCCAGCAAACGCGACCGTCGCCGCTGTCTTCGCAAAATAAAAGCGGCCGCTTAAGCGACCGCTAAAGTACCATAGAGTTTAAAGCGGGGTGTGATTTTGCGTCCGCCGATCAGCCTTCACAATCCACAAAACAATTCCCGTAATCACGCCTAGTCCAGTAATGATTTCTTTTACCAGGAGCGGCCACGAAGCAAGATAGATCAGCAGCAATCCTACGAACGCCAAACCAGCGATGTAAAGATGCCTCCGAAAAAGCACTAGCCTGTCCGCCGTCTCCTGATCGCCTTTGCGTTCCATGTCGTTCACCATAAACTGGATCGAAATCGCAGTTACCAGAATGACTAACGACAAAAGTAGTAAGGAATCAGAATATTTGACAATTACCAAATATGCTAAAACCGCTAAGCCGAGAACTATGTCGGAAATCTGGTCAATCAGCGCCGCATGAATTCGCCAGAAACGTCGCTTTCCATCGTTTGGATAGTGCCACCGTCTCGCGCAAATCCCATCAAAAGCGTCGCAAAGTTCACCTACCGCGAATGCGATTAAAACCCAGCCAGCATCCTCGCTAGAAATCGTTAAGGCGATGATGGCCGCAGCCATCAGAAACTCTATAGATGTTAAAATGTCTGCAATATGATATTTGTGCATCTTCCCTCACCTCCTTCAAGACGAACACAAAAAACTGCCTACCCTCTCATTATAACACAAAAACGTCAAAAAATCAAGCCTTAAGCACTAATCCGCGCGCTTGCTAACCGAATATAGATTTCCAGTAGCTTCCGAATCTGCGTAGATTGGAAAATCTCTCCCCGACAAAGCAGCATCTCGCGACTCATCGCCTCGATAGACTCTGGGTGATATGCTACCCAATCCAATTTTCGCGCCATCTCGGACGGACTCTTTCCAGCCTTAACTGACCCCGCTCGCGGCACCACCTCGCGCATATCTGGATCAACAAAGAACACTGGCAGCCCAGTCGCTTCCGCCTCGAGCAATGTCAAACCCTGCGTATCAAAACCGTATGAAGTCATCACCGACAAATGTTGCGAGAGCATCTTCTCTAAAATCTTGTCATGATCTACGGCACCATAAAACTTCACTGAACCATCTAGTTTATGCTTATGGACGTATCGCTCAGCCTGAGCCAAAGCGTTGCCGTCGCCATAAATCGAAACCTTGACCGGCCGCGTCATTTTGCGAATCGCCTTCAAAAACGGCATAATCCGCTTCTCGTGCGAAACCCGGCTATTCCAAATCAGCCGCAGCGGCTCGCCATCCTTCATCGATCTAAGCTCCGAAACTCCCCGCTCTTTCGCAATTTTATCAAATCGCGCCACTAATTCGTCCGAAACCCCATTCGAAACTACCGTAATCGGTTTCTTTACTCCGTAATGCTTCAATTTCTCCTCGAAATGTTGCGAGGGAACTAAAACCTGATCCGCATAATTCGCCTGATTAACCATTAATTTCCACATTTTCGCCCTAGCAATCGTCGGCGCCAAATAGTTATCTCGTGTTACATTGACTTCGTGCGGGATAAACCGCGAATGCAAAAATTCCAAAAGAAACGCCGCAATCGTCTTTAGCGGATGTGGCACGTTTACCGCAATTGCCATATCCTCGCGCCCATGCATCGTCTGGACCAAAGGCACGCCAAACTCGCGTGCCAATCTCGCGCCCGCCATCGAGCAACTTGCCTCATAGTGTACGTGTACGATGTCAAAATCTGAAAAATGCGGAAATTTCTGCCGCACAAAATTTTCTACAAAATTCGGCCCACGCGAGGTTGGCGCGCCGCCGGCCCGCACAAAACGCATCGTCGGCACCAACACGATCGACTTATCTTTCGGCTGTTTTCGCCCCGGACAAAATACCGTGACTTCGTGACCTAACCGTTCTAGAATATCCTTCTGCGCCTGAATCGAAGACGGAATCCCGCCGGCAACCTCCAAAAACACATCTGTGAAAATCGCAATTTTCAATTTTCGTGTCTTAGACACAGGTGTAACCTCCGTCCACCGGTAAAATCACGCCTGTTACATACGAAGCCTCGTCTGAAGCCAAAAAGACCGCCGCCGCATCGAGTTCGCCCGGCTGGCCATAACGCTCCATCGGCACAGTCTGCTTTGCAAACTCTTGGAACCGAGGCGTATCAAGCACCGCCGTCGTCAACTCGGTATAGAAATATCCCGGGCAAATCGCGTTGCAAGTGATTCCGCTCGTCGCCAATTCCGCCGCTACTGCGCGCGTAAAGTTCACGACCGCCCCCTTCGAAGCATGGTACGCAATCGTCGGAATTTCCGTATTTCCGACCAAGCCGTACATCGAAGCAATATTGATGATGCGGCCCTTGCCAGCCTTTTTCATAATATTCCCAAACGCCCGAGTCATCTTAAATACGCTGGTTTCATCGGTCGCAATCGTAAAGTCCCATTCATCATCCGCCATCTCGAGCACGCCCTTGTCTTTCGAAGATCCAGCGCAGTTCAAAAGAATATCGACTCGCCCAAATTCTTTCTCAACCTTAGCGGCCGCATCATTAATACTTTCAGTAGAAGTTACGTCGCACTTTACCGGCAAAACCTTAACTTTCGGAAACTCCTTGGTAATTTCCGCCGCAAATTCTTCCAAACGCTCAAACCGTCGCGCTAAAATTGCCAAATTCGCACCCTGCCTAGCAAACGCCTTCGCCATCTGCTTTCCCAGACCGCTCGACGCTCCCGTTACTACTGCCACTTTGCCAGATAAATCAAACATAACTCCTCCTTTTTCCTTTATACTTCTATTATACTACGATTTCATCGCCGTGTCGATAAACCATTGGCCTTGCGCCGACAATTCGTCGTGCGTCCAACCGCTAGTTTTCGAAGACGACGGCGAAATCAGCGCCGAACTTTCGTCTTTATTAGACAAATTCCAGATCACAAACGAAACTCCGCGCGAGTTTAAGAGCGACAGCCACTGTCCCGCCTCAGAATAGTCCAACGCCCCGTTACCCGACGCGTCAGAAATCCCAAACTCCGAAATAAATACCGGGATTCCTTTATCCAGCGCTGCCGAAACTTTATTTCTCAACCAATCCTTATGCGTCGCCGCGTAAAAATGCACCGTATACATCACGTTGGAGACCCCCGTCAGCGGATTTTCTGCAACCTTGTCGATATCCTGCGACCAAGTCGACGACCCAACTAAGATTATCGCGTCGTCATCAATCGCCCGAATTGCCGAAATCACCTCTTCTGCATACGGCTTAATATCCCGCGCCCACTCAACGTCGCCGTTCGGCTCATTACAAATCTCATACAAAACATTCGGATTATCTTTATGAAGCTCCGCCATCTCTTTAAAGAACTTCAAAGCCTGGCCCTTATTCGTCTGCGGATTCCCATCGCTTAAAATATGCCAATCAACAATCACGTACATCCCCAGCTCCGTCGCATACTGGACCCCCTCTTTCACCTTCGCATGAATACTCTCGCTATATCCCGCCGACGGATCCGTGTACATCGCCAAACGCACAGTATTAACTCCCCAATTATCCCGCATGGTCGAAAAAGCCTCTTTATTAACATATTGCGGGAACCAAGCAATTCCGTGCGTACTCACGCCACGAAGCTGAAATTTCTCGCCTTTTTCATCCAAAATCGCCGTACCGTCAACCCTCAACTTACCATGCTCCTTAACCGGCGGACCCTCCGGCGCATTGTTTTGACTAACGTTCTTGCTTTTATCAGCTTCTACGCCAGTCCCGGCAGACCCCGTATCGCTTTTCGAATCAGTTTTAGCCAGATTCTTGCCAATTAATAACCCTATAAAAAACGCCGCCGCTACCACCACAACTGCGCTCCCGATAAAAATCAACCTCTTTTTCATACCTTTATTATACCACGCACAGTTGTCGGAATTAAGGACCTGTGATAAAATATATCTGTTGGGCGACTGGCGGAATTGGTAGACGCGCTAGACTCAAAATCTGGTTCCCGCAAGGGAGTTCGGGTTCGATTCCCGAGCCGCCCACCAAATCAGAGAAATCTACTGCGCATTTAGCGCTTTTTTCTTGACTTTTTAACATAAGTGTGATATAATAGAAGTATGTAGGGGCATTTTTTGTTTGTCCTGCGCAACTAAAACAGGGGCGCAGGAGCCCCAAGCACATTACCAGGAGGTGTGATAATGGAAACACTAATTACGTTAAGAAAGCCGGTCATTTTAGACTGGATGCTGTCGCATCAAAACGGCCGGCCGCTCAGCGCAGAAGAGGTCGCCGCTCTTTTCAGCGAGATCCCGCGACATAGCGGCGTCAGCGCCTGCAAAATCAACGACGGCAACGGCTACGACACTGGAGTTGTAATCCTTAGCGGAGCAATCCTGTACGCCGAGAGCTCAGGCTCTTGCGAAGACACGGATTTCTATACTCAACGGGTCATAGCCTTCAAGAATGATCCTCACGGAATCACCGCGATAACAGATACCTATCGCGAGGTTACGCTTACAGCCGGAAACATGCGCAGCTGGAGAGCTATCAACGAGATCATCAAAGGCTTCCAGCCTGCAAACGACAGTGTTAGACCAAAACTGGAACTCGTAGTTTCAGCATAAACACTATCCTTTTTAAAAGGGGTCGCAAATTCGCGACCCCTTTCCATTTTTGCGAAAATATGTTATTATAAAACTTATGAAAAGTCTACCGATTGTCGCCTTAATTGGCCAGACCAACGCGGGAAAATCCAGCCTCCTGAATCGTTTAGCGCGAAAAAATATCGCTATCGTCGCACGCGAGGAGGGAACTACCCGTGATAATGTTGTGGCGCGCGTTAATTTATCTAGTGATCCCCGCCATGAGTCTCGCCAAATTCTACTAGTTGATACCGCTGGCTTAAAAAATCCCGAGGACGACTTTGAAGCTAGTATTCAGGACCAAATTGCTGACGCTATTGAATCTGCCGAGATTATCCTGGTTACCGTCGATAGTACAAAATATTTTGACGACCACGATAAAAATATCGCTAAATCCGCGCTTCGCTCCAAAAAGCCAGTCTTTTTACTCTTAAATAAATCTGACAGAGGCGAGGCCTTGCCCATCAACGATTTTCGCGCCCTTGGCATTCCAGAAGACCACATCATTCGCACCTCCGCCACCACTGGTGCCGGCACGGCCGACCTAAAGGAGGCGATTTTAAGAGAGCTATCTAAAAACGGTTCCTTCGCGCCGCGGTCAAAATCACCACGTCCCGAGAACAGCGCCCTTAAAATCGCCCTCATTGGCCGTCCAAATGTCGGCAAATCCAGCCTGTTTAACGCTCTGGGTAAGAAGCAGCAGGCCATCGTCAGCTCCCGCCAGGGAACAACCCGCGATATTAACCGCGTTAACGTCCGCTACAACGGCAAAGATATCGAAATCCTAGACACCGCCGGTCTCCGAAAACCTGGCAAACGCGAAGTCGGAATCGAGAAATTTAGTGCCATTCGCACTCTCGCCGCCATCGAAGAAGCCGATATTTGCGCTCTTCTCGTTGATTCTACCGAGCCACATTCCAAACTCGACCAATCTCTCGCCGGCCAAATCGTCGAAGCCGGCAAAGGCATCATCGTCGTTGTCACAAAAACCGACCTACTCGCCGAACGCGAAATAGAAAATACTCTTGATGAAAAACCTCTGAACCCAACCGATATCATTCTAAACGGCCTGGAAAAAGATTTCAACTTCCTGCCCTTCGCCCCAGTCCTCCTGACCAGCTCCGAAACTGGTAAAAACGTGACGAAACTCTTTGACCTCGCTGAGCAAATTGCTGAAACTAGGACCCATGAAATCAAAACCTCAGACCTAAATAAAATCCTAAGAGAAGCTATCGCTAGCCACCCGCCTGCTGGCCTGAAAAATACTCGTCCAAAGCCGAAGTACATTGTCCAAACCGATACCAACCCGCCTTGGTTCGTCGTCCACGGCCACGACCTTGGCCTGCTCCACTGGTCTTATAAGCGCTTCCTAGAGCGCAAAATTCGCGAATTCTACCCTTATATCGGCACTCCGATTTTCTTCTCATTTAAATCCGACAACCCAAAATCTGCCGACAAAAATCCCCCTAGTAAAACTCGCTAAAATATGTTATAATAGTCAATAAGTGGGCCACACGCGGGAAGCGCCGGCTCATTTTTGTAACTTAAAATACGTATCAAACACGAGGAGGTGTTAGTTATGCCAACGAATCATACCATAGGCGGAACTCAGCCGTGTATTATTCCGGCTCTGGACGTCCTGATCGGTGACCCGGACATTTTGTCCCCGAAACCAGAGACTGCAAAAATCGCAGATCATCTCTATATCCCGATCAACTACATCGACAGATTAGGGAAGTTCAACAGTGAATACGGCCAATCAACCAGGCGAGAGTCTTCGCATATCTTGCTGGGGGTCATCGGTAAGATGCTCGAAGCCATCAACCACGGCGACCCTAAAAAGCCGTATTACGCCTGCGCAAACGGCATGCGCGTGGAATTCCGCAGCCCACAAACCACAGATCACGCCGCGCTTGGCTCAAAACAGAGCGCAATTACGCTGGCCCAAGAGCTAAAAATTGCTGCAGAAAATGGGCACCATAACGAAGTTTCGATTATGACCGGCGACAATCATATGATCGCCAAGGCAGCCGAGGCCAAGATCGAGGTTACCCACGTTAACCCAAAGATTTATACTGGTCATCGCAAAGTTACTTTGCCGACCGATGCCATCAGTCTCTGGGAAAATGGCAAAAAGCGCATCACGAAAGCCGAGTGGGATGAAATCTTCCCAAAAGAGGAGCCGCTTTGTGCCAACGAATTCGTGGAGCTAGAGTATCCGTATATGGGGCAAACCAGGAATAACTTCAGCAACATCGGTCGTTACGACGTTGATACTGAATGCCTGGTCCATCTCAAGTACATCAACTTCAACGAAATCGCAAATTTTAATCGCATTCGTCCGCGCACTCCGCTCCAAGCGATGTACATGGAATCCCTGATGGCGCCGCCAGAAAAGATTCCGATCGTCGTTATGGGCTCAGTCTTCGGTACCGGCAAGACTTTCATGCCGATTGCCGCCGGGCTTTACGGCGTCGGCTACAGCCCAAACCCGCGCCCTGACTACTCTCCTCGCTACAAGCGCATCTTTATCTGCCCCAGAGATGGAGCATTAGGTAAAGATATTGGCTTTTTGCCAGGTGGAGTAACAGATAAGGTCATGGCGAAAGCCCTGCCGATCATCGACAATCTCGAGGAAATCTTGAACATTATCCGCGATGAGCCGATTATCAACGTGCCGGAGCAAATAGACGAGTTTAGCGGCAACAAATCTGGCAAAAAAGCCAGAAAAAACAAGGAAAAGGCCTATAACAGCTCAAACAAAGCTAAGGCTAATCAAATCTTGAGCCAATATTTCGAATTCCAGCCCGTAATCAACATGGGCGGACGTTCGATTTTGCGCTCACTCATCTTCTTTGATGAGTCTCAAGATTTCGAGCTTTACCAGATCCGCGAACTGGCTACTCGCTTCGGCGAAGGCAGTAAAATCGTTTTTGCCGGCGACCCGACCCAGCTCTCAAATCCGCATCTCAGTTACAACAGTAACGGGCTCAGCTACATCGCCAGCAAACTCGCTGACAGCCCCTATGCCGCCGTACTTTTCGACAACAACCCCGAAAACATCGTGCGCCATTGGGCTCTAAAAGAAATCGCCAAAGCATTTGGTACGTATCAATAACGTTAAATCCCCCGGTCTCGACCGGGGGATTTTTCTATGGCTCCAAAACTTACCTAGCGACGCACCTAACCGAATAGCCAACTGCCTTGCCATCGGCCGAGCCCGGATAAACGCCACTATTATTTATCCCTAGCCCTGCCGCCGCACTTGCTCCGCTGCTCGTTGCGCTCCAATACATACCCATCTGCTCCTGGTTGTATCGCCCAGCGCTCAAAACTCCACCGGCTCTCGTCAACGTCGGCCCGTACGAACTACCCGACATGTAATCCGCCTGCTGACTATAAGCGTCAAACAACCTCTGGAAATCACCATTTAAGACCCCGTCGGTCGAGCCTGGCGCGCTCGCCCCGCTCGTCCCGCTCTCAATTACCGTCCCGGTCGGTAACCTCCAACCCTTCGGGCAAATCGAAACTACAGTTTTTGCTCCCCAGTTCTTCAAATTAGTCCCAAACGCGTCCAGAAGATCCGTATTCGAATCATTTGAACCGCGCCCCGTACCCGCCGTCGCCACGCGCCAGCTATAATACGTGCCATATTTGCCCCCGTTCCCCACATCTTCCTCGCTCGCCCAATTCTCGTGCACCGTTTCGCTATCTGGATCAGTGCCAGAGGTCGCCGAAGAAGCCGGCAGGGTATAGCTAGCAACCACCGTACCGTCTAAATCAGAATCAGTCGACGTAACCGTCGTTCCGCCCGGCAAATCTAGGTTGTCCGTCATCCAACAATTGCCATCCGCCAACTTTTTCACAGTATAAGTTTTATTTACACCGCCGCGCGCATCGGTCAAGGTAGTCGTCGGAATCCCATCGGCAACATTTTCCCAGTTGTCCCGCGTGATCCTCGTCGTCGCCGTCGCCGTAGGAGTAACCACT
Source organism: Candidatus Saccharimonadota bacterium (assembly GCA_017431465.1). GTDB lineage: Bacteria > Patescibacteriota > Saccharimonadia > Saccharimonadales > Saccharimonadaceae > Nanosyncoccus. The sequence goes on from JAFRLA010000012.1 coordinate 30,433, forward strand.
CGCTCATCCTGACAAATCGCCCGAGTCATTTGTTGCATATTCGAAATCGTGTAGAAAGCCGGCGTACTAGAATCCACCTCTTCTGGCTCCGGATCCGCGTCATCCATCGCTGTCGCGGTATAAGTAATTATATCTGAGTATGCCCCAGTTTTCGTCGTACCAGTCGCAACGCCGTAAGTCACCGTCGTTTTTGCACTATAAGCTACCGGATCAGTGTCATTTGTACCCGTAGCCAACACGATCATTGGCGTATCAATACTGCGCGGCACCGCCTTCCAGCCAGAGATCGACCCGCCCGAAATTGCCCAAGAAGCCGTATTTGCATCCGGCTCGCCATCTAGGGCCGGGATATATTCGCCTTCCGTCGAAGATTTAGTCGCCAAATTCAGGCTATTATCTTCATCGGCATCCTGCACTTCCAGTTTAAACTTACCGGTCGTCGAGCGCACCTCAATCTCTGAATACAGCGTCGAAAGATCCCTTTGGCTACCCTCGAGCACTAGCGCATTTGCCAGGGAAGGCCCCGCTACCGGATCATCATCTGTAGAACTATTCGTCCCTACCGGCATATAATCCACAAATCCATAGTTCGTCGCGCCACTAACCGGGTCATTATTAGAGCGAATCCGCATCGAAATCGAAGCCGAAACAGTCATACCGACGCTAACATTACCAGAAATTGCCGGCCCAACCGCCTCTGTTGCGCTAGAGGTAGCAAAAATCAGCCCAAACGACAATATTCCAACAATAACTCCAATTTTTCTCAGGTTCATATAACTCCACTTAATGACCTTTATGCTTATATTTTATCATACTTCTGTTAATTTTTGTATAACTTTTTTATACATTTTTTCGCAATTTTTCGGGAGTTTTCCACAGGTTACAACCGCTGATTTACGCTTGATATGGTATAATTTAGTCATGAAACTAATTGTCGGTTTTGGCAACCCAGAGGCGAAGTATAACTTTACGCGCCACAATTTCGGCTTCCTCGCCCTAGATTTTTACGCCAAAATCAAGGGGTTATCCTGGGAGAAAAACCCTAAGTTCGACGCCATTTACCTAAAAAGTGGCGACAACGTCTTTATTAAGCCTCAGACTTACTATAACAACGCCGGAAAATCCGTCCAAGCCTTCGCGCATTTTTACAAAATCCCCCCTGAAAAATGCCTAATTCTCTGCGACGATTTTAACCTCGATTTTGGCGCCATTCGCTTTCGCGAAAAAGGCTCCGCCGGCGGCAACAACGGCTTAAAATCCACAATTTCTGAACTCGGCACCTCTGAATTCCCGCGCCTCCGCCTCGGCACAGGGAACGACGAGCTCCGCGCCAAAATCGGCGACTACGACTTCGTTCTCTCTAAATTCACCCCCGAAGAGCGCGAAAAACTCCCCGAAATTCTCCGCAAAATCTCCGAGAAGATAGACGAATTACTTTAGCATCCAGCTATTCATACCCAGACTCTTGACAATATCGCGAATTTCCAGCATAGTTATTGCTTGATTAAATTCCGCCGCCGGGACTGCAAGTCTAGCAATAATCTCATCGCCATCGCGAACACCGCTTGCAATCTGCTTAACAATCTGTTTTTCCAGCGGGGAACCGCCGAAAATGCCGCTCTGTCGCCGCTTTTTCGCGCCAGTTTCGCTAACATCACCCCAGATATTCTCGCCTCTCGCCAATCTAACCGCATACGGCTCAATCAAATCCGCCGGCCGCAGGTACGGCTCCGCCCCTTTCTTAATTAACTGATTGCATCCCGCCGACGTTACCCGCGTAATATCCGCTGGCGCGGCATACAAATCTCGCCCCTGTTCTAAAGCGTGCGAAGCGGTATTCAGTGACCCCGAATGCTCCGCCGCCTCAGCAATCAAAACCGCATCCGATAGCCCTGAAATCAGCCGATTTCGAGCCAAAAACCGCAGTTTACCGACCTCGCCGCGCCCGCCACCACTGTTAGCGCGCCGATCCTGATTCTGTCCGCCGTTCAAAACGCATTCTTTATCTCCCGGCCCATACTCCGAGATAATCGCTCCGCCGCCCCTGATAATCTCCTCAGCTAACCCCTGGTGTTTCCGCGGGTAAATCTGGTCAATTGGCGTCCCTAAAACCGCCAGAGTTATCCCTCCAGCGTCCAGCGCCCCTCTATGCGCAATTGAATCTATCCCGTACGCCAGCCCCGAAACTACTATCATCCCCGCTTTAGCGCACTCATACGCCGCCCGATAGGCTATCTCCTCTCCATACGCAGTATTCTTGCGTGCACCCACAATTGCAACTGTAATAACACGTTTTTCCGGTATTTTTCCAGCATAATACAATATTTTAGGCTTAAGCGCAATGCTACTTAACCCCTCTGTAAATTTCCCCTCTTGGGGTCGAATTTGGTTGATTTTCATAAAAAATGTGAAAAAAGTGTTGACTTTTTTTAAACGCTGTGATATAATGAAATAAGTTAGGGGCAAAACCCTTACTTGCACCTAAATAATCAATAATTCCTGATATCTAGTATATCAGAAATTGCGTGTTCTTAAAACCCTTTCGGGGCTTAAAACTTCTAAATGTTCTAAGTCTTCATAAGTATTACCTCCACTTAGAAAGGGACCACCCTTTAAGAACATAGCAATCCCTCAAACGGGCGGGCCCCTGTGTTTGTGTGAGGTGGGTCGCGCTTCCGGGGTTCCCGGTATTCTTTCACATTAGAAGCGTTTGAGGGCCAAAAAGGCCACAGGACTTAGGTGATGCCCACCCTTACCTAACTCGTGTGGCCTTTTTGGTTGTCCAAAAATTTATATATTGTGTTATAATAAGCTTATGAATAAAACCTTAAAAACGATCCTTAGCGTCGCCGTCATTGGCGTTTTATTGTATTTTCTAGTTTGGCCTTGGATTAATTCCGCGATCTCTTCTGGCTATCATATTAAAGCCATTACTGAAGGATATCCGAGCCAATCTTATACTGCTGATTTCGGAAAAGATGAGCTCTCGGTTAAAGTCGAACATTATAACAACGTCGCCACCGACGAAAAAACCTCTGAAGAAACCGAAAATTACTCTATAGAAATCAACGAGGAGCTTTATAATAAACTGAGATCAGTCGCAAATTCCTTCCTCGGATTCCATCTGTTTGTGCGCCATCATAACGGCTACGCCTTCTTCTACGAATCTGCCGACGGCGCTGCCATGTTCTTTACTAACGAAGAAAAAGAAAACCTCTTAGACTTCGCTAAAATCCTAACCAATATCTCGCGTGGCGATGAAAAATGGCCGGAAAAGCGTCGTGAAACTTACTTCGACCACGGGACAAAACAGCTGGACGAATACATCAAGGAGCACGGAATTGAAGTCCCGCCGCTAGAATAAATAAAAATTATGTGTTAATATAAGAGTTATGCCGAAAAATTTAGTAATTGTCGAGTCCCCAGCCAAAGCCAAAACCATTGAGAAATATCTAGGCAATGATTTTAAGGTTTTGTCAAGCGTTGGGCACATCCGTAAAGATACCAAAGTCGACAAAGACCATGATTTTGCTGTTACTTATGAAATAGATCCTGAGCATAAAAAGGTCGTCGACGAACTGAAGAAAGCCGCGAAGACCGCCGATACTATCTGGCTCGCGACCGATGAAGACCGCGAAGGGGAATCGATTTCTTGGCATTTGATCGAAGTTCTAGGGCTCCCGAAAAATACCAAACGTATCACTTTCCACGAGATTACCGAGCCTGCCCTAAAAGATGCAATCGCACATCCGCGCACCGTCGATATGGATATGGTAGCCTCTCAGCAGGCCCGCCAAACCCTAGATATGCTCGTTGGTTATGATCTCTCCGGAGTAGTCCGCGTCAAAGTCCCTGGGGCTATTTCCGCTGGCCGCGTCCAAAGTCCAGCTTTAAAGCTTATCGTTGAACGAGAACGCGAAATCGAAAATTATCAGCCAGAAACCACTTATAAGGTCTCCGGGGTCTTCAAAACTGCCAAAAAACAAGAATTTGAGGCCGTTTTAGAAAAAACTGCAGAAATCAATACTGACCAGAAAGCCGAAAAACTGCTCAGCAGCCTAAAAGGCCAAAAATTTGTCGTCTCGAGCGTTACGATGTCCGACGGTACGCGCGCTAATCCGGTGCCGTTGACTACCGCCGCACTCCAAATCGAGGCTAATTCAAAACTTGGCTTTTCCTCTAGGACTACTATGTCTGCCGCCCAGAGTCTCTATCAGGCTGGCTTAATTACTTATCACCGTACCGACAGTCTTAATCTTTCTAAACAGGCCATCGGCCAGATCGCCGGCTTTATTGAGAAAAAATACGGCAAAGAGTACCTACATATTCGCACATTCAAGACTAAATCCGCCGGTGCACAGGAGGCGCACGAAGCCATTCGCCCGACTAATGTCGCCGTCGAAAAAGCTGGCAAAACCCCTTATGAACAAAAACTCTATAACCTAATCCGCACTCGCACCCTGGCGACCCAGATGGAAAACGCCAAAGTCGCGAAGACAACTGTAGCGATAGAGGTAGCAAGTGACCTTGCGGAACATAAAAGCGAAGTGCAGCAACGTGCCGGCGGCGCGTTGCGTAACGGTTCCGCAAGGCCGCTTGCTACCTTTATCGCCAGGGGTGAGATCGTAATCTTTGACGGCTTCTTAAAAGTCTATGGCAAATCCAAAGACCTAGAGCTCCCAGAGCTAAAAGAAGGCGACAAGGTAGGCTATCAAGAAATCGTTGCCCACCAAACTTTCTCAAAACCACCTGCCCGTTATACTGAGGGTTCGCTGGTCAAAAAACTCGAGGAACTCGGCATCGGCCGTCCATCAACTTACGCTTCGATCATGACCGCTATCCAAGCCCGCGGCTACGTTATAAAGGGTGAATCTGAGGGCAGAGAGCGTGAAGTTACTGAATATGTCCTGAAAAAGGACTTGAAGAAGCAATCCGTAACTGAGAAAACCGGCTCAGACAAAGGCAAATTGCTCCCGACCCCTGTCGGCGAACTTGTCTCCGATTTCTTAAACGAGAATTTTGAGACTATTATAGACTATGGCTTTACCGCCGATGTTGAGGAAAAATTAGACAAAATCGCCGAGAAAAAACTCGAAAAACTGAAGATGCTAAAAGACTTCTACGGGCCATTCAGTAAACTTATTGCCGGCTCAAAAGAAGCCAAACGCTACAACGGCGAGAATGCGCTTGGTAAAGACCCGAAAACCGGGAAAAACATCTACGCCAAAATCGGCCGTACCGGCAGTTTCATCCAACTTGGCGAAACCGAAAAAGAATCTGGCGAAAAACCGCGTTTTGTCCCGCTCCCAGAGGGAAAAACTGTCAAAACCGTAACCTTAGAAGACGCTTTGAAACAGCTAGAGCTCCCCGAGCTCCCTCGTAGCCTCGGCGAAGCTAAAGACGGCACGGAGATTATCGCCGCAAACGGCCCGTTTGGTCCTTATCTAAAAGCTGGCAAATTCAATATCCCAATGAAAGACTACAGCCCATACAAAATTACCCTAAAAGAAGCCGAAAAACTCTACGAAGAGAAAAAAGCCTCTATCTTGCAAGATTTCGATGATATTCAGGTTATTAATGGCGCCTATGGCCCATATGTAAAGGGTCCCGGCCGACGCAATTTCGCTAAAATCCCTAAAGAGATGGATCCGAAAAATTTGACAAAAGCGGAATGTGAGAAACTTTTAAGCGAGAAAAAGTCCGGCTCACGCCGCCGCCCGCACTCCGTTAGCCGCAAAAAATCGGCCAAAAAAGCCGCTAGTCGCAAGAAATAATATAAAATATATTGTTGACTTTTCCAAAAATGTGGTACAATTATATATAGAAAGTCAATTTTGTCCAGTTGACACGAATACAAAAATGTGCTATTATAAGATAAATGAATATTATTAACAGAGGTGGATGAAAGGAAAAACCTGTGGATCAGAATGCGGCCATTATTGAAAAAGCCATCGCCGGAAGCTTAAATATAATCGAACAAGACCGGGAAAAAGAAATTATCTCCCGCCGTTTCGGTCTCTCGGGCCCGAAAGAAACCCTTGAACAAATCGGTGACATGCTCACCATCACTCGCGAACGCGTACGTCAACTGGAAAAAGCTATTCTTATTCGTCTCCGTATCGGTTCTGAAGAGGGAACTATCGAAGGCCTGGCCGCTGCCGAAAAAATTATCGTCCGAAATCTGACCGAAATGGGACGCGTTGCTCGCGTTTCCAATCTGGCTGATAAAATCTATGGTCGAAAAACAACCGCTACAGAACAAGCGGCTCTGGCCTTTATCGGCAGTATCTCCGCCAGCTTAGCATTAGTCGAAGAGAACGACCGCTATTATCCTAGTGTTGGCATCGCGGAATATGGCGACGAGCGCACAATCAAGGAGCGTGCCGATGAAATTGTCTCTGTAATTAAGAAAGCAAAAAAGCCAGTCACCGTTGATGAACTTGACAATCAACTAGATTATGAGCACCCAAGCCATATCGAGGCTATTGCGTCTATCTCTAAAGATCTCGCAACCTTGAACGGTCTCTGGGGCCTAACTAAATGGCCGACCGTCAACCCGAAAAACATCCGCGACAAAATTTACGTCGTCCTAGAAAACAAGAAAGAGCCGATGCATTTTGCTGATATTGCTGAGGCAATCTCCGAATCCGATTTTAAGCGCAAAAACGTTACCGTCCAGGCGATCCACAATGAGCTAATCAAAGACCCTCGCTTCGTCCTAATCGGGCGCGGAATTTATGCGCTTGATAGTTGGGGTTATAAGAAGGGAACCGTCTCTGATATTATCGTCGATATTCTGAAGAAAGCTAACGATCCGCTAACTCGCGAGCAAATCGTCAAAGAAGTTCTGCACGCTCGCAAGGTTAAAGAGACTACGATCCTCTTAAATCTCCAGAACAAGAAACTTTTCAAAAAAGTCGATAAAAACTCTTACACATTAGCCTAGAAACTGGTATAATATAAGTATGTTGGCAAACATTCTACATTTCATTTTAATGCCAATCGTCTGGGTCCCGATTGTCGGCGTCCTAATTTTCCTAACTTACCGTAATTACAAGAAGTTAAATCGTCTAAAAGTCTTAAATGTCGACTCCGTACTTTTGATGCTCGAAATCCCGCGAACGAACGACAAAAAAGAGCTCGCGGCAGAGCAGCTGTTTGCTAGCCTCCACGGTATTTTAAGAGATCGTGATGAACTGAAAAACTCCGGCGGAGTTCAGGAACACCTTAGTTTTGAAATCGTCTCGACTGGCGGCCAAATTCGCTTTTTCGTCTGGGTCCCGAAGGTCTTACAAAGCTTCGTTGAAGGCCAGATTTATGCCCAATATCCTTCGGTTCAGATCTACAAAATGAAGGAAGACTACGCCAAAAACCATAAACCGCACAAAGTCATTTATACTTCCGAAATCGTCCTATCCGAAAACGAAGTCTTACCAATTAAAACTTTCGAGAATTTTGAGGTCGATCCGCTGGCCGGTATTACTGGAACTCTGGCGAAATTAAATCCCGACAATTCCGAAGAACTTTGGATCCAGATTTTGACTCGTCCAATCCCTGATGATTGGCATAAATCCACAACTGACAAATGGGTAAAAAGAGTAAAATCTGGCCAAAAATCTTTCCGTTTTCTCGGCATCGATTGGGCCTGGATTGTCGAAGCTTTAGGCGCCTTTGCTAAACCGCCAGAGGGCGGCGCCGAAAACCCAGTCGAGGTTAAACTTTCCGATCGCGCAAAAGTTCAGGTCGAAGAAGCCGAGAAAAAGGCCACGAAACTGGGCTACGAGGTAAAAATCCGCCTCGCCTATCTCGGTAACGACCAGACTGACGCGAAACTAAATATGCAGGCCCTCGTCGGTACTTTCAAACAATATAATTCGACCAACTTAAATGGTTTTAAGAGCGTAGGCAGCACTTTTGACCATAACGCTCTCGAGGCCTACAAAATGCGCCAGTTTACCGACCATGGATTTATCCTAAACATTTCCGAGTTGGCCTCGGTTTATCATCTCCCGCATACTTCGGTCGAAACCCCAAATATCGTCTGGGCGACCTCTAAGACCGCCGAACCGCCGGCCCAATTGCCGCTAATTACCGGAAACGCCGAAAACGATTCTCAGATTTCTGCCTTCGGTCTGACCAACTTCCGCGGCATTAACCACCAGTTTGGTATGCTCCGCCGCGATCGTTCGCGTCACGTTTATATTATCGGCCAGACTGGGGCAGGGAAGAGCGGCATGCTCGAACTCTTTGCGCTCTCTGATATTTTCTATAACCAAGGCTATTGTATTATCGACCCGCATGGCGATTTTGCAATTAATAACCTCCGTTTCATTCCAAAGAATCGCATTAAAGACGTTGTCTATTTCAACCCTTCTGACAGGGAATACCCGATTGCCTTCAACCCGCTAGAGCTCTCCGACCCGTCTAGAAAGCCTAATGTCGCTTCCGAAGTTATCGGCGTCTTAAAGCGCATGTTTGGCGATTCTTGGGGTCCGCGTCTTGAGCATATTCTTCGCTACACCCTGCTTGCGCTGCTCGATCGCCCAGAAACAACCCTACTGGATATTTCGCGTCTTCTAACCGATAAGGAGTTTAGGAAAGAGACTCTGGAATATTGTAAGGATGTAACTGTTCTCCAGTTCTGGAAACACGAGTTCGGTCAATGGAACGAGAAGCAAGTCAACGAGTCCATTGCCCCTGTCTTAAATAAGGTTGGCGCCTTTACCGCGAACCCGATTATTAGAAACATTATCGGCCAGCCAAAGTCTTCGTTTGATGTCAGAGAGATCATGGACGAGGGCAAAATTCTCGTAGTCAACCTCTCCAAGGGCTTAATCGGCGAAGACAATGCCGGTATTCTCGGCTCTTTCTTCGTCACTAAGGTCCAACTCGCTGCCATGAGCCGTTCGGACATCCCTGAAATTGCCGACCGCCGCCCGTTCTACCTCTATGTTGACGAGTTCCAAAACTTCGCGACCGATTCGTTCGCCACGATTCTCTCTGAGGCTCGTAAATATGGCCTAAACCTAACCGTCGCTAACCAGTACATTTCCCAGATGACCGATACTGTCCGCGACGCCGTCTTTGGCAACGTCGGCACGACGATTTCCTTCCGTGTCTCCGCTGATGATGCCCCGATTCTCGCCAAACAGTTTGAGCCAACTTTTGAGGCTGCTGACCTCTTGCAAATGAACAACCGCAATTTCGTTATTTCCATGATTATTGGCGGCGAAAAAGTTCCAGCCTTTTCTGCTACAACCTTAAGCATTCCACGGACCCCAGAAGACAACACCGCGGCGATCATCAAGAGTTCTCGCGAGACCTACTCTCGTCCGCGCGAGGAAGTAGAAAAAGAAATCCGCGAAACTATCGAGCAATCCGAAAAGTATAAAAAAGAGCTGACTGATTCTGGCCGCCAAAATGAACAGGGAACGACCCCTGTAAAATCTAAGGAGAAACCGACCTTTGCCTACCAACCAACTCCTCAGGCTGATTTCAAAAAATTAAAACTTTCCCCGAACGCCGCCGAACACAAGGAGCCTCGTCCAGGCCTTAAAGACATTGGCAAGCTCGCCGCCGAAAAAATGCCCGAGAAGGCCCCTGAGAGCGAGCACAAGGCAGGGAACCACGCTAAGCATAAGAATAATGGCAATAACCGCCACAAGCCGCATAAAGGCCAACTATAGGCTTGTCTTAGTTCGTAGTTTGTGCTATAATACTCCTAGGTTTTGACCAAAATAAAAACTACAAAAACAGCACCTTATCATTAGCTGGTAGCCGAAAAGGAGGGTGATTTTATGGCTGCGTTAGACGCTAAATATTTTACGATCTTTCCTATAACAGGGAACAAACCCGAGCAGATGACTGCTGGGGAGCTATGGCATTGCATCAAAGCATGTAGCCGTAAGAATTACGGCTGGATTGCCAGTACCGCGAAGATAGTAGAACTTATCAGAGAGCCCGATTTTCCTTGCAACATTCGTAAGAAAATCGAACGGCACTTTCTTAAACGTTTTTCTAGTGACTGGCATAATTTACCCAATTACCGGGGGATTGAAGACGATCGCGCGCTTATGTCTTGCTACTTCGACTGTGTCGACGATCGGCTAAAGGAGAAATTTCTCTATAGCCTCGCCGAGAAACGTCTGGAGCGCGGACTCAGCACTGGTCTCTTAGCCAAGGCCTTTTGGACCGAAGATCGCCACAAGCATTTCCGCAAGGAATGGTGTAAAGATGTCGCAAGCGACTTGTACTCCCGCATCAACGAGAGCAATTTTGACCTCGTAGCCTGGAGTAAAAGTCTGATTCCGAAGTTCAAGCTGGACTACGTCGGAATGTACGAACTCGGCTATTTCAATGGCGACTCAAGCAAAATTGCCGAGGATGCCTATCGTTTAACCACGCAATCTGAATGGCAAATCGCCAGCTAATAAAAATGGCAGGGAAATAGGGAAATACCCTGCCTTTTTTATGCCTTTTTGTATTCGATGCTTCCCCACCCCTGTTATTCCCCTTTCCTACCCCTGTTACGCCTCCTCTGCAACCCCTTACACCCTGTCTCTTACCTCTGTTTGGCCCCTGTTTGACCTCTGTTTGGACCCTGTAAACCGCTTTTTAGACGCCGCCGAACATAAATCTTTTGCGAAGTCCAGAATTAATCAGAAATTAGGGAAGCACCAAGCAGAGAATCAAAGACCTACAAAAAAACAGAGGTAAATAGCCAAAAACCAAAACGAACCAGACGACCGGACAATCGTCTTTCGCACACAATTCCAATGTCGCACAATGCATATTTTACGACACAATAGGCATAGCCACCCGGCCTAAGCCATAGTCGTCTAAATATAGGCATATGCCCAACCCGGCCCAGTATTAAGCCTGATTTGGGTCAACTAGACAAACCAACCGCCTCACCAACATAATAAGATTTGGACCAGGTTTGACGGCGTGGATTTCACTAACTGATTAGCCGCGAAAAACGCCAGTTTTTCCGGATTAGACGTTGTGGAATCTACGAGCCGTCAAGTCTGTTGGTGAGGCGGTTGGTTTGTCTAGTCGAATTTAAATTTGACTTTTCCCCACTTTTATTTCCCTACTTGCTTTTTCCCTGTTTTTCTGCCCTCCTCCAACTAAAATTGCCTTAAAAAACGCTCCAAAAAAACCGCTTTCCTTCCCCACCCCGAACAAAAACCGAACTAAATCCGCCACCTAACAGGGGTCGCACCCCTTAAACGTGTCGGCATTTTCGCCGAATCGTTTCGATAATCTTCGTCTTCTGGTAGGCCATCGGGCGAATAATCAAATCGTGCGCCGGCAAATATTTCAACTCAGAAACCCCAAATCCGCGCTTGAACTGCGAGACCCCGTAAAATCGGTGTTTCGTGTCGTCCTCCGCCACAATCCCCCAAAAACTATAGCGCTTAATTCCCCGCTCTCTCGCGTCGCGCATTGCCTGCATATGCAGTAACGGCGCACCCGAAAGTTTCGTCCCCAGTTCCGAAGAAACCCCATAATGGTACGAGGCTTCATTTCCGTAAAAAATCATAAAATTCTGCGCCAAAATCTCGCCCTCGTGCTTCGCGGTATAAAGCACCGCTTCCCCGTTCGGCGCGAAAGCTTGGAATTGCTTCGTTAAAAAGTCCTCCGAAAAACTCACAAAATCATGACGCTTCGCAGTCTGAAGCTGGATCTCATAAAAAGTATGAATATCTTTGGGATCGGTCGAGGTCGTAACCTCAATATTATTTTTCGCGCCCTTTCTCAACGCCCGGCGCAACCGCTGACGCATCCCAGCCAAAATCTCATCTTCCGACTTCGTCAAATCCAAAATCCCAGCATATTCTACCGAAAGATACATCGGCGCTTTTTTCAAACCCAAATCACGGAATAATTTCTGCGACTTATCCGAAAGCTCTAACTGCGGTCGGACTCGCACAAACACACAGTCGTTTTTCTCACCCATAAAATGAATATCTTCAAACACCTTTCGGACTAACGCCTTTCGCGACCAATCCAGAATCGGTCCTCCGGCGATCGCCAAGTGTCGGCCCCGCTTCGCGTGCTCCACTACTCCGGCGTACGCCGCCACAATCTTCGCGCGCCGCCCCGCCCCCGGCTCCTCTAAAACGATCCGCCTAACAATCTCTAGCCCTCTCGCCTTATGAAACTCATAAAAATCCCAAGATTGCAAAAAATTCGCCTCCGGAAAACTCGTCACAAACTTGTCCCAAGCCTTTTTATCTGTCGCAGTCATAACTTTGTATTTAGCCATATTTTCTCCTCTTTTACCCTTATAAATGACGTTTCTTTTTACGCGCCGTCTCTACTGCTAAATCTATAAGATATTTCGCGCGATTTATCACAATATCTTGCGCCGGGACAAACGCCACGCTTTCGCCTCCAAATCCAGTTTTGAAAGTCGTTACACCAGCGTAGCGATGGTGCGGCTGATTTGGCGGCGCAATTCCCCAGAGGTTATAGCGCTTATATCCTTCCTTCTTCAAGTCACGCATCGCTTGCCATTGCAAAGCGTACGCACCCGGCATCCGCCGATTCAATTCCGTCGAAGCCGCCTCGAAATAATCCGCTTCGACGCCATGTTTCAAAATCAACCCATAAGCGATCGGCTCACCCTCCTCGGTCTTCGCTACATAAATCGTCGCATCTTTTCCAAACGCCTCCCTCTCCGCGAGCAGGTCTTCTAGCCTCGGCGGCACAAAATTCTGTCTCGCTGCCGTCTCTGCCTGAACCTGATGGAACTCCTTGTACAGCGCCTCAGAATTTCCGCTCGTGACCTTAATATTTTGCTTCATAGACCGCCTTACCTCATAACGCGTCTGCCTGCGCATATTCGCCAAAAGCTCATCTTCCGACTTTTCCAAATCAATCAGTACTGTATGTTCCGCAGCCAGATGCATCGGCGCAATTCGGCAGCCTTCTGCCTTCAAAATCTCCCGATTTTCCGGCGTATCAAACAGCTGCGGTCTTAGCCTTACGAAAACACACTCGTTTTCCTTTGCTACCTTCCGAATCTTCTCAAAAGTCTCCGAAATCATCTTTTTGTCTGCCCAATCAATCAGCGGCCCGCCCGGAATCTCTAAATATCGCCCTCGCTTCGCATCTTTAACAAACATATAAACCTCCGTCCCGCCAATTTCCGCTTCAACAACTTTATTCCCGACCAGCGTATTCATCTTCGCCCATTTTTCCGATTGCAAGAAATTCGCCATATCTTCAACATTATTCTTCTTCATCAACTTGGTACTCCTTAATTAACTTATACGCCGCCGTTAAATCTGCCTTTTTCATTCCTGTCGGAACGTTAATAATTTCCTTCGCCGCCTTCGTCGCTACCGGACAAGCCTTCTCATCAAAATGCATTTTCTTGTAATATCGCGCCGGCGAAATCGGCACCTCATACCAAATTTCGTCGAACATATACCCAACTTTCTTCAACCGCTTTAAAAGCTCCTCGCGATCTTCGACATAGTAAAAATCTCTCAGCGGCTTTCGTCCGTTCTTTGGCAATTTTCGCATTTTCTCTAACGCCAATTTCGCCTGCCAATGAGTCATTCGCGTAGTCGTCGAGAGTCGCGAATCCGCCGAACGCTGAATACAACCGAGTTTAAGTAACACTCCCGTCAAAATTCTACCTAGCCCAAGATACGAAAATGTCCGAATCATTCGCCCATGGAACGGATACCATCGATCCGCTAAAGTCTCCGAGAAAAACGGCTTCTTTTCTGGCTGTTTTATTTTCGGATCATCCTCGTCATTAAAGATCACCGCCCCACCCGAAATCGTATCTACTGATTTTCCCTTCCCAAAGGACAACGCTGCTGCTCGACCAACCGTACCCACTTCGCGTCCATCCGGGTAACGCACTCCCGTACAATGCGCCAAATCCTCGATCAAAACTAAGTCTAGTTTTTCGCAGATCATCTCGATCTCTTCAATATCTACCGGCCGACCTAATGTATTCTGGACAATTACCGCCTTTACGCCCTTATGGTCTTTTAAAACTCTCAGAAGCTCTTGCGCGCCAAAATTCAAATCCTCTCTCTGGACATCCACATAAACCGGCGTACACTTCGCCGCTCTTACCGCCTGAACCACTGCACAGCAAGTAAATCCCGTGACGACCACTTCTGATTTTTCCGGAACTAAATTCCTCAGCGCCACCGCAAGCGCCGAACGTCCGTTATGGTACAAAGCCACATGATCCACTGTTGTACCGTAATGCGCTGCAAGATACGCTCTCAACTCGTCCGAGTCTTTTTTCGTGCCAAACGCGAAAGTATGTCTTAAAATATCCGCGCCCTTATAATTAGCGGCCCGCCCTAGAAAATACATTATTCAATTCCTTTCATTGTTGACCCAATCGCTCGTGCCAAACCTGCTGGGTCTGAAATATAAGGCGCATGAGTCCAGTTCTCGTAAAACTTCAGCTCGCTGTCTTTGATTAATTCATGCAACTTCTCCGCTTGGTGTGGCGGCGTAATCGTGTCTGCCTTCCCCCAGAGAATCGTCGTCGGCGTAGTTACTAGCTCCGGCTTCAATTTCTTGTCGCTCGTCAACATATTCGTCAGCGTCTTCTTCATATTTTCCGGAGCTCTGTCATAATCCGACGCCCCAAGCAGTTTATGATAAACTTTTCGAAACAGTTTCACTCTCTTTAGCGGCGCAAAAGTCTTCGAAACCTTGCGCGCCGCATCGCGCTTCTTCGACTCCTCATAAATTCCAGCAGAATCTAGCAAAATCAAATGCTTCAGTTTCTCTGGTTTTTCCGACAATAAATTCAGCAGAATCCTGCCACCATTGCTATGCCCTAGCGCTACCGCGCCGTCTGGAATATTCTTGTTTGCCCAAGCCACATAATCTTCGATTGTCCAAACTTTTCGGCTATTCGTCGTCAGCCCCGGGACATTCAACATTTTTACCGTAATCCCCTGCTCCCGCAATAGTTTTATCGTCTTCTTCCAAGGCTCGGTCGTATAAGTCCAACCGTGAATAATATATAGTGTCTTTGCCATTAATTCAATCCATTCCTTTCTCGGCGTTTCTCGGCCGCCACTTCTCGGCGCGGTAACTTCTCTGCGTCTTTCGGATCAGCCAACAATTTCTCGATTACCCACTCTAAATACTGACTGCCCTTAAATACTAGCGTTTCCTGGCCGGTCGCGTGTTTCTCAATATACATCAGCGCCGACTTCGCATCGTCCACCGCTACGTAATTTACACCCAGCTGTTTCAATCTCGG
Source organism: Candidatus Saccharimonadota bacterium (assembly GCA_017431465.1). Taxonomy (GTDB): domain Bacteria; phylum Patescibacteriota; class Saccharimonadia; order Saccharimonadales; family Saccharimonadaceae; genus Nanosyncoccus. The sequence continues at coordinate 45,692 of JAFRLA010000012.1, forward strand.
CGCAGTATATTTTTTCGTCCGTCGCCCGACCGTAATCACCTGCTCCGACTTCGTCGCCGCGATTAGATCCGCCAATTTCTCATGCTCTTCTTTCTCAATCGAACCCTGCTCGACCATATCGCCAATAACTAACCATTTATGTCGCGTATGCAAATGTTTTGCCATCTCCAAAACCGATCGCATACTAATCAAATGCGCATTATAACTGCTGTCTATAATCTTCAGCCCGTTCTTCCCCTCAAAGAAGCTATTCCGCCCCGGCGGCATCTCCAAATCCGAAAAATCAGTTTTTAGCGAAACTTTTAGATATTTGCTTAATTTTTCCAGCATTACTAGCTGAATCGCAATGTCTTTTGGCATTGGGTCTTCGAAATGGAAAGTGTTTCCATTAACAATGAAATCTGCGTGATTCGGATAAACTGAATAGGCCGCCAAATCCGACTTATAGCACGCGACGATTTCTGCTTTCGTCAAATGCTTTTTCTTGATCTTATCTGTAGATTTTACCATCAGTGGAATATCGCCATCAATAAAAATTTTCTTCTTCGTATATTGTGGCAACATCGCAAATTCATGCGTAATTGCCTTATCCAGATTTTCAAAAGTCCCGTCTTTTACCTGGCCCTCAAACTGAATCGCATGCGATCGGCCTAGAGATAGCCAAAGCGTAACTTCTGGGCGCAACCATTTCGCCAAAAATTCAGTTTCGTGCGGCCGTTCACCATCAATCTCTACGATGTAAAATTTCTCGGTCCTTTTATAGAAAATCGAGCGAATCGGCACCATTAAAATCAAATAAACCCAGCGTAATTTACTCCCCGTAATGCCTCTAAGTCCTACTAAATCGAACGCGATCCCAAACGCCGAGTTCGCATCGTGAGAATAATGCGCTTTTTCGCCCAGCTCGGACTCTAGGAGATGCAGCATCGTAGTCTTCCCTACCGAACCAGTGATCGCAATTACGCGCGGATTCCAGCGTTTAAAAGCAAAATTCGCAAAAAACCGAAAATACGCCGCGGCGATAAAATAAAAACGCTTCTTCAGTTTCGCAGTTAATGTCATATATCTAGTATATCATATTATTAGCGTTTTGGCGCTACTTATCCTTAGGGCTAGCCACAAGTAATCGCCGCAAAAAATCCTCTGCATCTGCTTGATCCATCAGCCGAGTTTGGAAACTCGCATCATAAACCGTCGGTGAAATTCGCGTTTGGATCAGTTTGCCATTCTGGAAATAGTGAGTCAAAACTAGACTTCTGGTCGTTCCTGGCCAAGCAATTTGATCAAAAAACAAATTACCAAGACCATAGTAAATCGGTTTTCCCCTATAGAGTTCGTAAGTCTGCGGCTGATGCGCCGAAGTCCCTACGACCAAATCCGCCCCAAGATCGACTAGATGTCGGAAAAAATTCGCCTGATTCTCAATCGGTGCATCACATGACGGCATCTCCGTCCCCCGCGTTGGATAACTATAGCATTCGAAGAATTGGACATCGACGATTACGAAATCCCCGTTCTCTTTCGCCGTCGCAATCTGCTTTTTAACGGTTTCTTCATCGTAAATATTCGCTCCCGGCTTGTCGCCAACCGCCCCCTGGCCATTTGCCTTCGTAGACGTCGAATTATTTATTCCAATCCAGGTAATTTTCGTTCCCTTTTGATCAATTTCTAGTGGCTTTCTCGCTTTTTCCTCATTTTCGCCGCCGCCAAAAATTTTCAACCCCGCGTCTTTGTAGGTTTTAATCGTCGCAAGATTCGCTGCCGTTGCCCAATCATTGTTATGATTCCCTGTCAGCTCCACAATATCCGTGCCGATCGCTTTTATCGTCTCTATCATCCGCGGATCCGCGCAGAGCGTCGTCGTCGCTGAATCAGTTCTACAATTATCTGCAAAAGAAACTTCATTCGAAATATGCGTAAGATCCGTTTTCGCCAAAAAATCCTTTATTTTCTCCGCAAAGTACGCCCCATCTCCAGTCTCATTTAATTTCGCCTGCAATTTTCGAGTCAAAGCCGTTACGCCAGTTTGATTTATCGTCAGAGTTCCAGCCTTTCCTGTAAATTTTGGCATTTTTTCGCGCAATTTCGCCACAATCTCGCTAATTTCTTCATTCTCTTTATCAATCGTAATTATTCGATATTTCGCACCATTTTTAAAATCGTCTAAATAATACTCCCCGTCCACCGCAAGCAATTTTTTCTCCGGCGTAAGTTCGTTTATCGAGATTAGTGTCGCATCCGACGCTGGATCTAGCGCCGAAAATTCACTCCCCGAAATACCTGTTTTTTCGCTAGTAAAATCCGTAACCGGCACTAAAATATCCGCTAGGATCTCCGTATTTTCTGCTATCGGCGCCGTATCACTATATTTTGCGTCAATCGTAAAATCCTCTGAAAACTTTTGCCCCTCCGGCACAATTTCGCTAATCCATGCTTTCTCCTGCTCAGTTAAATTTTCGCCATAAATTAGCTCGCCATTTTTGACTTCCTTACTAAGCATTAAGGCTAAAAATCCACCGCCAACCGCCAAGACAAAAATCAGTCCCAAAATTACGATTTTCGATCTCCTCATGCCTTAATTATAGCACTTTTTATGGTATTATTAATATATGGGATTCTTCTCATGGTTAAAACGATTATTCTTATGGCATAAAAAACCATTACTAGAATACGAACACGAGATATTTTCCCCCGACAATCGTATTGGTCTGAAGATTCAGCTAAAAGGTGGGCAAGTTTTTTATAGCGTTAAAAAAGACGGCAAATTATTAGTTGACGACTCGGCGCTAGGGCTAGCCTTGCGCAGCGAGAAGCCGATTTTAAAAAATCTCAGCCTAGTTCGCGCCCGCGAAAAAGAGTTCGATGAGACTTGGGAAACAGTTTGGGGCGAGGCTAAAATCATCAGAAATCATTACCGCGAAATTACTCTCTATATTTCCGAAACTACCGCTGAAAAACGACTCCTAACTGTTCGTTTTCGCGCTTTTAATGATGGCGTTGCTTTCCGCTACGAAATTCCGCCACAACCCGCTTTCCAAAATCTGACGATCTCCGAAGAACTCAGCGAGTTTAAAATCGATAATAATTCTATCGCTTGGCACATTCCAGCTTACCAGCCTGATCGTTATGAATACAATTACACGCCCAGCCCAGTTTACGAGTTGACTCATTCCGTCCACACTCCGCTGACTATCGAAACTCCGACCGGACATTTTCTTTCGCTCCACGAAGCGGCGCTTTACAATTACGGCTCGATGACCCTAAGACTTAATCGCAACCACGCGCTCATGTCCGACATTACGCCGCTCTCCGACGGCATGAAAGCCTATGTCGAATTACCTTTCAACACGCCTTGGCGCGTAATTATGATCGCAGACACGGCGATGGATTTAACCGTCAACCGGATGCTCTTAAATCTCAACGACCCGCCACGCGAAGACTTTTCTTGGGTGAAGCCCCTGAAGTTCATGGGGATTTGGTGGGCTATGTTTGTCGGCGAATGGACTTGGGCTCCCGGCGAACGCCACGGCGCTACTACCGCCCATGCCAAAGAATATATCGACGCTTGTAATCGCCTCGGGATCGACGGCCTCTTGATCGAGGGCTGGAATAACGGCTGGGAAGGCGATTGGCTCCAAAACGGCAATACTACTAACTTTACCCAGCCGATGGATGATTTCGATATGGATACAGTCTCTGAATACGCTAAAAAATGCGGCGTCTCCCTCGTCGGACATCATGAGACAGTCGGCTTTATCGATAACTACGAAAGACAGCTCGAAGAAGCCTACCAATATTACGCCAATCACGGCGTTCACTATATCAAACCTGGTTACGCCGGCTCAATGATGACTATCCAAGGTCGCAAAGAATATCATCACTCTCAAATCGGCGTTCTCCACTATCAAAAAACCGTTGAACTTGCCGCCAAGTACCACATCTGTCTCGACATTCATGAGCCGATTAAAGGTACTGGGATCGAGCGCACTTTCCCTAACCTACTCACGCGCGAAGGCGCTCGCGGTCAAGAGTACGAGGGCGGGGCTTTAAGTCCGTCCCATACCACAATTATTCCCTTTACCAGATTGCTTTCCGGCGGCATGGATTATACTAGTGGGATTTTCGACGTTACTAATTTTACTAAACGCATCGCCACTACTCTCGCTCGTCAACTCGCTTATTACGTCACAATTTTCTCCGCAATGCAGATGGCCGCAGATCGCCCACGCTTCTATGAAAAAGAATTCCCCGCAGCCTATAAATTCATTCGCGACGTGCCCGTTTCTTGGGAAGAGACCGTGCCTCTACTTGGGCGCATTGGTGAATATTATGTCGTAGCACGCAAAGAGCGCGACGGCGAAGACTGGTTCATCGGCGGCGTAACGAACGAAGACGCTAGGCGCGTACGCCTAAACCTAAACTTTCTCGATGATGGCGTGAGTTACGAAGCTGAAATTTATCGCGACGGCGATACTGCCCATTACCGCGACAACCAACTCGCCATTATGATCGAAACTCGCAAGGTCTCTAAGCGCGATTTCCTAGATATTTGGATGGCTGCTGGCGGCGGCTTTGCAGTCCGGCTTAAACGACTTCAGCCGTAACGATCAAGCGATGAGAATAATCATCATTCCCAAGAGCTTCGCCCGAGCAAGTCATTAAAATCACCGTATCAATTTCTTCTGACTTAAGAATATTGGTCATCGAAATCTCAGACTTTTTGCGCACTTCGATATTTACAATCCGATAAGAGTGGTCATTATAATCTATGACATCCCCAAATTTAACATTCTTCAGGTTCTCAAAAACCGTCGACGAATGGCCAAACAAAAATGTCTTATTTTCATGCTCCGAGAAACTTCCTGCAATTTTGTCCGGCACATCCAGAGTATGGTTCTCCAGGCGCACTTTTTCAACTGGCGTAGACAAACCAATGCTATTTATAATTAATTGACCCGCTAAATTCTCTGAAGATGCAGCCACAATCTCCTCAGAAGCTGAGGACTGGCTTGGTTGCAAGCCAATGATAACGTATCCAGCAAAAAACAGAAAATACAACGCCGCAACCAAAATCTTGGTCCGCCGTCGCGGATGAATGCCAAAACCTTCCTCCAATATGACACTTCCCATTTATGCTTATATTATAGCATAAGCGAAAGTAAAATTACAATAAATTACTGATAATAAGCCTTACCCTCAACTCGAAGGTCTACATAGCCCGGGGTTATCCCTGCGTCAGCAAGATATCGAATCATCCGGTCGGCGTCCTCGGCTGAAACTGCCGTTCCCCGGTCTAAATTCATCTTAAAATAATACGGCGTATTTTCTACATAGGCATCGATTTCTCGACGCTTGCCGGCCGGTATAGCCACACGCGTCAAGGTATAGCCAAGATCTTTAAAATCTTGCTCTAAGGCGCCAATATACTCTTTGGTCCGCCCAGAAATCCCCGCCCCAGATTCATCAATAATCTCGACATTTTCCGACGGTTCAAACTTCTCCGTCTGAGTCATAGTTGGCTCAATCGAACCCTCAGCAAGACTTTTAACGCCGATCGCTATCAAAACCCCAATCGCAACCAGTCCGATGACCAAAACGACTACCGATCTCGTCTGGCGCTTCTTCGCCTTCTCACGCGCCGCAATACGCTCAGATTCAGTTTCTAACTTCTCGCGCTCTTCAGCAATCGTTCGTCCGATGCCATACCCCCCTGCAGTCCGCACACCACTCTCAGCTCGTCGTTTCTCGCCCTTAGTCTTCATCCATTCCCACCTTTAAAACCAACTCTGCTAAGTCTTTCGCTGCTTTTGGCGCAGCTACACTATTATGTAAATTCTCCGCCAATTCCGCTCTAACTTTCGGGCTACGCACCAACTTTTGCGTCAGCTCCAACAAGATCCCCGGCTGTTCCATCATCCGCGAATCCGCCACCATCGCACAAGCTTTCATCTCGACCAATCTCTCAGCATTCTTGACTTGGTGCGAACCCGGCAATCGCTCAAACGGCACTAAAATCACCGCCTTCTCTAGCCCAGCCAGTTCTGCAATCGTTGTCGCTCCAGCTCTAGAGATCACCACGTCCGCCGCGCCTAAAAGTTCATTCATCGCCGAATTAAACGCCCACATCCGAAAATCAGACTGCAACTTCGCTTTCTCCCAATCCTCATACTTCTTCAGATCCACCATATCTTCATAGTGTTTTCGTCCAGCGACCAGCCCTACGCTCGTAAATTTCAGCATCTCCGGCAAAATCTCGCGAACGGCATTATTGATGTTCTCCGATCCTTGGCTCCCGCCGGTAATCACTACCAGCGGCCGCTCCGGATTAAACCCAAACGTCTTCTTTAGGTCCGCCTGTTTCTTCGGGCTCACTTTCCGAAACTCCGGCGCAATCGGAATCCCCACGAACACCCGATTAGACGAATCCTTCAAACCTTCGTCTCTATCAGGAACTCCTAAAGCCACCCATCGCGCCTTTTTCATCAGCAGTCGATTCGCTAGCCCTGGTACCGCATCACTCTCATGTACCACATACGGAATCTTCAAAAATCTCGCGACGAGCCCTACCGGCAGCCCCACAAATCCTCCCTTCAAGAAAATCACATCCGGACGCCTAGATGCCGGGAGTATCCGAAAGAAACTCTGCACGATCCCTGCAAAAAAGCCACAAAATCCTTTGATATTTCCCCAAATAATATCTTTAAACAAAATATCCAACCGATGTAAATAATCTTTAAAACTCCATCCTGCATATCTGTGGAATTTTCCCGAAGCCACTTTTCTAACCTGAATATACTGTTTCTTCCCCGAAAGCCGCGATTCCTCGCCCCAAGAAACTCCAATTTCTGTTGTGATTTTTACAACGTTTTTGTAATACTTCCGATCCGTCCAGAACTCGACTCTCGTTCTCGGTTTTTCCTCTAAAATCTCACGCACTACGGCGACGGCTGGCGTAATGTGTCCGCCCGACCCCCCGCCGACTACTAATACCTTCATCTTTTTCCTTTCTCCTTCCAGTATAACACGAAAGTTGCGAAACTAGCCCTAAACCATAAGAAATAAAGATCATACTTGTCCCTCCAAACGACAATAGCGGCAACGTAATCCCAGTTAACGGTATCAGCCCAGTCATCGCCGCGATATTAACTACTACGTGCGCCGCCACCCAAGCAAACACGCCAGCAACTACCAGACTCTCTTCTAGCGGCAATCCGCCAGCAACTTTTAAAATCTGCAACAAAAGCACCGTAAACGCCGCCAGAATCGCCATCAACCCGACGAACCCAAACGTCTCGCCCATTACCGCAAATACCGAGTCGTTAATCGATTCTGGCAAGTAACCTGTCGCCTGGACGCTATTCCCCACTCCGACTCCAAACAATCCGCCGGTACCAATCGCCATCATTGCATTGTCGATATGGTAAGACGAACTCGCATCGCCTTCGCCTGAAAAAGTCATCAGCCGCTCTAATCGATGTGGCGAAACTAAAATTGACATCACTCCGCCCGCCAGAATAATCACAAAAACCGCGACCAGATTGCGCAACTTCGCTCCCGAAACTACTAACATCGCAAGAATAATCGCAATCAAACATACCCCCGTCCCGAGGTCCTTCTGCAAAAAGACCACAAAGAACAACGAAACCGCCGAGGCAACTCCAAATGGTACCCAAAAATCCTTAGTTTCAAACGTCCCAGCCTCCTTATGTTGCGAAACTAACCCGGCAAGATATAGTATTAGGGCCAGTTTTAAAAATTCTGCTGGCTGAATAGAAAATGAACCTAGAGAAATCCAGCGACAAGCCCCCAGCTGGCAAGACGCCAAAGATGACCCTGCCAAAGCTAGCAACGCTAAAATTCCGCAGGCCGCGAACGCCAAAATCATCAAGATTTTCGACAAAGCCCTAAGTTTAGCATATGGGAACTTAAATGCAAAAATAAATGCAAAAACCGCTAGTCCAACCGAAATGAGTTGGTGAATGAAGAAAAAGTTCTGATCATAATCGGTCCCATATGCCGAATTCATAAAATTCGCCCGTTGCGCCCCAATCGTGTAAATAACGATCAGTCCAATCCCAAGTAGCAAAAAGGTCAGAATCGCAATAATCGGATTACTCCGGTGTTTACGCATTGTAAATGATTCCTCCAGATGCCGCCATAAAGACTCCAACTAGCGCTAAAATGCCCGCAATTACCCAAAAACGCATAACAATCTTCGCCTCACCCCAACCTTTAGCTTCTAAATGATGATGAATCGGCGCGGAAATCAACAGTTTTTTCTTGAACACTTTCTTCCAAAACATCTGGACCAGCGACGAACCCGCCTCCAATACAAACAAACCACCAATTACCGGTAGCAAAAACAGCGAGTTCGTCATCATTGCAACCACGCCAAGCCCCGAGCCCAGCGCAAACGATCCGACATCCCCCATCATAAACCGCGCCGGCGGAACGTTAAACCAAACATACGAGAGTAGCCAGCCGTCAACCGTAAAACAGAAGCCCGCAAGCATCCAGTTTTGCTGGAACAAGGCAATTACCCCAAATGCTCCGTATGCAATCATCGACAGCCCTCCTGCCAATCCGTCTAGCCCATCGGAAATATTTACCGCATTCGAAGTTGCCACAACCGCGAAAGCAAACAACGCAATCATTAACCATTCCGGCAACGCCAAAGGCCCAATATACGGAATTTCTACTGAACTCCAACCCAGTTTTACCGCGAAATACCAACCGAGCAGAATTCCCACTGCGGCAATCATCGCAAATTTTACTGGCGCCCTTAACCCTGCTGCGCCATGACCGTCGCCAAATACGTTGATCAAATCGTCTACCAACCCCACAATCGCCCCGCCGAGAAAGCCATAAAGCGGCAGCCAAGTTTGCCCCCTATCCCAGTTACAAACGTACGTTACAACCGCCACCGTAGCAACGCCAATCACGCCCGCCATTGTCGGAAAAACGCGCCCCTTCGCAAATTTATGCGCATGGAGTTTGGTCATTACTGGCAAAGCTTTGCCATCGATCGCCGTTTTCTTCTGCTTCTTCCACCACTTATATTTATATGCAAAATGCGTATAAATTGGCGTGAGAAACATCGCCAAAAGGAACCCGCCGAGGGCTAAGATCAATCCGTAAAACATTTCTCCTGAAAAACTATCTGTCATTTTTATCCTTTCGGTTTTATCTTAAAATGATCGATTGCAACATCTGATAACAGATTAAACAATGGTAGAGCATCCGCCGTCCCCTCCAGCGTTTGTCCCCCTTCCCATATTTTAACCATTATTACGTATTCTGGCAACTCCCCCTCGCGCCCGCCAAACCCAATATAGCTACCGGTCGTCTCGTCGAAGGTATAAGCCCCGTCTTTAATTCCTTGCGCCGTGCCGGTCTTTCCGCCAATATAATACCCCGGCTTATCAATGCCATAAAGCCGCTGCAATCCTCTCGTCCCCCAAATCATCGCCCGCATTGTATCCGAAGTTTTCTCTGTCACTGTCCGCCGAACCGCCTTCTTCTCATCCGCCTTCACAAACTTCCCCTCTTTCGTTATCTCCCCAGCAACAATCGTCGGCGCATAATATTCTCCGCCATTAATCAGCGACGAAAACGCCGCCGCAACCTGGAGCGGCGTCAAACTAATATTCTGCCCAAAAGTCATGTTCGCATATCGCGAATTTAAACCATAGCCTTTGTTCGGCTCTTGGATAAGACCAGTCGACTCATTTAGCTCATACCCTGTCGCCTGGCCCAGCCCGAAATGATTATAATAATAATCAAACAACTTTTCGCGCCCAGTCTTTGTAATCTCCGAATCCGAACCGCCAAGCAACATCAAAGCCGTCATCGAGCCAGTATTGAGTGAATAATTTAACGCTGTCTGCATCGAAATCACGCCCAGTTCTCCCGAATGAGCATTTTTAATTGGCCAGCCATCGACCGTAATTTCGCCAGTATTATTATAGGTCGTCTCTGGCGTCATCGCTCCCTCCTCGATCGCCGCCGCAAACGTAAACGTCTTACAGATCGACGCCGGCTCATACGCTACATCGCTCGCCTGGTTCAAGAACAAATTCCCATCTTCGACTTTCGCATAGTTCGCCGGATCATAATTCGGGATCGTCGCCATTGTCAAAATCTTCCCGTTTCGCGGATCCATCACTAGCGCGCTCGCATGGTTCGCCTTAGAAGTCGAAAGATATTCCGCAAGCTTCTTCTCAATCTTCTTCTGAAGCACCCGATCTATTGTCAAAACGACGTTTTTTCCATCCTTCGCTGGAATTCGCACGTTATCATCGCCAATCGACAGCGCCACGTTATTGACGTCGGTAATTGTCTTAAGCAGCCCGTTTGTCCCGCCGAGTGTATCATTTAAAGACCCCTCAACGCCATATTGGCCCTTGCCCTCCGCATTAACAAAACCGAGCAGCGCGCTCGCCATATCCCCCTCTGGATAAACTCGCTCATTTCCCTCCTGATACCAGACTCCAGCCAACTTCTTCTCTTTCAGCTTCTTTACCTGCTCGCGTTCTACGCCTCGCGCCACTACATAATACCGCCGCGTCTTATCTTTAAACACATCGTCCCATTTCGCCACGACTTTGTCCGGCGCAATTTCCGAAAACGCCTTTTCGACTTCTTCTCGATTAGTTACCTGCGGATCAACCACTACCGTCCACGCCGCCTTATTCAGAACTACTTCAACCGGCTGATCATTTTCCATCATATAAATCTCGCCACGCTTCGCAATAATCGTATTCTGAGATATATGCTCTGCGTTCGCCCGCTCTGTCCATTCATCGTGCTGAAAAATCTGAATCACAAAAAGCCTAACCGCAATAATCCCTATCGCGACTAAAAGTCCATATCTTAATAATTTGATACGGCTCATGCTTCTATTATACCACTATTCGTTTGCGTAACCAGATGCTACCGCATCTTGCATATTCGCCGCAACCTGCGAATTCTCCGCCGCCGCAACAGAGGTCAGACGCGCTTTTTCTACCGCCAGGTCCTCTTTTTGCGCAGTCAATTCCGAGATTTCACTATCAATATTCGAAATTTCATAATCATACGAGGTCGCTTTTGCGCCCTGTGTCAAATAAATCAATCCGACGACGAGAAGAAGCATCCCGAGTATCGCCGACAAGGAAAACGACCCGAGTTGTCCCGAACTATGTCGCACTGTATTCCGATTGCGTGACCAAGAAATTTGAGCGTTTCCGCCGCGTCTTGATACGTATTCGTTTCGCATTTGCCGTTTTTCCTTTCTTTTTTCATGTTTGTATTATTCGTGCTTCCCTCTTGATCTTAGTCCGGGAGCAGAGCTATAAGTGCTCCCGGGAAGGTCATATAATATTGGAAAACACTCCGGTTGTACTCCATAACCGGTTTATTGGTGGAGGTTTCCCTCCATGTGGGGCCCCGAAGGGCCATCAAAATCCCTACCGCTTTAACGGAAGTGAACTTTGATCTGTTGTGCGCGAGATTTGTTCGCGACTACGATTTGGCGTGGCATATATTGCACTCCTTTTATTATTATTTTTTTATTTTTATCAAACCGCTAGCGTTTTACCGCTACGCGAAGTTTCGCGCTGCGCGCTCGCGGGTTGATAACTAACTCCATTTTCTCCGCAGTGATTGGGCTCTTCGTGACGACCTTAAGCTCCGATTCTTCCCCCATCGATGAAGCTTCCTTAAAATACTCCTTTACCAACCTGTCTTCTAGACTATGAAAGGTGATGATCCCTACCCTTCCGCCCGGCTTTAAAAGCTTAGGCAAAAGCGGCAGCATCTTCTCAATCTGCCCGAGCTCATCGTTTACTACGATCCGAATCGCCTGAAATGCTTTCGTCGCCGGGTGTACCCGCGAATGTCTAGCATTCCCCGCTATTCGATTCGCCAGCTCAGTCGTCGTCTTAAATGGACGACCAAGAACGATCTCTCGTGCAACCTTTCTCGAAAATCCCGGGCTCATCTCGCCGTATTTCTCGAAAATCTGAATCAGATCCTCGAAACTCCACTTGTTTACTATGTCCGCCGCCGTAAGTTCCTGCTCCCTGTTCATGCGCATATCTAGCGGACCCTCTTTTTGAAACGAGAACCCTCGTTCAGAGAAGTCTAGTTGCGGAGACGACACTCCAAAATCGGCCAGTATCATGTCGTACTGCTTTCCACACTCGATTAAGAGTAACGTAGCGTTATAAAAATCCTTATGCAAGATTTCTGGACCTTCTTCCTGGTGCTCGGGAAATTTCTCTTCCAAAAATCGAACTGCATAATCGTCGCGATCAACAAGCGTCGCGTCTTTATAATTCTGCGTTACCGCCAAAATCTTGTCTGCATGCCCAGCGTACCCTGCGGTTAAATCAAGATATGATTCTCCGTGAGATGGCTTAAGACCTGCAATTACTTCTGACAATAATACCGGATTATGTAGTGTCTCCATTGTGTATTATTATACACTAAGTTTGAGATTGCCCAACTAGAAACTTTAGCGTGTTTATTTTGGTTCGATGTTTATTTAATCCTACATATTTAAGTTTTGCTACGATCTGCTCGGGGCAAGCCCGGACTCATATCCTAGCAGTTGAGAGCTTAATATGTGTGGTTATATTAGAGTTAATTGGGAGGTGTTTTCTTCGAATGTGCCAACGGTTTTGGTTTCGCGTTTCCTAAACGCGCGCCAAAACTCCTAGTTGGCCAATCTCAAACCTTTTTTAATGTGCTTTTTATGTGGCGTTTTTGTTTTCTTTACCACTAACCCCAGTATAAACTATTTTTCCCAAAAAAGCAATACCTTTTTCTCGCAATTTTAAGGCCCATCGTCGCAATTTTTTCCACAATTTGCAAGTATTTTACCACCCTATCAGGGGTAGATTTTCCACAATTGTCAAAAAACCGAACACTTTTTTGCCACCTGTGCAAAACTTTTTGCTAAAAATATGTTCTAATAATACTTGACATTTTATGCTGTTTATGCTAATATAAAAACAGGCTTAAAGTCCTTAGGCTTTCTTTCTTATTCGTAAACGGGCACGTCTTCCGGGAAAGGATCTACGTCCGAAAACGGATCCCACTCGTCTTCACTGTTCCCCGCTGGGAGCTGGTTGGTAAAATCGTTCGATCCATACGGATTATAGCCAAGTTCTAGCAAAAAACGCGACGGCTCATTATAATTTCGACTCCCAAAAGAGAATCTCGACTTCGCATAGGTCATAACTAGAAGTTCCTTTGCCCTCGTCATCCCCACATAGGCCAGCCTCCGCTCCTCTTCCATATCTTTCTCTTCTTCAAACGCTCTAGTCCCTGGGAATAACCCCTCCTCCATTCCTACCAGAAAAACTACCGGAAATTCCAGCCCCTTCGCCGCGTGTAGAGTCATTAAAGTTACCGAATTTTTGCCAGTCTCCTCATCCGCCGACGACATCAAAGTCGCGTCCGCCAGAAAATCCGCCATATTTTCATAAATCAGCGCGTTGTTAGCCAAAACCGACAAGTTTTCCAGCCGCTCCTCACCGCTCGGCGTGCCATCATCTAGAAGCTCCGCAAAATTAAAATACTTGATCATATCCCGAATCACTTCCGTCGGCGCCTTATCAGCATCTCGATTTCTATCTAAGAACCTCACCAGTGAACTGTACGATTTTTCGGCTTTTCCAGAGAGCGGCAAGCCCGACAAAATCTTCACAATACTCGCCGCGCCAATTCCAGACAAAACATTTTTACAAACTCTCTCTAGGCTAATTGTGTCGCGCGGGTTGACTAAAAGTTTTAAAATCGCCAGTGCATCTTTGACTTCCTTACGATCATAAAAGCGTACCCCGCCGACAATTTTATATGGAATCTTCATGGCGATAAACGCCTTCTCAAACGTGTATGACTGGGCATTTGTACGATACAAAACCGCAAAATCACTATAACTCCGCCGTCGTGCGCCGCTCCGCGCTGTCGCAGAGCGTGCCATTTCCCGCATAATCCGCCGCGCCACATAATCTGCCTCGCGTGCCTCATCAGCCATCGCCTCTACCTCTACCGGTTCCCCGTCGCCACTATCTGTAAACAACGTTTTGTCCGTCCGCGCCTTGTTATGTTCAATGATCTTCTGCGACGCCTTCAAAATATTACCCGTACTCCGATAATTCTGTTCCAACTTAATCACTTCTGCCCCTGGAAAATCCTTGGTAAAGTTCAAAATATTCGTAAAATCCGCCCCTCGCCACGAATAAATCGACTGCCAGTCGTCCCCTACGACACAAATATTCCGATCGGGCCCAACCAACATTTTCACCAACTGGTACTGCACCGCATTCGTGTCTTGATACTCATCAATCAGGATATGCTGAAACCTCTCCTGCCACTTCTTTCGCACCTCTGCATTTTTGCGAAACACTTGCGCCGTCTTCAAAAGCAAATCATCAAAATCCAACGCGTCGGCCCGATCTTTTTCAATCTCATACTCCTGGTAAATCTTCGCAATCTTCTTTTGGTCTGGATAATACGCCTCATCCGCATACTCGCTTGGGCTCGTCCCATTATTCTTATTTTTCGAGATTATTGCCTGAACCATCTTTGGCTTAACCTTCTTCGGATCAATCTCTAGCCGCTTCATAATTCTTTTGATCAGAGCTATCTGATCGTCAGTGTCATAAATCACAAAATTTGGGCTCACTCCTGCTGCAGCCGCCTCGATATGTAGAATCCTAACACAAATTCCATGGAAAGTCCCCATGTACGGCATAAAATCCCGTGGCGCCTCGATTAGTGCACCCGCACCTGCGCCCGCACTCGCACCCAGCGCACCCGCGCCGCCCGGCCCGCCTTCGAGCAGTCGCCAGAGCCGCCGCCGCATCTCTCCTGCCGCCTTATTCGTAAAGGTAACCGCGAGAATATTGCGCGAGGATACGCCGTGCGCCAGCAGATTCGCAATTCGATGCGTCAAAGTCTTGGTTTTCCCTGAACCTGCCCCCGCCAAGATTAACAGCGGCCCCGACAAAATCTCCACCGCTTTTTTCTGCGCTGGATTTAACCCCCGAAAAATTTTATCCTCCACGTTCTCCACCTTTCTATTTTACCACAAAGCTGTGACTAAATCCCTGAAAGCGGCGAAATATCCGCTCCGAGATGCCTGAGCCGAGCAGCAAAATTCTGGTACCCCCGGTCGATCGAATACGTGTTGCGCAGAATCGACATCCCCGGCGCCGCTAACATCGCAATCAAAACTACTACCGCTGGTCGTAACGCCGGCGGAGATACCAACTCTGCCGCCCGCCAATTCGTTGGCCCCTCCACATATACTCGGTGCGCATCCAAAAGCTCCACTTTTGCGTTCAACTTTGCGAGATCTGCCGTATAAATCGCCCGATTTTCAAATACCCAATCATGAATCAGTGTACGACCTCTAGCCGTCGCCGCAATCACTGCAAAAAACGGCAGGTTATCGATATTTAGCCCCGGAAATGGCATCGGATGAATCTTGTCCACGGGCGCTACCAAGTCCGACTTTTTAATCGTCAAATCAACCAACCTAGTTCGCTCATTCGCCGAAAAATACTCTTCTGAAACCTCGATTTTCGCATTCATGCTCTTCAAAACCTCAAGTTCCACTTCTAGAAACTCGATCGGCGCACGGGTAATCTTAATCTCCGAGTGCGTCGCAATAGCCGCCGCAATAAACGACATCGCCTCAATCGGATCCTCTGACGGCGAATACTCCACATCGACATCAATTTTCCGACAGCCCGTAATCGTCAGCGTAGTCGTCCCGATTCCCTCAATCTTTACTCCTAACTTTTCCAGGAAGAAACAGACGTCCTGAACCATGTAATTCGGCGAAGCCCCGACAATCGTCGTCCGCCCCGGATAAAGCGCCGCCGCCATCAACGCATTCTCAGTTACCGTGTCTCCCCGTTCAATCAATACAATCCGTTTCTCCGGATACGGATTTGCATTGGCGCCAGTCCCGGCATTAGTCCCGCGCATGCCAGCTCCCCGCGTCACTTTCGCCAGATAAAAGCCAGGTTCCGTCACTGCGTCAACCGACAGCCCAAAACTCGATAACGCCCGAAGGTGCGGGTCAATCGTTCGCACTCCGAGAGAACAGCCCCCTGCATATGGCAATCGAAACTCCGAAAACTTATGAAGCAGCGGCCCCAGCAACATAATTACCGACCGTGTTCGCCTAGCCGCGCCAATATTCATCTTCGCCAAATTATATTCACGTGGTGGTATAATTTCCAGATCTCTCCGACGATTTTTCCAATGACATTTTACTCCAATAGACTCCAAAACCTCGATAATCCGAAACACTTCTTCGATTCGCGCCACCCGTTTTAAGACTGTCCGCCCCGAGTTTAGAAGCGCGGCACACAAAAGCCCGACCGCCGCATTTTTCGAGGTATTTGTCGTAATTTCGCCCGAAAGTTCTTGACCTCCACGTACGACTAAGCCCTGAGAATGCTCAGTATTAACAGAGAGAATCGGGCTCCCAAAATAGTCCGAAAGTTTTTTGATCATCTCCAGCGAAACGTTCTGTTCGCCTTTCTCAATTCTGTGAATCGCCGACTGCGAAGTCGAGAGTTCCTTTGCGAGCTCCGCCTGAGTCAAACTTTTATCCATTCTAAGATGCTCGACAACCGAGCCAATCTCTTGCTGATAACTCCGCATTTCTTTCATACAAAAATTATATCACAGGATGAATATTTTGTACACAACAAAATCTAGGCGTCGCCGCCACAAACTACATTATTTGCATGGATCCAGCCCTCAAGCGTCCCCCCGTCCAGCTGCTCTCCTTCCGCCTCGATCACTTTCATTCGTCCCCCACGCGAAATAAAGGTATCGATCGGATCGGTAATCATGTATTCCTGATCACCTGCGCCAAAATCATTCTCATGGACATACTTTACAATTTCCTGCTGCAATTCTGGCGACAATACATATTTTCCAACGCTCGCCAAATTCGTCGGAGCCTCCTCTGGCGCTGGCTTCTCTACGATCCCAGAAAGACAGCCCTCGTCATCGCGCGACAGAGCCGCAAACTTCGAAATCTCCGATTTGTCCATCGTAAGACCTAGAATCGCCGAGCCAAATCCAGATTCAGTAACTCCATTCATCAACAGCTCCGCCGCCGACGGGCCATTTGGATTCCAGATCAAATCATCGCCCATAAACACAATCACTGGCTCGTCAATATTATATTCCTCAACCACCATCGCAATCGGCACCGCCGTTCCATACTTCCCCGAAGGATCTTGCACAGTATAATGAATCCGCACATTATCCGGCAAAGTCTTCGCCAGCTCCAACCGGTCCATCTTTCCTCGCTCGGTCAAATATTTGTTCAACGCAACATTGTCTCGATAATACTCACGTACCTGGCAAGGCTCAGTATTCGAAACTACCATATAAATATCGGTAATCCCCGCCGAGATCAATTCCTGCACAGAGTAATCTACTAATGGTCGGTTCCCAACCGGCAACATCGACTTCTCAATAATTTTCGTAATTGGCAATCTCCTGGTTCCCCATCCCGCTACCGGAATAATCGCTTTAGTGATTTTTGGCATGCTTGCCTCCTTTTTTACCTAATAACCATTGAATCAACGTAATGACTTCGCCAATGACAATATACAAGAAGAATCCGGCAACGAACGACATTAAAGTCGGCAAAGCCGGCAAGACCTTATCGCCAACAAAATACGCCAAAACCGCAAACGGAGTCAGAATCAGCGCCGATAGAATCTGCAACTTTACGATCCGCTTTCGCTTCATTCCCGAACGCTGCATAATCGCGAAATCACCGATCTCTTGCGGAATCTCATGCGCCGCTGTCGCCACCGAAGAGATAATCCCTGTCCCTAGCCCTGCGGCAAACGAAGTTCCGATTACAATCCCGTCCATCGCCGTATGAATACTATCGACAATCAGCATTGCGGTCGCTTGGCGCTGGTTCTTTAGAACTTTCTCATCATCTCCGTGTCTATGAAAATGCGCAGCCAAAACCGAGATTAATTCGCAAATCCCGATCCCTAGACATACATATAATAATACTAGCCACTCTGGCAGGTCCCCATCCTCAAACACCTCTGGCAAAATATCGCCAAATACCGCATATAGCAACACGGCTACCGCGAAAACCATGGAGAATTTCTGAAAACCGCGCGCAATTTTAGAATCTGTCAGCAGCGCAAAACCACCCGCCAGCGAAACGAACGCCGTTAAGATTGTAATTCCAACAATCAAACCGATTTCTAACATATCTCTATTTTACTCTATTCTTTAGCAGAAATCAACGATTGGTTCCAGCTCTCCGGCAGCTCATCAATCCCTAACAAATTCGCCACCGTCGGCGCAATGTTAGAAAGCCCCGGATAGCCACTGTCCGCAAGTTTCTCAATCACGTTATACTTCTCACGATTTTTTGTATTATCGTAGAATATCAGCGGCACCAGATTTGTCGTATGCGCAGTCTTCGGATTGCCCTCTGCATCCACTAGCTCTTCGGCATTTCCATGATCCGCCGTAACCAGTAAGATCCCGCCGAGCGCATCGACCTCGCGCGCAATCCGTGCCAATTGGATGTCAATCGCCTCAAGCGCCGTAATCGTTGGCTCAAGCTCAGCAAAATGCCCAACCATATCGCCGCCCGCAAAATTCAACCTGACAAAATCGTAATTCTTCATATCGCGAATCACTACGTCCGCCGTCTCTGCTGATTTCATCCACGGCCGCGTATCAAACGGCACCGTGTCCGAAGGAATTTCTACCTGCTCTTCGCCCGGGAACTTCTCATAACTATTGCCGTTGAAATAATATGTAATGTGTCCGAACTTTACCGTCTCTGCAACCGCCAGCTGTTTCAAACCTTTATGACTCAAAACTTCCGACAGCGTATTCGAAATTTTAATCGGTTCAACTAATCTGTGTTCCGGCACGTGCGTATCGGAATTATATTCGGTCATCCCGACAAAATACACATCCGGCCTATCCCCGCGATCAAAATACGGAAAATCATTATAGGTAAAGGCTTGCGCAATTTCAATCGCTCGATCCGCTCGAAAATCAAAATAGATAAACGCATCTCCATTTTTAACCTTCCCTACTGGTTTGCCGTTTTCGCAAATTACAAACGGCGGGATATACTGGTCTTGGATATTTGGATCGCCAGCCCGAAAAGTACTAATCGCTTCTAACGCCGATGAAAATTGGTAGGGAGCCTCAGCATGCACAATCGCATCCCAACCGGCTTTAACTACGCCCCAGTCGTTCTCATACCGATCGGCGACAAAGATCATTCGACCGCCACCCGACGCAAACCGATAATCTGGGTGGTCCGGGTACTGGTTAACCAGCGCCTCTATTGCTGAAACATATTGATCTGCCGATTGTGGCGGCGTATCGCGCCCGTCCAAAACCGCATGAATCCTGATCTTCTTCACGCCTTCAGAATGCGCTTTATCAATCATTTTTTCCAGATGATAAATCGAGCTATGGACGTTGCCATTTGATAAAATTCCTGCAAAATGAAGCGTCGCACCTTTCTTGGTCGCATGGCTAATAGCCTCTTTCCAAGCCTTCGACTCGTAAATCGCGCCCGTGTCAAAAGCCTCTTGGATCTGCGCAACCCCCTGCTTTACAATCTGACCGCTGCCGATCGCGTTATGTCCAACTTCCGAGTTTCCCATATCGTCCGGCAAAACTCCGACCGCCGTGCCCGATGCCGAAAGAGCCAACGTCGGATAATTATTTACTACCATATTCAAAAATTCCGTATGCGCCTGTTTCACTGCGTTCCCTGCCAGCTCATTCCTAAGACCTACGCCGTCTAGGACGGCTAATACGACTGGACCTTCATATTTTAGACTCATTTCCCACTCCTATGCATAATTCTTATGCTTATATTATATCAAACTTTGTTGCTTTTTTCACTATTTTTGTAAGCCTTCGTGAATTTTCGCGCCAACCATTTTGGCCAAAATCGTTGATAAATCTCATAATCTTCCGCGCTTCGCCGATCGTCGTTGATTGTGTTGCTCGTTTCCGACTCTTCATGAATCCTATGCCCCATTAGTTTCTCGTTCACGAATACGAACTTCCCTGCTTTTTTCGACAATACTTCCCATGCGTGCCAGTCCACATCACAAGTCATGTCATATTCAAATACTGGCAATTTTATTCGCCCAGTATTAAAAGTCACCGCCGGACAACAAATCGCATTCCCGAATTTCAAGACAAATCTTTTCGCCCACTTATACCCAGAAAGCCCTCGAAACCTCAGCGGGAAAAGTAAAATCCGCTTAATTTTCAGGTTCGTATTTGTAGTGACCTTTTTACCATTCCTAATCTCGTAATAATCCGAGAAAATAATTTGCGCTTTTCGCCCCGCCTTCTTGTATGCTTCAACTATCCGCGCTGAATATTCCGAATCGTAAACGTCGTCTTGATGCGCCACGGTTACGAGCGGCGTTTTCCCGCCGCAAGAAATCGCAAAATCAAAATCCCCGCCGATCGTCGTGTGTTTCGTCTCGAAAACCTGTAGCTTGTATTTCTTCGCCAAATCTTTAATATGTTTGTTCGGCGTCGTCGTTGCAATCGCAACTTCGCTCGGATATTTCTGATTCAAAACCGATTTTATGCAGTCCTCTAAAAACTCACTTTCCTTATACGCTAAAACTACAAACTTATGCTCGCTCATCTAAGCTTCCTTCTCTTTTCTCGCATAATAAACATACGCCACCACATATAATAATAGCAGCATCATCATCGAAATTGCATAAGCCAGCGCTCCGCCAAAAATGCCGCTTGATTTTACCATCATGTTAGACAGAACCAACGCCACGAGCGAAGTAGTAATGAAAATAATCGCCTGACTTCCAGTTCGCCGCATCGCAATCAAAGCGTTCGAAAGCACTACTGTTACCGCAAACAATGTCGCTCCAGCAATAATAATCAAAGTATCCACGAGTTGCGCCGAAGTATCTATCCCGTAAAGCAACTGGAATAGCGGCACAATTAACAGCAAACTCGCCAATATCCCCAATCCCCCGCAAACAATAATCGCCGCCGAAACTTTGCCGATCAACCCATTAAGTTTTCCTATTTCTTTATGTTTCAGAAACTTCTTAATTCTCGTCAAGAACGGGAAAATTACTAAATTGCCCGCGAGAATTAACACAGTCGCCGGCATCGCGATAATCCCATAAATCGTCTGGTTATCCGCACTTAGATTATTATCAATCGCATACTTCGGCGCGTTAATCAGATACTGCGTCAGAAGCATGAATAGAAAAGTGAAAAATCCTACCTTGAAAATCCGCAGGCTCGGTTTCCAGTCGATTTTCTTCAACTTATAGCGACATTTTTTAACCATTCGAAAATCATAAAATGCCATTACGACTACACTCACCGCCGATAAAGCCAGCGACGCTAAAGCAATATTATGCGTCAAGAAATCTACCGCAAAAAACGCAATCGCCTGAAATGTGCCTTTCAAAAACAGCGAGATACCGACCTGATAAAGTCGGTCGTTTTTCTGAATAATCCCATACAAAACTTCCGAAAAACCATCCAATGCTTTATACAAAACCAGCAAGAACACAATCAAAAATTTATAGCCGTCATATCCGCGCACTAGCCCAAAGGAAACGCCGAGTATGATCATTAGAAGCACCGAAATTAAACGATTGTAAAAATACGCGTTATCGTTCAGTTTCTCGTCTTTCTCAGTTACCTGGTAAGAACGACCTGCATAAGTTCCAAAAACCTGGAAAACACAGGCATTAGAAAATGCGAAAGTGAAGATTCCGGCATCCTCTAGACTATTCAACCGCGCCACAATCACCAAAAACACTAGCGATGTCGCCGAGTACAAAAACGACCCAATCGTATTCCAGATAAAATTCTTCTTCAGCCTATTTTCTTTTGTCATCTTTTTCCAATTTGCTCCTTAAAATCGACACTTCCTGGATCAGCGAATTAATTTGTTTCTTTTGTTTCGTCACAAACAAAGTCAAAACAAACGTAATAATCATGAGCAGCGTAATCAAAACTCCAGCAACAAGATTTGAGACTAACTCAAAATGAAAAATCCCAGCTACCCATTCCATCAAACCCGGGAATAGCCCAACGACCAGCAACATCAACGCCGCAAAAAACCAAACGATCGAATAGCGAACCGAGATTTTGCCCGTATAAATTGCAATGATGATTGCGATAAACCACAACGCTGAAAAAATTACTAATAAAATCGAGAGTCCTAAACTCATTTTTTCCTCCTTAAAACTATAATACATAAGAACACGTTGACCATATAATATATACTCGTATGTATCCCCGAAATTGACGATTTTCCTCCGCTCCGGCTTTTCATTTTCGCCGGGATTTCTGCTATTTTATAACCATTCAATAAAGCTTGCGCCGTCGAAATTGGCTCTGGATACTCACTGCTATATTCGCCGGCAAACAGCCGAATTACTTCGCGACCAGCCGCTCGAAAGCCCGAGGTCGTATCATAAATCCTACGCCCAGTTTTCCATTTAATCATACCTGACAAAATCTTAATCCCCGCGCGCCGTGCCGCCGACGAGCGAAAATTTTCTAAATCTTTCTTAATAAACCGCGACCCAATTACCATGTCCGCTTCACCGTCAAGCACCGGCCGAACTAAATCTTCGACACTCTCAATATCGTGCTGCCCATCTCCGTCAAACTGCACCGCTACATCATAGCCATTCTCCAGCGCATATCGATAACCGGTCTGAACCGCCCCGCCAATCCCCAAATTCTCGACCAATTCAATATGCGGGATGTGATTCTCGTCTAGAATCCGCTCCGTATTATCCGTCGAGCCATCATTTATCACGATCAAATCATAGCCATTCGCGTATTCCATAATCAATCGGCAAGTCGAAAGAATGCTTTCCTGTTCATTATAGGCAGGAACAATCAAAAGCACCTTTCCATCACTCTTTACCATAATCTAATTATACCACTAAAAGCCTGGTTTTCCCAGTAGTCTAAACATATTCTTTTTGTATGATTCTACGCCCGGTTGATCGAACGGGTTCACACCTTGCATCACCGCCGACACTGCGCAAGCGACCTCGAAGAAATAAATCAATCCGCCCAGCGTTTCCGCCGCAAGTCCCATCGAAGCCGGAGCCAAAATCTCAAAAACTGGAATCCCACCAGCCCGATGAGCCTCGACCGTTGCTTCCTGTGCCTTCTCGTTAATGAACGCTAAAGACTTCCCCTCTAGATATTTCAGTCCGTCCACATCTGTATCCATTTCTGGAACTTGAATCTTGCATTTAGTATCCGGCACAATAAGCATCGTTTCAAAAATATTCCGCCGGCCATCCTGAAGATACTGGCCTAAAGAATGTAAGTCCGTTGTATAGTTTACCGCCGCCGGGAAAATACCCTGGCCATTCTTCCCCTCAGATTCGCCAAATAACTGTTTCCACCACTCGGAAAAAGTAGCGAGCCTCGGCTCAAATGAAGCTAAAATTTCCGTGTCAAAATCTCGCGAGGCCAGCAATGCTCTTAAAGTAGCATACGCAAATGCCGAGTCTAAATCTTTCGAGCATTCAGCGGCTCCTCTAATCAGCGCCTGAATATCAATTCCTGAAACCGCAATCGGCAGCAGCCCTACAGCCGTCAAAACTGAATAGCGACCACCGATATCATCCGGCACCACAAACCGCGTATAGCCATTTTTTACCGCTTCGGCATGAAGCGCCCCCGAATTTGCGTCCGTCGTTGCGTAAATCCTTCGCGCCGCACCTTCAACACCGTATTTTTCAATCAACATCTTCTTAAAAATTCGAAACGCTACCGCCGGCTCAGTTGTCGTCCCCGATTTCGAAATCACGTTAATCGAAAAATCACTATCGCCAATCTCCGAGATTACCTTTTCTAGCGCAAACCCAGATAAAGAATTGCCCGCATACAAAACTTTTGTCCGAGACGACGCGCCCGCGGCTAAAGCATCAATTACTGCCTTATGCCCAAGATACGAACCGCCAATTCCGATACAAACCAGGAAATCCGAATCAGAGCGAATCTTTTCCGCCGCCGCTAAAACTTCTGGCACCTGTCCAGAAAGCCGAGCTACGTCTAGCCACCCCGACATCTCCATTTCTTTAACCTTCAAAAAAGCCGATTTCGCCGGCTCAACATCAATTTGGAATTCTTCCCCCGCACTAAATTTAATCATAAAACCTCCTTTGTGATGGTGCCCGGAACAGGACTTGAACCTGCACGATATTGCTATCACTAGTACCTGAAACTAGCGCGTCTACCAATTCCGCCATCCGGGCGCTCACCTCTTTATTATACCACACTGTGATATAATAATATATATGAACGAATTCGCGAAGATTATTCTCTATTTCACGATATTCTCTGTCGCAGGCTATATCTGGGAAACCATCTTCTGTGCAGTCTGTTACAAAAAAGTTCGCGACCGCGGTTTCCTTTTCGGACCATATTGCCCAATTTACGGTTTCGGTGGTCTCCTAATTATGCTATTCAGCAATTTTGCTCGCGAGAACCCCCTACTTGCCTTCATCACTATCGTCGCCGTCTGTTCCACGCTCGAGTATACAACTAGTTACGTCTTAGAAAAATTATTCAACATTAGATGGTGGGACTACTCCGACATCGAAAAAGTCAACTTAAACGGCCGCATCGGGCTACTCAGTTCTCTGTCGTTTGGCTTCGTCGGTTGCGGTTTCATTTATTTTGTCGAACCGACCCTAACCACGTTTATCAATTCCCTGCCCGTACCACTCGTCGTCGCTCTCGGCTTAGCACTTCTTGGCATTTTTATACTAGACACTATCTTCTCGACCTATGCCGCCCGAAAAGCCAGCCACATGGACAACGACATCAAAGGCCAGAAAGACCAAACCGCCCACGCCAAGAAAAACCAGCGCACCGCCATTAAAAACCTCGTCTCTCGCAAGCCTTAAACTTTATTAATTACTGGAATAACAATCGGGGTATGACCCGTAGAATCAAACAATATATGAGTTACGTCTTCTTTAATTTCTTCCTTTAAGACCTTCAGTTCCGGGTCCGTCGAAATCGATTTATCAGTTTTTTGGCGAAGATAATGGCGAATCTTCCCGATTAACTCCTCCGAGTTATCGAGGTAAATGAACGCCCTAGACACAATATCCGGGGTCTTTATGAGATGCCCAGTCTTTTTCGAAACCGTCAAAACGATCACAAAAATTCCCTCGCGCGAGATATGGATTCGATCCTTTACGACCGCCTCGTGTACTGCCTGGTCTGCGTCATCATACAACTTGTTCCCAGCCGGAATCCGACCGTTCTTGCGAATTTTCTTGTCCGGCAAAAGCTCGACAATATCGCCATCATCCGAAACAATGATCCGATCCCTCGGAATCCCGATAACATTATCCGCCATCTCTGCATTATGTTCAAGCATATAGAATTCACCGTGGTACGGCATATAATTCAGCGGCCGCGTCCGCTCCAAAAAGTCCACATGGTCTTCGTAATATGCGTGGCCCGAAAGATGCAGCGGCCCGATATTATTAAGATGTGTTTTTCCGTTCTGGATTACTTGCGCACCCTCACGCAATAGCCCATCGACAGTAGAAACTACGTGTGGCTCATTCCCCGGAATCGGGTTCGACGAGAACACAATCGTATCCGTCGGCTTAATCTTGATATGTTTATGCGCGCCAGTTACCATGCGATTAAGGACCGCGTTTAATTCACCCTGCGAACCAGTACAAACAATCGTAACTTTATCATCCGGAAGCTTAACAATGTCTTCCATTTTCATAATCGTATCTTTTGGCACTTTAATCATCTTCGTTCGCAGCGCAACTTCAACGTTATTAATCATCGAAAAACCGGCAAACGCCACTTTCCGACCACGCGCCGCCGCCTCGCGAAGCGTCGATTCAATACGCGAAACCTGCGACGAGAAACACGAAATAATTACGCGCCCATTCGCATAGTGATCCATTACTTTACCGAGATTATCTCCGACGTCATATTCTGAATGCGGGTGATGTCCCGGCGAATCAATATTCGTGGACTCGTTCAGCATCAGCGTAATTCCCTCGTTCTTCACAATCTCGTCAATCCGCTCATAATCAGTCTGCTTGCCATACGGATTTTCTTCGTGGCGCCAGTCGCCAGAGAGATAAATTACTCCGTTTGGCGTCCGTACCACGATCGCCGTCGAGCCCGGAATCGAGTGTAGAACATGAATAAATTCGACCGAGAGATGTTCCGAAACTTGGAATTTCTCATGTTTAAACGGGTCGACAACCTGATAGTTCAAATCCGGCACTTCGTCCAATTCAGACATCTGCTTCTTGATCATTCCGATCGTAAAATCAGTGCCATAAATCGGCGTCAACGGGTTAAATTTCGGCAGCAAATGTCGGCAGGCCCCAATATGATCAAGGTGTGCGTGCGTAAACAAAATCGCCTTGACTTTGTCACGATTGTCCTCGAGATATTTAATATCCGGAATCATGTAGTTAACGCCCGGATAATCGTTTCCGGCAAAAAGCACGCCCATATCTACAACGATCATCTCCGATTTATACTCAATAATCGTCATGTTTTTACCAATACCGAATTCACCAACCCCGCCAATCGGGATAATCCGAACGCCTTCTGGATCTGGTCGCATATTTTTCAGTTTGGCATTAGTAATCTGATGGCCATCGTAACCGTTATACTTAGATTTGTTCACTGGCACGCCAATAATATGCTGCGTCGCCTGCGCATTGACATCCTGCGACAACATCCGCTGATGGTGAACCATATCGCC
This sequence comes from Candidatus Saccharimonadota bacterium, assembly GCA_017431465.1. Taxonomy (GTDB): domain Bacteria; phylum Patescibacteriota; class Saccharimonadia; order Saccharimonadales; family Saccharimonadaceae; genus Nanosyncoccus. Next base: position 72,519 of record JAFRLA010000012.1, read on the forward strand.
TTTGCGCGTCGAAACCGAGAGATTGACTTTCCGCGCCTCTGGTACGGCCCCTTTCTTGGCTTTTTTACCAGATTTTGCAGCAGTAGCATTCCCCGCAGCCTTTTTAGCCGCTTTTTTCTTTCCAGCAACCAGATGAGCATCCTTCCCGCCCTGTTCAAAATTGCTATTAAAATGGCGATCTTGGAGCGCATCAAATTTATCAACGCTGGGAGCGCCGCTTTTTGCCGCCTTCTGGCGGTTCTCAAAATTCTTCTTAATCTGAGGTAAACGTTCCTTCGTCGAAGCCATCAACTTCGCTCTACGTTCTGCTTCTTTTTGATTCATCATAATAATTTCCTTTTCTTTTTAACCACCGACCGAAATCAGCCTCCACACTAATTTCGATACAAGATAATTAACTATACCTCTAATTATATCAAACTTGGTTAGAAAAGTCAATAGTAAGCTAATCTTCTTCAACTACCGCAATATGCGCATCAGCTAGCTGGTCGTCATCCACCACAGACGGCGAACCCATCATCAGATCCACGCCCGAACCGTTCTTCGGGAATGCCACGATGTCACGAATATTCGAAGCGCCAATCAAAATCATAAAGATCCGATCGATCCCAAACGCACAACCCGCGTGCGGCGGCGCGCCAAACTTAAACGCATTAAGCATCCCACCAAATCGCTCCTCAACATACTTCGCGTCATACCCTAGAACCGAGAAAGCCTTCAGCATAATCTCCGGGTTGTGGTTCCGAACCGCGCCCGAACAAATCTCACACCCGTTCATCACCATATCATACTGGTCCGCCAGAAGCGCCAATTTTTCCTCGTCAGTCTTCGCCGCCTCCAGCGCCGCGAGCCCGCCCTTCGGCATCGAAAACGGGTTGTGTCCAAAGTCAATCTTCTTCTCACCATCATTATACTCATAAAACGGAAAGTCCACGACCCAAAGCAGCGCAACCTTAGAATCGTCGCGCAGGCCAAAATGTTCCGCAAACGAAACCCGAAGCTCGCCAAGAACTTTGTTCACCTTCTCGCGCGTGTCTGCACCGAAGAACACCGCGTCCCCATCGACCGCGCCGGTCAATTTCTTAATCTCGGAAAGTTCTTCAGGCTTCAGAAACTTCGCAATCGGCGACTTTTCTTCCCCGTTCTCGTAAATAATATAGGCCAAACCACCAGCACCAAGCTTTCGAGCCTGCTCAGTAAAGTTATCGATCTGCGAACGCGTCAGCGAAGCCCCGCCCTTAACGCACAAAGCCTTAACGCAAGGCGACTGGAAAACCTTGAACTCAGTCCCAGAAAGAGCTTCCGTCAGCTCAATCAGCGGCATCTCAAACCGAAGATCCGGCTTGTCCGTCCCGTATTTCTCCATCGCTTCTCTATAGGAAATCCGCGGAACTTCCTCAAAGATCAGCTCCTTCCCGCCAAAATCAGTGGCGAGACACTTAATCAGCGGCTCAACTTCCCTCCTCACCGTTTCGCCATCATCCACAAACGCCATTTCAAGGTCTAGCTGGTAAAAATCACCATAGAGCCGATCCGCGCGCGGATCCTCATCACGAAAACACGGCGCAATCTGGAAATAGCGCGGGACTCCGCCGACCATCAGAAGCTGTTTAAACTGTTGCGGCGCCTGCGGCAAAGCATAAAACTTACCCGGATGAACCCTGGACGGCACCAGAAAATCGCGCGCCCCTTCCGGCGACGAGTTCGCCAAAATCGGCGTCGGCACCTCAATAAATTCCCGGTCCGTCATGTATTTTCGAAGAATCTGATAATACTCCGAACGACGCGAAATCAACTTCTGCATACTCGGCCGTCTGAGGTCAAGATAACGATAACGAAGCCTTAAATCTTCCCCCGTCTCCGGCCCATCATCATGCGTATTGACCGGCGGCGTCTCCGACTTATTCAGAAGCGAGAGCGAAGATACTACCAACTCAATATCACCCGTCGGAATATTCGGATTCTTCAGTTCTTCCGCGCGCTCGCGCATCTTTCCCGTCGCCGTAATCACGAATTCATCACGCAACGACTCCGCCAAAGAAAACGCCTCCGCAGTATCTGGCGTAACGACTAGCTGGATAATCCCCTTATGATCGCGCAGATCAATAAAAATCAATCCGCCATGGTCACGCCGAGAATTAACCCAGCCCGAAACGGTAACTTCTTTCCCAAGCGCTTCTTTTAATTCATCAGATAATTTTCGCTCCACCATCTTAAGCCTCCTGCTCAGCATTTAATTTTGCATCGATCTTCTGACGCAGGAGTTCATAAAACTTCTCCTCGGTCCCGTGGTTAGAGAAATCGATCCATTCGCCGTCAATATACAACGCCGGCGTCCCTGGGACATCAACTTTTCTGCCTAACCCCATATCGAAATCAATTTTCTTTTTCACTTCCGCCGAGCCCATATCGGCCTTAAATTTCGCAACATCCCCCTTGCCATCCGAAACTTTTTCAAAATAGTCTACGAAGATATCCGTCCTATCGCTCGCATCAGCATATTCCCAAGAACTCTGGTTCGCAAATAGTTTGTCCGCATATGGCTTCCAGTAGCCCTGCAACCCGGCCGCCTCAGCCGCCGACGCCGCCGCTGTCCCATTCTGATGGTAAGACAGCAAGAAGTTCCGATAAACTACCGCAAGTTTCCCATCATACTCCTCGATCAGTTTATTGAGGCGCGGGTTCGTCGTCGCACATCCTGGACACTGATAATCAGCATACTCAAAAATCTTTACTGGCGCATCCGCCGAACCTTTAATATGGTCAGGGATATTGCCATTATCCTCGGTCCCCTCAATCACCACATTTGCGTCATATTTATCATAGTCAACTTCATTCGCTTTTTTATGCACTAAAGCCAGCGTAATCATCGCAGTCAACAGCCCCGCCCCGGCGATAATCGCTAAAATTGCAATTTTTGAAAATCCGAACCTACTTTTCATTTTGCTCCTCAATATTTTATGATATACTATATATAATATATTACCATAAAATTGAGCAGGTTACCATATATGCAAGACATCGTGAACAAAATATTGAGCCGGCTTCGTGGGCAGCCTGAAGAAAAAACCTTGACGGAAGACATTCCGGAAGAAGAGAAACTTCCTACTTATAGTCCGCCAACCCTAAAAGCATTCTTGCAAATTATCAAAAATACCCCGATGTCTGTCCTCTCGGCCTCAGATCGGGTCATTCTTGCTAGCGCAATTTCCTTCCGTGAGAAGAAGGTTAGCGATATTATGCTCCCGCGCGAGAAAATTACTTTCGTTTACGAACACGATTTTCTTGGTCCGCTGATGTTGGACAAACTTTTTCAGACCGGCTACTCACATTTTCCGGTTCTCTCTTCTGACGGCAAACAGGTCATCGGCATTATTCACACCGCAAGTCTAAACTCGCTAGAAATTCGCGCCAACGAGCGCGCCGGAAAATATGTCGACGAAAGAGTCTATTATTTGCGCAATGATTATACTCTAGATCAAGCAATGGCCGCTTTCCTGCGCACAAATTCATTCTTCTACATGGTCGTCAATAACCAGGGCAAAACCGTCGGGCTTTTGACCTATAAAATGCTAGTTCGCGCTCTGCTTGGCTATGAGCCTAACGACGATTTTGACGGCGACAGCAATCTCGCCGCAATCATGAAGCGCCCTAGCAATACCGCTACTTCTTCACAACCTTCTTCGTCACGTCAAAGTTCTCCATATACCGACCAAGAAGCAGACGAGTCTGAGCATAAAACGCCGCAGCACTCTGATAAGCAATCGCCACAATCGGCATCAGAATCCACTGAAGAACCATAAATACCGTTTTCCCTTTTCGGTACTTTGCCGGCCTTTTCGGTAGCATTTTTAGCGACAACAAAATCGTGATAAAAAGGCCAATGGTCGCAAACATCTGAATAATCGACACTGTCGTCGGCAGATTATAAGTTACCACGTCCCGCGACTGGAAATTCAAAACTAACGGTACCCATCCACCAAATGCAACTAGCGGACTCATTACCGCGAGCGTTACGTGTCCATCTAAAAGTCGCATAAACTTTGCGAATAATGGCATAAAAGCCATCCCTCGCCGACGTTTGCGGTTAAATAACCTCACCCCAACATAGGCCACGTCGCTTGCGCCATAATCCCATCGGCGAAGCTGAACAAACTGCGCCTTAATCGTCTGAAACAGCGTATCCGAAATGACCGCATCTTGATAAATCGGCACTTTTATCGACAAAACCTCGTATTTCCCGCGGAAGAAGAATAGGCTGCGCCAGAATTGGTGCCCATCTTCTACGATTGTCCGCTTACTCCAATAATCCATCTCAATCAGCGCCTCTAGAGGCTGAGAATGTGAAGCAAAATTCCGTAGAACGTGCGGCCGCATTGTGTTAATCACATTGAAAAACGAGTTCGATACTGCGATAATTCGCATCATCGCCGGCGCATCCCAGATATTATTCATGAAAAGCGACACCGGTTGGAAAGCCATTCTCCGTCGCTCCTCATGGACGATATATTCATAAGCTACATAATCCAAATATTTCTCGCTCATCCGGTTGTCGCTATCCAGCGAAGTCACGATTACGTGCTCTGTAGAAATTTTATGTTTCTCTAGATATTCGGTCAGCGCCTGCGCCGCACAGCATAGATTCGGACCCTTCCCTTTTATCTCATTTTTTATGCCGTCCGGATGTTTTACGGCAATAAAATCATAGAAATCATCTTTGAATTTTTTACGCAATTCTTTCGCTTGCTTTTCCATTTGCTCGCCACCTCGTTCCTCGTAACCGAATACAAAAATTACTCGTTTATTATCGAACGTATTGTCGCGCACCGCCTCAATCGAGGGCACCAAAGTCTCCATCCCCTCGTTGTAAGCCACCATAATTACCGCATGAATGACCTTGCCAGGATCTGGGAAATCCTTCGGAGAAACAGAGAGCATTCTCAAATTTTCAACATGCTCAGAAAAACCAAACGCCCGAGAACCCTCATCTCGCAATCTCTCAAAATTCTCATGTGGATTTTTCAATTGTTCCAAACGTTTATGCCAATCCACTAGCATCGCTCGCTTTACAACTTTGTACCCTTGCAAAGTTCTCGCCGCTACGCCAATCGCCTTAACTAGCGTAATCGCAACAATAATCAAAATATAGATCGAACCAAGTATCGGCGAAATTAGCGACAAAATAAATAACAGCGCAATAAACCCATAGCTGAGCGCCCCTGGCAAAATCTCCAAAAAACGATAAAGACGCGTCCTCTTCCCCAATGGAAGTTCGATGTCGTTCGGATCTTTAATCATAATGTTCGCCTCTTAACCTTCTGCAACTAGTCTCGCCAATGTGATAATCACCAAAACCGCCAGAATCGCGCTCATTGTTACAAATACTCGCGCCATACTCTCGCCACGTCGCTTGTATAATTTAATTGCAATGAGGTTATGTAAAACGCCGAGGATTATAGCTAAAATCGGGAAAGAAAGCATATTTAGCCAACTTCCGTCCTGATACCCACCTGCAGATTGAGCCTCCTCGACCGAAACTGTTTCAAAACTACCAATATCGCTATATCCCGTCTTTACCACCGAAGAAGACGGCGAAAGCGTTACAATACTAAACACAAAAAGCCCAAACGCCAAAACCGCCAGGATCAGCATTCGGTAAAATAACCCCTTATGATTCTTATAAATCTCTTTCATCTTAACATATTTATTATACCATATATGGTATAATAAAAGTATGTTTATTTTTGACTGTCTGATTGTCTTCATTGTGTCCATGGTGCCCCTGGTCGAGCTGCGCGGAGCCATCCCTATCGGCGTCGGCCTTGGCCTTCCTGAAATCTTGACCCTAGTTATTGCCATCTTCGGCAATCTCCTGCCCGTCCCTCTTATCTTTGTTTTTGCCCGCCGTTTCCTTGAATGGGGCGCCAATAAGAGCTGTCAAAAAACCCTTAAAAAATTCTGTAATTTCTGCCTCAAAAAAGGCGAAAAAGCCGGCAAAAAACTCCAAGATTCTACCGGCGAAAGCCTATATTTCGCTCTATTCCTTTTCGTCGGCATTCCCCTTCCCGGTACCGGCGCTTGGACTGGCACCCTCGCCGCTTCTCTCCTCGACTTAGACTTCAAAAAGAGCGTCATCGCCGTGATAGCCGGCGTCCTCTGTGCCGGGCTAATCATGCTCCTCATTTCGCTCGGCCTATTTAATATCGTTTTTACTTAGTCTATGATATAATAGATTAGATGCCGATGTAGCTCAGTTGGTAGAGCAGCTCATTCGTAACGAGCAGGTCACAGGTTCGATCCCTGCCATCGGCTCCATTTTTACATATTGCGAAAAAACTAAATTTGCGATATAATTAGAAAGTACCTTTATATGGATTCGTAGCTCAGTTGGTTAGAGCGCTGCCCTGTCACGGCAGAGGTCGCGAGTTCGAGTCTCGTCGGATCCGCCAAATTGAATAAAAAATGCCCGGAAGAATAATCCGAGCAATTTTTATTAGAGCCATGCTACATGTCCTTGAGCACCGAACGATTTTCCCAAACGTAATCTGCTCCCGAAGCTATTGTCGCAAGTAAAGTTAGCCAGAACAACGAGCCAATCACCCAAGTTTGATACCAATCAAACGGCAAATCCAGAAGCATTGCTATGATCATCACCATTTGGACAAAAGTTTTAATTTTGCCAAAGTACGACGCTGCAATCGTCCTGCCCTGCTCCGCCGCTAACATCCGGATCCCCGATACAATAAAATCTCGCGAAATTATTATAATCACGAACCATGCCGGGATTTTCAGCATCTCGACGAAACAGATTAGCGCCGATATAACCAGCAATTTATCCGCCAGCGGGTCCATAAATTTTCCGAAATCCGTAATTTCATTACGCGACCGCGCAAGATATCCGTCCAGAAAATCCGTAATACTCGCCAAGATAAAAATCGCAAGCGCTATCCACTTGAAATTAAGTAGCAGAAGCGCCACAAACGGCGCCACTAGCACAACTCTAAAAACCGTGAGTTTGTTCGGAAGATTCATTTTGCCGCCACCTCCCTTCTTCCAAAAACAAACAGATTTAAAGTTCTCCCACTTCCTCTATATTATACCATATTCATCAAAAAACGCCCAGCTGCGAGCGTCAAATAAGCCTGGCTGGTGCGGGTACGGCGAGTCGGACGCCGATCTCATCCTTGGGAAGGATACATAATAACCGTTATACGATACCCGCAAACCTACCTTATTATATCACTATTCTTCGGGGCTCGCAAGAGCTCCGTTATCATCTCCGTTGTTGCTGTTGCCGCCGTCGCTCTGGATATATTCCTTGATCTTCCCTTCTTCTTTCCGGATCTGCTCAATCTTTTTCGAAAGCTCCGTAAACGGTATCTTAATCGAAACGTAGCTGACGTCATCATCATTCTTCTCGACCAGCTTGACGAAATAATACCCGTCTCCATTATTCGAGACAAACCGCTCCGAAATTTCCCCGGCAGAAAGTTCCGCCGCCTTCATCGCGCGCCCACCATCAACATTCAACCGGCTGACCATCTGCCCAGTTCGCTCCAAAACGATCTTGTCCCCGAGCACTTCCTGCACTCGCTCAAAACTGCCATCCTCAGCCAGCAGTTCCTCGACCTTCTCCGCAATCTCCAAAGCCTCAGTATCCATCTCTTTTGCCACTTTCATCTTTAATAAACTAAGATATAGCAAACGCCGATATTCTCTTTCGTCCATTCCGAAATTATCGGATAAAACTTTTAAGAAACTCTCTCGGCTCCGATCGACGCCCCCAGCCCGGCGATGTTCATCAAACGCCTCATCAATTTCCTGTTCAGAAACCGTAATCCCCATCTCCCGCGCAAACTTTTCCGCCAGCGCAAAATCTTCCGCCGCAGTCAAAGCCTCGCGCTTGTAATAATCTTTCATTCCATCAAAATCCGCCAAGCTCCCCGCTGAACCCTGCCGCTCAACCGGCGTAATCGAACTTCGATAAATCATCAAATAATCTGAATACCGAACTTTCTCGCCATCAATTTCCGCAACCGGCACCGGCAAAATCCGCGTCAAACGATAAATCACATCGCCCGTATCCTGCATCTTATAAAGCATCGTCCAGCCAATGATCACCGCCGCAATCAGCCCAACAGCCGCCACGATCACAGTTATCAAAACTAGATGATGTTTTGCATACTGCATCGGGTATTTAAATTTTTTACCCTTAGAAAGCACTTCCTTTCGGCGCTCATCCAACTTCTCTTTCTCAGTCCGCTTTTTCTCTTTAGCCATTACTATTCCTTTCTGCATTTTGCAATTTATTATGAACCTTCTTTGGATGCGAGACCATCGAAATCACGAGGTCGCCGACTCCAGTCTGAACTACAATTGTCCCGTAGCCAAAAATTCCGCCAAAGATTCCCGGCACATTCATCGAAATACTTTGAATCTTGTCCAGATCTAGGTCAACCACCGTTTTTCTAAACAAACCTTTCTGGACAACCTGCCGAATCCGCTCGTTAGTTACGATATAAATTGAAAAATACCATAATATATATGAGTATAGCGCCCCGAGAACTCCGATAGCAAACGCTCCGAGAAAAATCCAGAACATTCGCGAATCGCCCGGCCACATAATTAGCGGCAAAATCCCGAGCACAGACATTATAATGAGAAAGAACAGGCCTTTTTTCGCGGTCAAAATATGCCGCCGAAAAATAAATAGTACCTCCTCCCCCTCTCTTTGCCCATCAAACGTCATTCCACTCACAATATCTATTATATCATCTTAGTGTGTTATAATAAAGAAAAGTTTAAGGAGGAATATGGCAACAAAAGAAATCAAGGATTTAGTACAACAAACCCTAGTTGTTTGTAAACCGGATGCGGTCCAGCGCGGGCTAGTTGGAGAAATCGTCCACCGTTTCGAGCGCGTCGGCCTAAAAATCGTTGGTATGAAAATGGTCATGCCAGACGAAAAACAATACGAGGCTCATTATAACGACATCGGCGAGCTAGCCAAACGCGCCGGCGAAGAGATTTTTAAATTTAACCTCGATTACATGATGACCGGCCCAGTTATCGCTATGTGTCTGGAAGGTGTCGAAGCAGTTCCGCTGGTTCGCAAAATCGTCGGTTCGACTTCTCCGCAAGAAGCCGACATGGGTACAATTCGCGGCGATTTTGCCCATATGAGCTTTGGTTACTCAAACGCTAAGAAAAAAGGCGTCCCTAATCTCGTCCACGCTTCCGGTTCAGTTGCCGAGGCGAAAAAAGAAGTCGCTCTCTGGTTCAAAGAAGACGAACTTTACGACTACTCTGATCTCAACGAGAAATATACTCGTTAAAGTGGTATAATAGTAGTGATGGCTCCGTAGCTCAATGGATAGAGCAATTCCGTCCTAAGGAAAAGGTTGTGCGTTCGACTCGCACCGGAGTCACCACTTTTTTACGTGTTATAATTATAGTATGAGCGGAAAAGAAATTTACGTCATCGACTTAATTCAAGATTTTCTAGAACATCTCGAGATTGAACGCGGTCGCTCTCTGAACACTATCCGAAACTACGAACTATATTTGAACCGTTTTTATGAACTTTCTGGCGAAGACTTAGATCATGAAATGCATCCCGAAGACATCAATCAAGAAATGCTTCGGAAATTTCGTTTAAGACTTAATCGCGCCGAAGATGCCCATGGTAAGCGCCTAACTCCTCAAACTCAGGCTTAC
>JAFRLA010000013.1 GCA_017431465.1 Candidatus Saccharimonadota bacterium
AAGAATAAACCGACGCGCTGGCGAGGTTGGTCTTGCCGATTTCGCCTAAAATAAAATCGACACAGAACATCGCGTCAATCAGGGAAGAGAACCCAAAACGGCGAGATTTTAGGATATTTTCTCTGACGGGCGCAAGCGTTGCTCCGTATTCTTTTTGAATTAGGTTGTAGTAATAGATTTGGACGTCTTTTAATTTCATCGGCACAATCTGGCCGTCGATGGTCGTGATGGTAAAATACTTCTCGATAAACCCCTTGTAGTCAATAATCTTACTCATTTACAATCTCTCCCTCTTTGACAAACTCGCCGCCGAATTTGGTCGCGTCGATTTTGAAATTAAAGTTTAGATTGGCTTCGGGCGAATCTTTTGGAAGCAGGAGCTTCAGCGCACGGTCGGAGGCCTTAAGCTGGGTGTCGAGGTCGTCGAGCGGCTCGCCATTTTCGTCAAACATCAGCTCGCCATATTTTAAGTCGCGCTTTTTTGCCACAAGTCCTTTGGCGATTGGAGCAATAGCTGCGTCGAGCGTAATGCCTTGCTTTTTTAGCTCGTTAGCGAGGGCTTGTTGGACGTTCGGTTGTTTTAAGGCCTTATCCGCCATTTTCTTGGCGTTTGCGGGCTTCTTCGTCTTATAAGCAATCATTCCGGCTTTGGTTTTATTCCCGCCGGTTTTTACCATCGCTTTAACCAGTTTCTTTTGTTTCTCAGTCACGGGCGTTGTCGCTTTACTTTTCAGTGCTCTTCTCCCAATTTTCTATTTGTATCGCTTCCTCGGTCCAGAGACGACCCCTTTACGAAGTGGGTGATGTCGTAGCGGTTAGCGTATTTATAGACGTCGTAAAGGCTCTCGAGTTTTCGGCGGGTGAGTTCTTGGCGAAACAGTCGCCACGCTGTGTAGTAGTGATTCGCTGGCGCGCCGAACTGATGGAAGATAATTGTATATTGAGGAGTAATCACTGTGATATGGGACTTGCTACTGAAAATGATTCTCCCCCAAACGAGCTTGCGTTCTCGTATCTTCTCGGCCTCAAAACTCGCCATCCACCACCTCGCCAACATTTAATCCCTAAAACCGTGAAAATAAGCGGCGATATATTCGCTATTTGTCTCACGACGTAAAGCTCCGACCTTGCTCCACCATGTTTTCTCGACTGTTTTAGTAAGAACGCCGGTCAATTCAAACGCACGGATAACACGGCGGGCTTCGCGCTTGCTCATATAACGTCCGACCTCTTTGCCGGAATACCAAACAGAATAATAGACAAACCTACTCTTGCCAGTTATTACCTCATAGATGGCATTAAAAATACCGCTTAACATTCAGCCTCCTTATTCCAGCGAGCCATCGCTTTTTCGGGAGTATTGAACTTATACGGCCTTTTAGACGATACCCACACTTCGGGCAGACGACAGCGTAGTTCTTGCGATTAACGCTACCTTTGATATACCAGACCATCACATCCGGGTTTGCCTCACATTTAGGACAGGGAGAAAGTTCGGAATCGTCGATGGTCTCGAGTTTCTTCATGCGACTCATTATTGTTTACCTCCTTATATTGTTTGGTTGC